>JBBITK010000191.1:0-2010 GCA_037440805.1 Arcobacter sp. | reverse complement strand
GTTGATTTTATTATAATTAAATCATCATCTAAATCACCATACATTGTGATATTAAAGTTAATTTTATTTAAGATTTTAGCATTTATTAAAAGTGGTGCAAATAGTACTGATTTTAAAAAATATCTTCTATTCATAATTAAATCTCTGAATTAAGTATATTGACAATATTTAAACGATATCCCCAACATGATTTATTTTTAATTAACTCTCTACAAGTTTTACTTCTAATTTTATTAGGAATATTTCTAATTGTATAAATTGTTGTATCTTCATCTTTCCATACATTCTTTGCAAGTTCTTCAAGACTTACATATCTATCACTATTGTCTAATAAATATTTAAAAAATGCATATTCTTTCTTTGTTAATTTAATTACTTTGTTTTTATATTCAATTGACTCATTTCTAAAATTAAAAGAATATCCATCAATGAATTTAATCCTATCAATTGTTGAATCAACTAATTTTTCAATATATTTCTCAACTGTAAGTTGATGTTTTTTTGCATTCTCTTCAATTTTTAATATATTCTCTTCTTTTATTGTTACTACAAATGATATATCTGACATCAGTTTCCCCTTTTATTAATAAATATAATTTTAAATTCGTCAATCTCTTCAAGTTCTTCAATCAAAAAATTTTTGACCACATCAGAAAAGAAAAGATTTGAAATTATTGTTATTTTTTTTTGTTTTAGATTTATAAGTAGTTTTTCATAGCCATATGCTTTACCAAGAGTTTCTTTTATCTCTTTAAATAAAGAATTTAATTTTAATCGAATTATTTCAGGATGTTTTCTAAGTGCATTTACCTTAAATATTCCATTTTTCATTTCAATTTTTTCACGATTAGGAATATAAATTAACATACCTTTATCTAGTTCATATCGTTTTTTGATTAGTTCATTTTTAAAAATAAAATTTGATTTTTTCTTAATTAATGCATAGAAGTTATTTATTTTCTTACCAGTTTTATCATATAAAGATACCTTTAACTCTGTATTATTTACCTCAACTATTTTTCCATAAAAAATATTTTCATTTATACGGATAAGAGATTTAAATTTTTTTTCAATTCTTTGAAATGATTTTGAATAAAATTGTTCTGAAAGCTTTTTTTGGAAAGTATTATAAATCTTTTTAGATATATTATGATGTTTAATAACATGCTTACCTTTATCTTTTAATAGTCCTGTAATAGAACCATCTTTATTAAATACCACTCTTTCATATCCATAACATTCCGATAATGCTTTATTTATACAATCACTTACATCAATATCATTAATATTATATTTTTTTGACAATTCTTCAATAAGTAAGGATAATTTCTCTGGATTAAAATAATTATTAAACTGCATTTGAACTCTTGATAATATTTTATTAAATTATATTGACATAATATTTAAATATAAATTAATAGTCATTTAAGTTTCTTTTCTTTATCATTTCAAATATTTAATTTTTTTTTGAATGTTTTAAATTATTTTACTTGGTTATATAATTTAATGCGTAGTTTCAGTGAAACTAAACTGGTAGATAAGACATCCTTTCCATGAAGGACAAATGTATCCAGAATAATTAGTCTTTACAAAAAACGGTAAAATTTGCCGTTGTAAAATCCCTTTAATTGCGGGGAAATGAGTGAATACTCCTTAATAAAATGAATTATGAATTTTATTAAGCTTAAAACTTTTGCTACTAACTTATCGTGGTAACATTATAAGGGTGTTGGGTAACTCCATTGAAAAAGCTTTAAGATTGGCAACACAGTACAGGTATTACTCTACGGAGTGTATCTTAGATAAAAGAGATGTGAACATTAGACTGTAATATTTATTAGTTTCAATTATGAATACAAAATAAATCGGATTATACCTATGTATCTACTACTCTTTTATTGCTATATCTGTATTGTGTTGCTAAATTCTAATTGCAAGTATCTTAAACAGTATAGTAAAAACGCAAAAGATAGAGAAGACTTTATTAAGGGAATAGAGCTTATCTATGCA
>JBBITK010000190.1:0-2018 GCA_037440805.1 Arcobacter sp. | reverse complement strand
AACTTATGACCAAACCTTAGCAATAATGGAAAAAGGAATCAAAAAAAGCAAAATTTGAATCTATCTTTAATCACTCAAAAGATGGAATATTTGTAATGGATTTAAGTACAAAATTTCTATTTTTAAATAACTCTTTTTCAAAAATAATTCAATATTCAAATGATGAAATTCTGGAAAAATCTATTTTGGAACTTGTGGATAGCGAGGATTTTACAAAAATAAACAGTGCCTTGATACACACATTAAAAAATGAATTTTTAGAAAATATAGAAATTCATTTCATTACAAAAAATAGAAAAAAGATTCCAACAATAATATCTATTGTTTTATTACCTGATAAAAAAAGATTTTTAATAACTGTAAAAGATTTTACAGAGACAAAGAGAAAAGAGGGATTAATCAGAAATTATATAGAACTAATAGATAAAAATGTAATAACATCTTCCACTGACTTGGAAGGGAAAATAAACTATGTATCTGAAGCATTTTGTAATATAAGTGGCTATTCAAAAGAGGAATTAATAGGTAAAACTCACGATATAGTAAGGTCTCCTGATATTTCAACAAAAGTTTATGAAGATATGTGGAAATTGTTGTTAAATGACAAAACTTGGGAAGGCGAACTAAAAAATATAAGAAAAGATGGAAAAGAGTATTGGGTAAAAGTTACAATCTCTCCAAATTATAATGAAGATAAAATAAAAATTGGATACACAGCTATTAGAGAAGATATAACAGACAAAAAAATCATTGAACAAATCTCAATTACAGATGGACTTACAAATATTTTTAATCGAAGACATTTTAATAATGTTTTTCCAAAATATATTCAAGGTGCAAAAAGAAGAGATGAATTGGTATGTTTTGCACTAATGGATGTGGATCATTTCAAACAATATAATGATACTTATGGTCATCAAATGGGAGATGAAGCCCTAAAAAGAGTTGCAGAAGTACTAAAAAACTCTTTACAAAGGGCAGAAGATTACTGTTTTAGACTTGGGGGAGAAGAGTTTGGAATATTATTCAAAACTGAAAACATTGAAAAAGCCCTTGAATTTACAAATATAATTAGACAAAATATTGAAAATTCCAAAATTATTCATGAAAAAAATAGTGCAAGTCCTTATGTTACAATCTCCATTGGATTATTTTGTAAAAATGCAAAAGAAATCACAAACGATGATGATGTTTATAAATTTGCAGATGAAGCACTATATAGTGCAAAAGAGTCTGGAAGAAATAGAGTTATCCTAAATTAAAAGGTAGTAAAACTATCTTTTAATAATAAACTTTTATAATAAAAATAAGTCCATTAAATATAACTATATTTAATAATTATAGTCCCAATAAAAAACATTTTTTTAATGACTTTTGAGTTATAATGATACCTTAAAATCAATTTTAAGGTATTTAATGTATAAGTTTTATTTATTTTTATTACTAAACTCTTACTTATATTCTCAAACAATAACTTTTCCCAATGCTTTAGATTATGCTCTAAAAAATAATAAAGATTTAAAAAATCAAAAATTAGAGATAGAAAAAAGCTATTTGGATGGAAAAATAGTTGATTCCATCTCCTATGGAAAAGCAACTATAAGTGAAGAGGTAAGCAATACAAACCATGCTGGTTATGTTTTTGGTTCAAAATTAGCCTCAAGAAGTGCAACTTTCAATGATTTTGGTGCAAAAGATTTTATGGAAGGAATGCCAAATCCATATAATATTGCTCCAAAAAATCTAAACTATCCAGAAGATAGAAACAACTTCACTACAAAGCTATCTTATGATTTACCACTTTTTACAGGTTTTAAACTATCAAATCAAAAAGATATTTTAGCACTACAAAAAAAAGCCTATGAAATCAAATATAAACTTGATGAAAAAAATCTAGCTTTTGAAGTATTAAAGGCTTACAATGGTGCAGTTACAGCAAAAGAGTTTATAAAAGCTGTTAAAAAAGCTAAAGAGAGTATTTTAGCCATTGTAAAAGCTTCTCAAAGTTTCCATAAAGA
>JBBITK010000189.1:0-2025 GCA_037440805.1 Arcobacter sp. | reverse complement strand
GGTCAAGGAAATATGCTTGTAACCCCTATACAAATGGCTAGATATACAGCATTTTTGGCTACAGGAAAACTTCCTAAACCTCACTTTTATAAAGCCAATTATGAAGAACCAAAAGATTTGGGCATACCAAAAGATCATTTGGATATTATGAGAAAAGGTATGCTTGATGTTACAACCCATGATAAAGGAACAGCTACTAAATTTATAAATAGTAAAGTGCTTATTGCTGGGAAAACAGGAACTGCACAGGTTGTAACTATTCCCCAATCGGAAAAAGTAAGGATGAAAGAGAGTGAGCTAAAATATTATCAAAGATCTCATGCTTGGCTTACAACCTATGGTCCTTACAATAAACCAAAATACTCTGTTACAGTTTTAGTTGAACATGGAGGACATGGTGGAGAAGCAACAGGTCCGTTGCTTCTCCACCATGTCCTCCATGTTCAACTAAAACTGTAACAGAGTATTTATGATAAGCTTTATGAATTAGGTTATATTAAATCTGAAGATTTACAATAAATTTTTAAATACTAATTTAAACCTTTTTTAGGTAGCATTTTTAATTATTTTTTATAGGATATTTTTTGAAAACTCTTTTTTTATTACTACTATTTTTTGTAACTTCTCTTTTTGCAGAAGAGACAGCACCCATTGTAAATCTATCTGTTGCTGCAATAAATGAACCTGAACAATTTGTAAAAACAATAAATATAGCTATTATTCTTGCTCTTTTTGTTTTAGCACCTAGCTTACTACTAATGGTAACTTCTTTTACAAGAATTATTATTGTTTTTTCACTTTTAAGACAAGCTATGGGGCTTCAACAAACTCCTCCAACTCAAATAGTTGTATCATTGAGCCTAATATTAACAATGTTTATCATGGAACCCTATGCAAAAAAAGCTTGGGAAGATGGTGTTAAACCATATATGGAAAAACAAATTGGATATGAAATGGCCTTTGAAAAAGGAATAAAACCATTTAAAGAGTTTATGATAAAAAATACTAGAGAGTCTGACTTAGCTCTTTTTTATAGGATAAAAAAAGAGCAAAATCCTAAAAATATAGATGCAGTTCCCCTAACACTTCTTATGCCTGCTTTTATTGTAAGTGAACTTAGAACAGCATTTGAAATAGGTTTTTTAATCTTTCTACCATTTTTGGTAATCGATATTATAGTAGCTTCAATTCTTATGAGTTTAGGGATGATGATGCTTCCGCCCGTTATGATTTCCTTACCTATTAAAATCATTTTTTTCATAGTAATTGATGGTTGGACTTTGATTATTGGAAATCTAGCCCAAAGCTTCAAGTAATTATTGTTTTTTATTTATACTTTTTTTGAAGAACTTTTTGTTTAAATTTGTTAAAATAATTTCGTAGTCCTAAATTATATAAGGAAAGAGTATGAGTAGTACCATATCTCCAAAAACATTCTTGTTTAGCAAAACATCAATATTAACTCTGATTATAATGATTTTATTTACTCTATTTATAAGTTATTTCACATATCAAAAGTCACTAGAAAATCAAAAAATAATTTTTTCCAATAATTCAAATAAAACTGTTTTATTAATTGAAGAGAGAATGAAAGCATATCAACAAGTTTTATTATCTGGGGTTGCAAAGTTTTATACTACTGAAAAAATCACTAGACAAAATTGGAAAAAATTTGTAGAAGAACTTAAATTAGATAAAAACTACCCAGGTATTCAAGGTATAGGTTTTAGTTTGATGATAAAACCTGAAGATATAGAAAATCATATTTTAGAAGTAAAAAAAGAGGGGTTCCCAGATTATCATATACAACCCATTGGAAAAAGAGAGATTTATAGTTCTATAATCTATTTGGAGCCATTCAATAATAGAAATAAAAGAGCCTTTGGTTACGATATGTATTCTGAAAAAACTAGAAACAAAGCCATGTCCAAAGCTATTGAAACGGGAGAGTTTACAGTCTCTGGAAAAGTAAAACTTATGCAAGAAAATGGTGTTGATATCCAATCTGGTTTTTTGGCTTATATT
>JBBITK010000188.1:614-2110 GCA_037440805.1 Arcobacter sp. | reverse complement strand
ATTACTTGATGATGATGAAGATGTAATTTTATAAAAAGTTTTATAAAAAGTATTGATTTTGTATCTAATAATATTAAGTTTGTAAAGGAAATAGAATTGGTTTCTCCAGATTTTTCTTTGGATAAAAATGAAATTGAAAAGATAGGAACTGATAATATTAACTTGTTATCTATTATTTTTGTAGCTCATAAAATATTTTATGATGAAAAAACTGTTGTAAAAGATATCCTTGAAGAAGTTGTTATGGAACTCGAGTAATAATTAGTGAATAACTAACTATAAACATTATTTTGATTTTGAATTAAAATTGTATTTATCTATAATTATTAATTATTCATTATTAATTATTAATTGTTACATTATGTTTATTGTAAATTGATGAAAAAAATTATCATGAAATGTAAAGATAAGCTGATCAAAAAATGCTTGTTTACCACTTTTAGCTGCTTCAATATTGATTAGATGAAAAGTAGTTTTAAAAAATGTACCAAATATATGAGATGTTAATACAATGTTAGAAATAATGTCATCTTTATGAGTGACATATAATTTTTTAGATGATACATTATTTTTAGATACAACAAACTTAAGTTTAGATAACTTTGAAGCTCATAGAATAAAAGAAATTAGAGCTAGCATATTATTGTTAGCACCAATATTACAATTTTTTAACAAGATTTCAATTCCAGAACCAGGAGGTTGTAGTATCTGAAAAAGATCAATTTCCTCACATTTAGAATGATTAAAGGTAATCGGATACGATTATAATTTAATTGATAATTGTGCAATAGAGATATCATGAAATAAAATTTATGGAGAAAAAATAATCAATGCTTGATTTTCTGTTACTTCAACAGAAAATTTAATTATTGCAAATGTGTTAAGAGAGTGAAAAACAACTATTAAACTTGCTGCAATAGAACCTCATGTTACTAATCTTATAGATTTTTTAAAATTAGCTTGAGCAGATATTTTTGTTGATTATGATCATAGTATTATTATTAATTGAGTTGCAAATTTAAATAGTAACATTTGATTTGAAGTTGTTTCAGATTATATTGAAGCAGGGACTTTTATGATTATTTGAGCATTACTTGCTAGGGAATATATAGATATTGAAAATGCTAGAATAAAAGATTTGTATGCATTTATAGAAAAATTGAAAGAAGCATGAGTTAGAATTGAAGATATGTGAGATGATAAAGTAAGAGTATGGAGAGCTAATTCTATTAAAGCAGTTTCAATTCAAACAAATATCTTTCCTGGTTTTCCAACAGATTTACAATCACCATTTTCAATTTTGATGACGCAAGCTGAGTGAATTTCAAAAATTCATGAAATTATGTTTGAATCAAGATTAAATTTCTTAGTTGAAATAGAAAAAATAAAATGACATGTTGCTATAATGAATCCTCATGAGGCTATGATTTTTTGAAAAACAAATTTAAAATCATGAGAAACTCTTACTAGTTGGGATTTAAGAGCATGAGTTGCAA
>JBBITK010000188.1:0-604 GCA_037440805.1 Arcobacter sp. | reverse complement strand
CATTATTGGTTGAATGAGAAACAAAAATTACTAATATAAAATATATAAAAAGAGGGTATGCAAATTTCTTGGAAAAAATAACTTCTTTATGATGAGATATAAGGGAAGAGGAATAATAATAAATAATTAAGTTTATATGAAATTATTTGCAATTTTTTTAATATTGTTTTGATTAATTATAGTAATTTTTCCTGAATTTTTAGCTTATCTAATAGGATGATTTTTTATATTTATTTGAATAAATATAATATTAGTTTGAACAGTATTTAGTTTTGCAAAGAAAAAAACTGAAGATAATTATATAAAATTTGGTAAATATAAGATTTATAGATAAAATAAAATATATATTAATATTAAATTTATGGGGAGTTTCTTAGAAATTAATGATACTTTACAGATAACTAAACAACAGTGATTTCCTAGTGAATTAGATTATGAGATACATAAAATTAAACCATATAATGCAGCAGAATTTGAAAATAGGATTTTTGAGTTCAAGAATAAAAAAGATATTAGAATATATCATTTTCCTCCAATTAGAAATTTTTTAGTTCAAAATATAGATTGAAAATGGTTGTATTGGGGACTTATTCATATAATAGAA
>JBBITK010000187.1:294-2133 GCA_037440805.1 Arcobacter sp. | reverse complement strand
AATGTAGAAGGTATGAGCTGTGACCATTGCAAGCATTCAATTGAAAAAGCATTAAATGGATTAGATGGTGTAACATCTTCAGAAGTAAGCTTGGCGAATGGGAATGTGGAAGTTGAATTTGATGAAAATCAAGTAGCTTTCAACGACTTTAAAGAAGCTATTGAAGATCAAGGTTACGATGTAATTAAATAATTTAAATAGTTGGGCATATCGTTTAATGATATGCCCTTATTAAAAATTAAGGAGGATAAAAATATGAATCATAATCATGAATATCATTCAAACAAACCCGAAATTAAAGCAAATGTTGTATATAGAGATGGTAATATAGAAATTACGTTAGAAGATGAATTTAATAATGCCCCATTATTAGATACTATGCATGAAAAAGAAATGCATTTCGTTTTAGTATCTAATGACATGGAGAAATATTACCACCTACACCCTCAAAAAAAGCATGAAGGTTTATTTATAATTAACCAACAATTAGAGCCAGGAACTTACCAGGCTTTTGTTGATGTTACACCAAAAAACCATGTGTATTCCGTTCATCCTATTGAACTGCAAATTGGAGATAAAATAACCTCTACAACATCTTTAAATTCTGATAAAAATTGGGTAAAAGTTAACAAAGGAGTTCATGTAACTTTAAATTCTATAAGTGCTAAAGAAGATGAACATGTCCCTTTAACTTTCAATACAGAATTAACTCCCCAACCTTATTTAGGAGCTTTAGGACATGTGATTATATTTGATGAGCAATTAACTGATTATATTCATGTTCACCCAGAATCACCTGATTCTACAACCTTTATGCTCATTTTCCTAAAAAAGGGATGTATAAAATTTGGGCAGAATTTAAATTTAATGATGAAGTGCATAGATTTACTTATAATATTAAAGTTGCATAAATCTATTAGCAAAAGCTTAAAAATCAGTAAATTGTAAAGAGTTATTTAGATAATACAAAACGCTTTATAAAAAATCGAAAATTTAAGATAGAAAGTTGATGAAGAAAGTATCAAAAAATTGTAGTGGTTGTTTATATTGCAACATTCACTGAATTTTTATAGTTAATAACCTATTATTTAAGGAGTAATTTATTGATTAAGTTTGAATATTTTGAGGAGAAAGATTTTGATTTATTAATAAACTGGATAAACTCTCCTGAACTTTTAGTCAAATGGGCAGGTACAGATTTTAATTATCCCCTAGATGAAGAACAATTAAAGGAATATATTAAAGACACAAATAAAGAAAATTCTAGTAAAATAATTTATAAAGTTATCATTGAAGAAAATAATTCAAAAAAAATTATAGGTCATATTGCTTTAAATAATATAGATTTTAAAAATTGTTCCGCCACGTTAAGTAAAGTTTTAGTAGGTGATCCGCAAATGCGTGGCCAAGGATTAGGCCCTAAAATAATAAAGAAATTATTGAAAAAGGCTTTTGAAGATTTGGGACTACACAGAATTGAATTAGGTGTTTTTGCCTTTAATAAATCAGCTATTAAAAGTTACAAAAAGATTGGATTTATAAAAGAAGGAGAAAAAAGAGACTTTAGAAAATTAAATGGAGAATATTATAATTTATGGCAAATGAGTATGTTAGAAAGCGAATGGTCTTGAATAATTTTAAACAAAAATAGTCCTCTTATTTTAATAAGAGGACTATTTTTGTTTATTTAGAGCGTACTCAAAAATGACATTTTGTATATAAAATTTATTTTGATTCATAAGTAATTCAGCTAATGACTTCTATTTTATTAATTTTAGCTATATATTAATATAGAAATAATAGTAAACATCTAATTAACTAAGATAGACAATTACAAAG
>JBBITK010000187.1:0-221 GCA_037440805.1 Arcobacter sp. | reverse complement strand
TCCAATGCTAAATAATCTACACACATTGATTCAAAAAATGAAACTTTTTTTATCACAGCATTTTTATATACTTTTTGGGCTTTATTTACGATTCTTTGATTTTCTTGCCTAATAAAAATTAATTGGTTAGTTAATAAGTTATAATATTCTAAATCTTGCTCCTTTATGTATTGCATATCTATTTTAGAAAGATATTTATCAGGAACAGGTATCATATTTAA
>JBBITK010000186.1:0-2150 GCA_037440805.1 Arcobacter sp. | reverse complement strand
CAAATCTTAAAAATAGTTTTAAAATAGGTGTTTATCAAAATAATGAAATTATTAAAAGTATGGATAGTCTATATAAAGATAAAGAGATTCAAAATTTACCAGTTAGTGTAAAAAATATCAAAAATGAAAATGATTCTTCCCTTTCAAGTTTAGATTTAATATATTTTCCTCAAGATATTCCATCAAGTTTTGAATCAGCTATTAAAAAAATCAATAAGTCTCCTATTTTAATAATAAGTGATTCTCCAAATGATGTAAATAATTTGGCTCATATATCTTTTTATTTTGAAGACAAAAAAATTAAATTTATGGTAAATAAGGATTTACTAGAGGGAAGTCATTTAAAAGCTAGTTACCAGTTATTAAAACTTGCAAAAATAGTTGATAAAAGTAATCAACCATGAAAAAGAGATTTTTTATATCAATAAAAACTCAACTTGTTTCAACTTTTATAATTATTGGTTTTTTGATTACTGTTGTAGTAACTTATTTCAACTTTAACACAAATATTCTTCAACAAAAAAGTAGTTTTGTTCAAAATTCTATAATTCAAGCAAATCTTTTAGCTGATTTTAGTGTTTCTGCTTTGGTTTTTATGGATACAGATGGAATGAGAGATAATCTTAACAAACTAACTAATAACAGAGATATTTTGCAAGTAATTGTTCTTAATTCCGATAAAAATATCTTTGCTAGATATAATCCAAGAAACTTAGAAATACCAGCTAATACAAGCTACACTGATGTAAATATAGAAGATGTAAATAGATTTTTTGATAATGGAATTTTAAAAATTTCAGTTCCAATTCAGCATAAAAATCAGATTTATGGAACACTTTATATGGAAAAATCAACTCAAATAATTAATGATTTAACCAAACAATTATTCATAAAAATCTTAACTTTTGCAACTATTTTAATAGTAATAATATATTTTATATCTCTATTCTTAGGTAATTATTTATTAAAACCTATTTTATCTTTGGCAAAAACAGCAGAAGAGATAGCAAACACAAAAGACTACAAAAAAAGAGTAAAAATAAGATCAAAAAATGAAATAGGAATACTATATAGAGCTTTTAATACACTATTAAAAGATACTTTACACCTCACAAATGATTTGGAAGAGCAGATAAATTTAAGAACAAAAGAGTTACAAGATAGTTTGGAAAATCTTAAAAATACTCAACAACAATTAATTGAATCTGAAAAAATGTCAGCTTTAGGAAATTTGGTAAGTGGTGTAGCACATGAAGTAAATACCCCTTTGGGAAATGCACTAACAAGTAGCACCATAATATCAAAAGAGACTAATGAACTTTTGGAAAATCTAGCAAATGGAACACTAAAGCGTTCTACAATGGAAAATAAATTGGAAATTCTAAATCAAACTTCAAAAGTTTTGCAAAAAACTTTAGAATATGCTTCAAATTTAATAAAAAGTTTCAAACAAATTTCTGTGGATCAAGCAACAGATGATATAAGAATATTTGATATAAAAAATTATATTCAAGAGATTATTTTAACAAATGCCAATAAATTAAAAGTTATATCTGCAAAAACTGAAATTATTTGTAAAGATGAAGTTGTAGAAATAAAAAATTCTCCAGGTGCTATTGCTCAAATTTTCAATAATTTTATTCAAAATTCCATTTTACATGGATTTGATAATTTTGAAGGCGAACCAAAGATTACAATCAAAATTGAAAAAAGAGCAAATAAGTTATTACTAACATATAAAGATAATGGAGTTGGAATAAATGAAGATATTAAGGACAAAATTTTTGAACCTTTTGTAACAACTAAAAGAAATGCAGGTGGAACAGGTCTTGGATTAAATATTGTTTACAATTTAATTTATCAAAAATTAAAGGGTTCTTTGCAAGTTAAAAGTGAGAAAAATTATGGTGTTGAATTTATAATAACTATTCCAAATCAGTAAAATAATGTTATAAATCAAATAATAATTAAGTTATATGATATATAAAATATCATATAAATACCCATAAAATGATGTATTATTTACATATTTATATAGTTAAAAATTAAAATTAAATAAAAGTTTTTTTGATAAAATAATATAGTTTCTTCATAAAGGATAATAAAATGAGAAAATTAGCAAGTTTGGGCTTTATCTCTTTGAGCCTGTT
>JBBITK010000185.1:0-2244 GCA_037440805.1 Arcobacter sp. | reverse complement strand
GGCAGATTTTAAAGAGTTTATTCCTCCGTAAAGTTGTTTAAAATCATTTTGTGCAGTATTTTCATTTAGTGTTTTTGTGTAGTCAAAATTACAATAACTCTCTAGGATTTCTAGGATTTCGTGAATAGTTCTGTTTATGTTATCAATTAATAAATTGAAAGTTTTTGCAATATAATTTAGTTTAATATTTGAAGTATTTGTATGAAAGATTTTATCAGAGAAATTTCCATTTTGTAATTTTTCTGAAACCAACATTAGTTCTCCATAGATAAGTAACTCTTCATCATTTCTTTGATTTAGAATTTTTGAAATAGAGTCTAATTTCTCTTTTATCTCTTTGTTTCTACCTTTTAATTTAAGATCAAATTGAGGTATGGAATTGGTTTCATTTTTTAAAAATAGTTCTATGGAATCCAATATTTCCATTATCTCATTGTCTTTGTTGAAAAAAAACATTTTTTATCCTTATTAGATTAATGTGGCATATAAATTTTTAGCAAAAGCAACTTCTTCATCAGTAGGTTTAACCCTTACAGAAACATATCTAGTTGAACCCTCAGGTGTTTTTGAAGTATATGCAGTAGCATTAACCCAATAATAATCTCCATCTTTTGTTCTATTTTTAACAATACCTTTCCAAATTTTACCACTTCTTATAGTTTTCCATAAATCTTCAAATGCAGGTCTAGGCATATCAGAATGTCTTACAACATTATGTGGTTTACCAATTAATTCTGATAAATCAAAACCAGCTATCTTACAAAAATCTTCATTGGCGTAAACAATATTTCCTTTAACATCAGTTTCAGAAACGATAATCATATCTTTAGGCATTTTTATTTCTCTGTTCATTTTCAAAAGCTCCCACAAAGTTATTATTTCAAGTTATTTTACAAAATGTTTGAAAATTATTCTTATTTTCATCCAATTATAAATGATATTTTATTTCTATTTTCAGAAAAATACTACTAAAATTTTGTACATTTTTTATACACAAAATGATATTTTTAGCAGAAATAATAAATAAATAACTAAATAATTAGTAGTAATCTTTGATAATTGTTTAATTTTTATACAAGTTGTTTTTATTTTGCATTTTATTATTTCGATAGAATCCGCATATTAAATTTTGTTATTTAATTAGATTTTGAATTAGGAGAAGGTTCGATGGTTGGGAATATAAAAACAAAATCAAAGCTATCTATATTAATTGCGATTGCTATGGTGGGGCTTGTTTTTTTAGGAGTACTTGGAATAGTTCAATTACAAAGGGTAAATGCAGGATTAACTACTGTTTATAACGATAGGGTTGTTCCTTTGGAGCAATTAAAGATTATAGCAGATGAGTATGCAGTTAATATTGTTGATACAACACATCAAACAAGAAATGGAAATTTTGATTTCCAAAAATGTATGGATAACCTAAGCGGTGCTGAAACAAAGATAAAAGATACTTGGGAAAAGTATATGGCAACAACTTTGACAGTCAAAGAGGCTCAACTAGCAAAAGAGGTTCAACCTTTGATGTATGAAGGCGATGAAATTACAAAAAAAATCAAAGATGCTTGTAGAAATAAAGATATTGAGTCTTTGACTAAAATCACTATAGAAGATTTATATCCAAAAATAGACCCAATAGGTGGAAAAATCACCGAGTTAATCCAATTACAACTTGATGTGGCAAAGGAAGAGGTAGTAATATCTTCTGATATTTACCAAACTAGTAAAATAGTAACTATTATTACTATTGTTTTGGCTGTTTCATTGATGTTGTTTTTCTCATATTTAATAATCTCAGATATCTCTGGAAAATTAGAGAAATTTAAAAATGGATTAGTTTCATTTTTTGCATTTTTAAGTAAAGAACAAAATAAAGCAGAGAAAATTGCTATTGATTCAAAAGACGAATTTGGGCAAATGGCAACTATAATCAACTCTAATATTCAAAAAACAGAAAAATTAATCGTTCAAGATAATAGATTAATAGAAGAGGTAAAAACTATAGTTTCTAAGGTAAAAGATGGAAATTTATCAACTAAGATTTCATCTTCAACTGAAAATCAAAATTTAGAAGAGTTAAAACAAGATTTCAATGCAATGATTGATGTTATATCAACAAAAGTTTGCACAGATATAAATAAACTTACAAATGTTTTGGATAGTTTTGCGAAATTGGATTTTAGAGCTAGAGTGCAAAATGATAGTGGTTTAGTTGTATCAGGGGTAAATAATCTTGGGAAAATA
>JBBITK010000184.1:0-2268 GCA_037440805.1 Arcobacter sp. | reverse complement strand
ACTCTATTATAGAGGTTTAGAACAAGATTATGCAAAAAAAGAGTTAGAAAAAATCCAAAATCTAACACTAAAAGATTTAAATGATTATATTAAATCTCATAATGAAATAAATAATTTAACATTTTCAATTGTAAGGAAGTAATTTTGTTAAGATTTGCCCCAAGTCCAACAGGTGATATGCATATTGGTAACTTAAGAGTTGCCATTTTTAACTATATTGTATCAAAACAAATAAATGAAGATTTAGTTATTAGAATAGAAGATACAGATACGGAAAGAAATATAGAAGGTAAAGATAAAGAGATTTTAGAAATTTTAAATCTTTTTTCTATTGAGTATAAAAATGTTGTTCACCAAAGTGATTCTTTAAAATATCATCAAAAAATAGCTCTTCAACTTATGACTCAAAAAAAAGCTTTTGCTTGTTTTTGTAGTGATGATAAACTTGATGAATTAAGAGAAAAAGCTACAAATGAAGGAAAACCTTTTAGATATGATGGTTTTTGTGAAACATTGAGTGATGAATTAGTTTTAAATACAAATGCACCATTTACAGTAAGAATAAAAAAACCAGAACACAATATAAAATTTATAGACCTTTTAAAAGGTAGTTTTGATTATGCTCCATTTGATGTGGATTCTTTTATCATTTTAAGACAAGATAAAACTCCTACATATAACTATGCTTGTGCAGTTGATGATATGATTATGGATATTTCTATTGTAATTCGTGGAGAAGATCATGTATCAAATACTCCAAAACAAATACATATAAGAGAATCTTTAGGTTATACAAAAGAGATAAAATATGTGCATTTACCAATTATTCTAAATGCAGCTACTGGTAAAAAAATGTCTAAAAGAGATGATGCTAGTTCTGTAAAATGGCTTATTGAGGAAGGATTTTTACCAAGTGCAATAGCAAATTATCTTGTGTTAATGGGAAATAAAACTCCTACAGAAATTTTTACTTTAGAAGAAGCTATTTTATGGTTTAAAATAGAAAATGTTTCAAAAAGTGCTGCTAAATTTGATATTGATAAATTAAGATTTATAAATAGAAAACATATAGAAATGCTTGATGAAATGAGGCTATCAAAAATTTTAGGATTTGCAGATGCTGATATTGGAAAACTTGGAAAACTTTTCTTAGAGGAAGCAAGCACAATAAAAGAGATAAAAGAAAAAATCGATTTGATTTTTGGGGCAAAGACAACTTGTGAAGGTTTTGAAGATGAGTTTATTAAACTTCAAGAGTGTCTAAAAAACGCACCATTTTTTAATGATTATGAAGAGTTAAAAACTTATATCACAGAAAAAACTTCACTAAAAGGTAAAAATTTATTTAAACCTTTAAGATATATTTTAACAGGAAGAGATAATGGTCCAAATATTTCTGATGTTTATCCATTTATCAAAAATTATATGGGAGAAATTGTAAAATGATAGATGCTTTTGTATCTTCTGTTTTAACAGTAGTTTTATCGGTTATATTTTTATACAAGTGGGTAATTATCATATCTGCTGTATTAAGTTGGGTTAGACCAGATCCTTATAATCCAATTGTACAAATGTTGTATAGATTAACGGAACCTGCTTATGCACTTATTAGAAAATATATTCCTACAGTTTTTGGAGGAATGGACTTAGCTCCAATTATTTTAATATTAGTACTGATTTTCTTAGAAACTTTTTTAACAAGATTATTTTTTTAATAAAATATTATGATAAAAATTGTTTCTGCACTCTTCCTTTCTAGTGCTTTATTATTCGCTTCACCAAAGAGTTCTGAAATTTTAAAAGATGATTTTAGAGTTACTTTGGATTGGCTTGAAACCAAGCCAACATCTTTTGCAAAAGATTTTTATATTATTCAATATCTAAATCAAGATAATTTATCTTATGAAGAGATTGAAAAAGCTTATTCTATGGCAAATCCAAAAAATTATGCAGTAAAAAAACTCTACAATAAAAAATATTTGAAAATTCCTCCTGAAGATTTAAAATGTTATAGAGCCTCTATTGATGAATTAATGTTAGAAAATTCAAGATGTATAGCTCTTGGATTATCCATAAAAGAATCTACAACTATTTCTAAAGAAAAATTAGATATTTTGATATCAAAACTAGATAAAAACTACCCTACTTTAAAAAAAGATTTGGAAATCATAAATAATTCAAATCCTTTTTATGCTTTAATAAATAGTGATGTAGATAGATTTTATAGGGTATTTTTTAGTGTTTCAGATAAATATATTTTAGAAAATT
>JBBITK010000183.1:0-2325 GCA_037440805.1 Arcobacter sp. | reverse complement strand
CTGATGGAAAAAGCTACAAATATCAAACAATATATAAAAAACTAACAAAAATTTTAAAAATATTTAATGAACAATTATCAAAAAATGATAGAGCAAATAGAGTTGTAATTCATACATTAAGACATACATTTGCAAGTCATTTAGCAAAAAGTGGAGTATCAATTCAAAAAATTCAAAAACTAATGAATCATAAAGATATTAAACAAACTTTGAAATATGCAAAATTAAATCCAGATAGTGGGCAAATTGAAGTAGAAGATTTATACAAGGAAATATAATGGATATTAAAATTAAAGGTATTGATGAACTAATAGTAAAGCTGAACCCAAAAGTTGCAAAACAAGCAGCCAATAGAACAATTAATGAACTGGGTTCGAAAACAAGAACTTTCTTAGTAAAGGAAGTAAGACTCAACTATAACATATCAGCAAAAGATTTAAAGCAATTTATAAAAATAAAGAAATCAAGATATGCAGATTTAAGTTATGTGATGGATATTAGAAGTTCTAGTTTTAATGCAAAAAGATTTAATGCAAAGAAATTAAAAGCAAAAGGAAAAATGAGCGTTTTAATTAAAAAAACAGATGGTAGAAAGGTATTTAAAAAAGGAACTTTTGTTGCAAAGAATGGCGCAGTTCTTCAAAGAAAAGGAAATACCCAAGAAATAGAAGGTGTAAAGACTGTATCAATTCCACAAATGTTTAATGAGAAAACACTACAAAAAGCAGATAAGTTAATAGAAAATGAACATGAAAGAATATTTAAAAACAACTTTAATTTTTATATTGGAAAAGAATAAAAACATGATAAAAATTATATATAGAAATAGGTTAGAAATGAAGTGTAAATATTATCTTACCAAAACATTGTCTATTGCTTTAGTAATGGGCATTGCAAAGCCTAGTATTGTATTAGCTATGAAAAGTAACTATAGGGAATATATAAAGGAAAAGAAGATAGAGCTAAAAACTCGATTTAAAGGTACTCCTGGGAGTTTCAGTCTTGAGGGTGCTTGCGAGCGCAAAAAGATTCTATTTATCAGTTTTGAAACTTGGTTATATTTTGTTAGTACACTAAAACAACTACTAAGCCTTAGTGCATCGGCTTTATGCTTGGTTATATGTCTTGGTTATATTTTTAAAAAAGTGGTTATAAAATGAGTAAAAAGTATTTATCTCAAAGTGAATTAGCTACTTTTTGTGGAGTAACACAGCCTTATATTTCAAAGCTTAAAAATAAAGGTTTGTTTGATGATATTCTTGAAGATGGAAAATTTCCAAGAACAAAATCAACAGAACTTGCAAGGGTAATTGAAGATAATAAAGATGAAACAAGAGAACCCCAAAGGCAAGCTAATCTAAATAAAAAAAAATGGAAACAATATTTCGCCGGCGAAAAAAGATAATCAACTAACGGAACCTTTAAAAAATAATTTTGGAATGTTTGATGTTTCATATATGGGTGGTGATGCTCAAATAGAATTAGTTGCATTGATTGAAACAGGAAAATCAGCAGTTCAAAAAATACAGATTAAAGATGCATTTATAGAATCCAAAAAAAAAGAAATTGAATTTAAAAAAGAACTTGGAGTTTTGATTGAATTAGAACAAGCGCAGGCAGTAATGGAATTGGTTGCTTCTAATATGAAGACAAAAATGTATAACGCTGCACATAGTTTTAAATCTAAATATTCAAAAACAACCAAAGAGCAAATAGAATTTTTATATTCATTAATTGATGAAGCTTTTAATGAATTTAATAAATATGGACTTGATGATATTGAGGTTGATGAATGAGTTGTAATGAGAAACTAACGGAACAACAATATAAATTACTCCAATATGCCCAGGCTTTATTAAAGCCTAAACCTAGGCTTAGTGGAGCAGATTGGGCAGATAAATATTTCCACTTATCTCCTGAAAGTAGTGCAAGCCCAGGTAAGTGGAAAACATTACCATACCAAATAGAACCAATAAATTGTATGACTGATGAAATAACAGAACAAGTAACTTGGTTTAAATCTGCAAGGGTAGGTTATACAAAATGCATAAATGTAGCTGTTGGTTATCATATACATCAAAATCCCGCATCAATACTATTGGCACAACCAACAGACGGTGAAGCATTAGGATATGCAGAAGATGAAATAGAACCAATGATAAGAGATAATGATGTTATCTCTGAACTAATAGGAAAAACAACTAAAAAAGGAAAAAACAAAAAAGAAAAAACTGCCAAAAAAATGTATCCAGGTGGAATATTAGAATTGGTTGGAGCGCATTCACCTAAAAACTTTAGAAGAAGAACAGTTAGAGTATTTATAGG
>JBBITK010000182.1:0-2358 GCA_037440805.1 Arcobacter sp. | reverse complement strand
ATTTTGAAATTCTTTTTTTATAAATAAAATATATTTATTATTCAAATAAAGTAAATATATCAAATAAATAAAACTCACAATTAAACATAAAATTAAATTATCACTCATGACTTTCCTGTATTAAAATTTTTTTATTGTATCAAAAAAGTATGATTTAATACAAAAACAAAAAAATGACCAGAATTTTTAATATTGGTATAATCCAAAAAAAAATAGGATTAAAATGAAAAAAATATTATTAACAGGAATCATTTGTACAAGTAGTTTATTAAGTGCAAATTTTTCTGATTCAAAAAAAATACTTCTAAATAAAATATATGTGGATAATCAAAATACTTTTTATTGCAACAATCCATACGAAATAAAAGGATTTGGTTTAAAAAAATTTGGAAGCATTATAGAAAATGAAAAATTTTATTCACCAAAAAATATAGATAATAAAAGATCAAAATATATTGAATGGGAACACGTAGTTCCAGCTTATAATTTTGGAAGACAAATGCCTTGTTGGAAAGAGGGTGGAAGAAAAGCTTGTCAAAAAGATTCACAGTTTAATTTAATGGAAGCAGATATGCATAATTTAGTTCCTGCAATTGGTGAAGTTAATGAAGAAAGAAGTAATTTTAAATTTGGATTTAATATTCCAAAATCAGGTCAATTTGGAAATTGTAATTTTGAAATTGATTATAAATATAAAAGAGCATATCCAAAAGAAGATATTAGAGGTGATATTGCAAGAATTTATTTTTATATGAGCGACAAATACAATTTAGAATTATCTGAGCAAGAAAAGAAAATGTTTTCAATATGGAACAAACAAGATCCTGTTTCTAAATGGGAAAAAATAAAAAACGATAGAGTAGAACAGTATCAAGGTAATAGAAATAAATATATTGATATGTATTAAAAAGGATTTTAATGAAGTTGGATTATCAAGAAAAAAAGCAACTACAAACATTAATCAAAAATGAATTACTTCAATTGAATAATCGCATTTTAAATATTGATTCAAAATTAATTAATAAAAAAGAGTTATTAATTAAACTAAATAAAAAACTTGATAATACTTCAATTCAAGGTGCTTCTTCAAAGCAAATCGATTCATTAAAAAGAACAGCGAAGAAAAAACAATTTGTTAGTAAAGCAAAAGTACAAAATGCAATAAATCTATTAAATTTATTAAATAAAAGAATAACACTAAATTCAGTAGCAAAAGAAGCTTCAATGAGTTATAACACTGTTAAAAAATATAAATTCATGATTGATGATGCTGAAAAATATCGAACTCAAGGAGTTTAAAATGATAGAATTAAAAAAGAAAAATTATTGTTTTGGTTGTGGCAAACAAATTTCAATGCAAAAAGCTTTTTGTAATAACTTATGCAAAGATAGACATTTTGATTTAATGAAAATTCAAATACCTCATCTATTTATTAAACGGTTAAGCCAACATTTTAAAATTGTTGAAGATAGGAAAGCAGAAATTATTAAATTCTCTGATAGGCACAAATTAAACGAATCACTAACTATAGAAAAAGTAAATAAATTATTACAAGAATATGAATTAAACAATTAATTTATATTCACTATTATATAATCTAGCACGTTAAGGAATTATATTTTAGTTATTGCTAAAACAATATTTCTTGAATGGCTGATTTCTTGGTCAAATTTTCCAAAATCTCCAAAAAATTTGATGGAGAGGTTGAAACTATAATTATGTGACTAAACAGCTTTCTTTTGTTTTTTTTGTTGAATTTGGGGAATTTTTCAAATTTGGGTTCGTGTCGGTGCAATTTCAACAATTGAAAAGTTTGTGGATTTTGATGAAGTTTGTATATAATATTGGTGTTGTTGGTGCTAGATTATATAATAGTGAATATTAATTAAATCTTGCTATACTTTCAGAATATAAAATTGGAGAATAAAATGATTAAAGTAATATATGCAAATAGTAAAACAGGTACTATAGTTCATGATATTTATTTATCTTGTAGTGAGAGTGAATTAAAAAATACTATTCTCAAGTTTGGAACAGCTTCTTGTGAGTTTCCAGAAAAATTAAGTAAAGAATTACCTGCAGCGGAATTAGATTCAATTTTAGTTGCATTAAGTTCTAGTTCAAGCAAAAAACAAAAGGAAGTACTAAATTGTTTTTACACTTCTTGCGTTAAAATTTGGGAAGAGGTTAAATTAGAAGATATAGATTTTTTTGCAGATATTGCTTTAGATGAAAATTATAAAGCAGCTAAGGCAATTAAATGAGTGAAAAAGTAAATAAACGAGATTTACTAGTTAATGCTGAAAAAGCTATTAATGAGATATTAAAATCTTATTTACCAATAAAGTTTGTTAAAT
>JBBITK010000181.1:0-2395 GCA_037440805.1 Arcobacter sp. | reverse complement strand
AGATTTTCTACTAGTCAGGCTGAGCCAATTACTGAATTAGAGTTTTTTTTAAAAGAAAAAGTTGTATATTTCCATGAGTTAAATGAAGAGGAATGATTATGGGTTTTAGTATTGTTGATAATAATTTGGATGAAATTATTACAAATAACAAAAAAATAGTACTGTTAAAATCGAATTATACAGTAGACCTTTAACAAGTGGAGAAATAAAATTAGCGCAATCAATATTTAAAGATACTATAGATTACACTAAAGTAAAAATTTTTAAAGGAAGTTATTTTTCTTTTGATTTGCAGAATGAAGATACATTTGTAACGCCTAATGGTAGTATTTTTATTATGGAAAAACATTTTAAGACGGATTATAGTGCTGCTAGCGATGATTATAAGAAGATTTTTTTACATGAGTTAGGTCATGTATGGCAGCATAATAGAAAATTTAGTGTTTTGATCAGAGCTGGTGCTGTACAAGCATGTGGTGCAATGACATTAAATTACTATGACCCATATGTTTATAATATATGGGAAAAATCAACAGTTGCTGAATATGTAAAGCATAAAGTTGTTTTGAAAAGATTTTTGGATTATAACTTGGAGTCTCAAGCGGAATTTTTTTCAGATTACTGGGTTCTGGTTAATAATAAAAATTTAGCTTTAATGAAAAAAGAGAATAAGAAAAATAATATTGATGGACGTTCAATTCAAGAGGTGTTAAATATGTATAGATCAAAAATAAGTCAAGTGATAGATTAGGTGGGTGGTGAGTATCTAAGATGAATAAAATATTGAGATTGACGGTTTTTTTTATATTGCTTGCGGCTTTTATATCTTTTCATTGGATTAAATTTAAGAGCGATAAATTTATATTTAATTCCTTTGTCGATGGGGGAG
This sequence comes from Arcobacter sp., assembly GCA_037440805.1. Taxonomy (GTDB): domain Bacteria; phylum Campylobacterota; class Campylobacteria; order Campylobacterales; family Arcobacteraceae; genus Aliarcobacter. The sequence continues at coordinate 1,506 of JBBITK010000181.1, read as the reverse complement.
ATTTAGTATTTAGTATTTTTGAAAATGAAGAATATGTTTTTGGCTATGAAGTTAATAGTTTGGAAGTTTTGGATAAGGGACATGAATACAAAGCAATATATGAAGTAAAGAACTTGAACAAAGAACTTAACCAAATAAAAATTTTAAATTTTAAAGAGAAAAATATACTTCCCAACCATGCTTATTATTTGTCTTTTTCCTATAGTGGTGGGAAGGGAGAGCCTGGAGTTGTTCTTAAGTCTATTAATTTTTGTATAAAAAATAAAAAAGTTATTAATAGTGGTGATATGGATAATGATAGTTTTATTTCTGATTGTCATAAGTAAATTAAAATTTCAGGTGTTATATATTTGTGTGTAGTAAAATTTATATAGTATTTTTATTCACTTTGTTGTTAGGTTGCAAAGAAAAGAAAGTGGAAGATTATAAATACGAGTTTTATGGTAGTAAGCTATGTGCTCTAAAAACAAGTGATATGAAAGCAGCTAATGAGTTTGGACGGTTAGATAGCTCATTTAAGTATTAGGAAAATATTTTTGATGAAAAATTATCGGCTGATATATATGAAGAAAGTTTAAAAAATTTATCTAATAAAAAAACTAAGTATATTTTCTGTTTGGACTCATCGAAAGTAAAATATAGTAGTTTAGAGACGTAAATTAGACTGGAGATTAAAAAAGGTAATTATTTGAGACAATACGTATTTATAAATTGTTCATACTTGTCGGGACGTGATTCTAAGTTGAATCTATCAAAAAATGAAATCATTGAATGTAAATAAAGTGGGAAGGGCTATGAGTGGTAGTCAATATTGATTGTCTTTTAGATTTTAAATATGAATAAATATACTTTATCTGTTTTTATTATTCTTGCATACTTAACTGGTTGTAATCCTCAAGGTAAGGATCTTGAGGTAAAAATCAAACACAATCAACTATGTGTATTTACAAATAATTCTAAAACCTATTATGGCCTTGATAATACGTTCCTGATTTATTTAGGAAGGATCGACTACAATAAAGGTTTTAAAAGTACTTATGAAAAGCTATACACTAGAGCCCCTCTACCTATAGATGAAAAAAAATGTGTTGCAATACCATTAAAAGAAATTGAACGTAATATTGCTTACGAAATTATTTTAGATACAAATAAAAGCTTTCATAGAAGTATTTGTGTTATGGATAAAGATAATAAACTAGAAATTAGATATGTTGAGCCAGGAAAATCAACTTGTGATTGATTCAGGTTCTATCCTTAGATATTAGAATAGGTTGAAATGATTTAATGAAATGTTTGTGATGCTGCTATATTGATAAAAAAGATTTATCCTTATAGATCTGATGTTAATAAGCATGAAGCAGAAAATGGTACATCTTTTGCTAATACAACTATAAGATAGCTTTATTCGCTATTATTTAGAAATAGACAAAGGCGTCTATTCAGCATCATTCGGTTGATGTTTGGATAGGCGTTTTTTTTATTTCAGAAGGAAAATTGCAGTTTATC
>JBBITK010000180.1:0-2409 GCA_037440805.1 Arcobacter sp. | reverse complement strand
TTAGCTGCATTCGTATTACCAAATTTAACAGGTAAGAGTGATGAAGCAAAAGATAAGTTGGTTTATATTCAAATGAAAAGTATTGCACAAACTTTGAAAATGTACAAACTTGATACATCTTCTTATCCTCAAACAGAAGAGGGATTAAATATTTTGGTTGAGAAAAAATATTTTGAAGATGGAAAATTGCCTAAAGATGCTTGGGGTAATCCTTTTGTTTATGTTCTAAATGAAGATAATTTTGATTTAATCTCTTTTGGTGCAGACAAAAAAGAGAATAGTGAAGATGATATTTACTTATCAAAATGTGAAAAGTAAAAATGGCTTTAATTAGAGTAAAAAAATCTTTTACTCTAATTGAGTTAATAGTTGTTATTTTACTTATTTTTTCTCTGTATTTTTTGCTTTTTTCCACTTCTAGCTTCAAAACAAGTGAAGAAAATCAAAAAATAACACTTCTAAATTTAAAAGAGTATCTTTTAAAAAACTATGATTTTAAAGAGAATTTGAAATTCTTTTGTATAGAAGAGGATTTCTCTTGTTTTATCAAAGTTGATGATAAACTAGATGAAAAATTTCTTTTAAAAAACTTTTTTCTTCAAAAGCCAGAAGTTTTAAAATACTCAAAAGAGATGGAAAAAATAGAGTATTTGGATACAACTATTCAAAATGAAACTCAAAAAGTGATATTTGAATTGAGTTTTAACAGCGATTATAAATCAAAAGATTTTATTTTGGATACTTTGGATGAGAAGATTTATCTTTTTAATAGTATTTATAAAAAGCCTTTAGTTTTTGAATCCATAAGAGCTTTACAAGATGATATTGAAAACAAACAAATAGAGGTAAAAGATGCTTTTTAAGTATAGTGGATTTGATAGTAATGGTTTAAAAACTAAATCAACCATTGAAGCTATTAGTTTGGAAGAAGCAAAAGCAAAACTTAAAGCCAAAGGGATTTTATACACAAGTTTAAAAGAAGAGGGTTTCTCTTTTTCTTCTAAAATTTCATTCAAAAGAAAAAGAAGTATTAGTCTATCAGAATTATCATATCTAAGCAGAGATTTGAGTATATATTTAAACTCTGGAGTATCTTTGATAGTTGCTATAAAGCTTCTAAATCAAAGATATAAAAATGACAAAACACTGAACACTTTTTTTGAAACAATTGGAACTTATTTGGATGAAGGAAAGAGTTTTTATACAGCTTTGGATATGCAAAATTTAGTAAATCTTCCTGATTTTTTTAAGCAATCTATCAAAATTAGTGAGAGTAGTGGTTTACTAGAATCAGTTTTGATGGAGTTGGCAATATTTTTAAAGGAGCAAGATAGAATAAGAAAACAAGTGGGTTCAGCTATGGCTTATCCTATGTTTATTCTTTTTGTTTCATTTTTTATGGTTGGATTTATGTTGAGTTTTATTGTTCCAAAAATTACAACTATTTTTACTCAAATCAATCAAGAGTTACCCCCTTCAACAAAAATAGTTATTGCTTTGGGTGATTTTTTCTCGAATAATTATCCTTATGTACTTGCTTTTGTTTTCTCTTTTATTGTTTTATTTGTGATTTTAATGAAAAAATCAAAGGCTTTTAAATATAGCTTTGATAAGTTTGTTTTAAAAATACCGTTTTTTTCAAAGATGATAGAACAGCGAGAGTTATCAAGATTTTCTTATATGAATTCTATTCTTATAAAATCTGGTGTTCCTATTGTTCAAGCTATAAATCTAAGTGCAAATATCTTAAAAAACTCAGTTATAAAAAGGGTTTTTGTGGAGGCTTCAAAAAGTGTTGTTGAGGGTAAAAAATTATCGGTTCTTCTTTCAAACAATAAAGTTTATAAGATTGATGAAGCTTTTATTCACTCTATTGCGATTGGGGAAGATACAAGTAAATTAGCTCCAATTTTAAATAATTTAGCTTCATTGTATAACGAAGCAAACAAAGATAAAACAGATATTTTGTTATCATTGTTGGAGCCTGTATTTATGCTTTTTGTGGGTGGGATAATTGGTTTTATAGTAATTTCTATGTTATTGCCAATCTTTTCAATGAATTTAGGATGATATGAAAAAAGCCATAATTTTACTTTTATCTCTTTTTTTTATAGCCTCTTTATCTATTTTGATTTTGAAAAATTTAGCAGATACTCAAGAGTATTTAGGACAAAAAAATAGCCAATATGCAAAAATGCAGATGATTTATATTTTAAATAATGTAAAGTCTCAAGTTGGCTCTATCTTGACTATAAATTCCAAAAATGAGAATGAAGGTGAAAATTTATTGAATGATTATTTCAATAAACCATTTCCTTTAAAAATTAAAGATATAGCTGTTGTTTTTACTCTGAACCCTTATGAAAAATATAATATAAATGATTTAAAAACAAATGATGAAGAGAAAGA
>JBBITK010000179.1:0-2414 GCA_037440805.1 Arcobacter sp. | reverse complement strand
TCATGCAAAGCTATAATATCTATAAATTTATTTTCCATAAGCCATCCTCGACCTGTGTCTTCAATCTTACGATCTTCAAACATCTCAATCAACTCTTCTTTGGAAATTATTAATTCTTCCATATTATAACTTTTTTACTGATATTTTGCAAGTATCAATTTAGTTTGACTTAATAATGTCTATAGTATATCCCTTATTAGAGTGATTTTTGATTATCTCATAATAAGTTTTTTGTCTAATTTTATTTACAATATTTCTCATTGTATAAATAGACATATCTTTACCTTTCCAAACTACTGCTTTGATCATATCATAATCAACAATATCATTTCTTTTTGTAATTAAAAGTTTTAAGAATGATTTTTCTAATCTTGTAAAGTCTATTAAAACTCCACCTGCTTTAAAGAATTGATCTCTATATTCGTCAAAATAAATTCCTTCTTGGAACTCTATTTTGTCACCTCTTTTTGTTTGATTCAAACACATAATAACAGCTAATTTAATATCTTTTTGTCTTAAAGGTTTTGATAAAAAGCTATATGCACCATAATTAATTGCTGTTACAATATCTTCATTTTCGTCAGAATCAGAAATAATAATCTTAGGTAATGTTGGAGCAAGTTGTGCTAACTCTGAACATAATTCAGAAAAAGGAACACCATCTATTTTTGTATCAATAATAGCCATATCAAAACTGCTATTACAAGCCAAACTTAAAGCTTCATCCATTGTCGTAGCAATTTTTAATTCTTTAAAGTAATCATCAAATTCACTATCTATAGTTTTTCTTATTGATTCATCGCTACTTATAAAAAGTAATTTTGCGTTGTATAATTTTCTTATATTTCTTACTGTTTTTAACATTTTACTGCTCTCTATTTTTAAATATTGATTTAATGAATAATATTATCAAAAAATTATTAATTTGTCAAAACTTTAATAGGAAAATATACAATTTTCAGTTATTTTTAAGATTTATTTTAAATCTTGCCAAGATTTTCCTATATTTTTTGAAACTTTCAATGGTACATTCAAAATACTTATATTTTCCATAATATTTACTATATCTTCTAAAATCATATCTATATTATTTTCTTCTATTTCAAAAATCAACTCATCATGAATTTGTAATATCATATTCACATTATCATTATTTTTATACTTCTTGTGGATTTCTATCATTGACATTTTAATCAAATCAGCTGCACTCCCTTGAAAAAGTGTATTAACAGCCTCTCTTAGATAGGCTGCTTGTTGCATTCCATTAACACCTTGGAAATCAAAAATTCTTTTTCTCTTTAATAATGTTTTTATGTATCCATTTGTTTGAGCAAAATTCTCTATAGATTTTAGATAATCCTTAACACTTTTAAATGCTTCAAAATATGAATCAATATATTTTTTAGCCTCTTTTGCTGGTATTCCTAAGGTATCTCCTAGTTTTTTACTTCCCATTCCATACAATAAACCAAAATTTATAGATTTTGCAATAGCTCTTTTCTCTTTTGCTTGTTCTTCTCCAAAAATTTTAACAGCCGTTTGATAGTGAATATCTAAATTATTGTTAAAAGCCTCAACCAAAGCAATATCTTGACTAAAATGTGCCAAAAGTCTTAATTCTATTTGTGAATAATCAACCCCAACAAGTTTATATCCATCTTTTGGAATAAATGCACTTCTAATTTGTCCACCTGCTTCTGTTTTTACAGGAATGTTTTGTAAATTTGGATTTTTTGAACTAAGTCTTCCTGTTGCTGTTCCTGTATGTAAAAAAGAGGTATATATTCTGCTGTTTTCATTTTTTTTAGCTAACTCTAAAAGGGGTTCTATATATGTAGATTGAAGTTTATGTGCCTCTCTATATTTTAATAGAAGAGGAATAATCTCATGTTCATTATATAGAGCATTTAAAACAACTTCATTTGTGCTATATCCTGTTTTACTCTTTTTTGAAGTTGCAAGATTGAGCTTTTCAAAAAGAATAACTCCCAACTGTTTTGGAGAATTGATATTGAAATTTTCACCTGCTATTTCGTGAATTTGAGTAGTTAAAGAATTTAAATATTTACTATTACTCTCTTTTAGATGAGCTAATATCTCTTTATCTATTCTAACACCTTTGCTTTCCATATCTGCTAACACATAAATAAAATCAAACTCATATTTAAAAGCTTCATCTAAAAGCTCTCTATTTTCATCTTTTTCAAAAAGTTCAAGTTGTTTTTTGAAAAGTTTTAATGTCATCAAAGCATCTTCAGCTGCATAATTACAAGCATCATTTATATCTACATTTGAAAAATTTTCATCTTTTTTTGTAACATCTTTGTAAGCTATCATTTTATAATCAAAATGTTTTTCTATTTGATAATCTAACCCTACTTTTTCACTACTATCAAGCAACCACGATAAAATCA
>JBBITK010000178.1:0-2430 GCA_037440805.1 Arcobacter sp. | reverse complement strand
ATAATATGTAACAAGTCTAATATTATGAGCTTGTTGTTGTTTGTAAACATTAATTGTTAGACCTGCAGACCATAACCTTTGAATTGATTGAAGTATTTGTTTTGGAGTACTGTTCCCCACTAAATTACCTTCATTATCAAATTTTGCACCTCTCCATGTAGCACCAATTAAGTTTGATATTTCTCTAAGACTTGTAATAAAATAGTAATCACCACCAATTATTTGTTTTTTAGTTGATATTATTGCTAGTAATACATCTTCATCAAAAACAGTCAACTCTGTTCCATTTAATACAACTGAACCAAAACTATTTTCCATGATTATCTCTTCAATATATTTTGCTTTAGGACCAGGTTTGTTTGGTTTAAAAGGACTTAATTGTAAGAATAGTTCAGGTAATTGTTCTGCTATGTTGTAAGAACTAAAAACTTTAAATACATCATCTTCATGTTCATCTAATAATTGAAAATGATCTAATGGTACTAATTTATTTTCTTTTATCATTATTTACTCTTATTATTTGGAAAAACTTTTAATCTAAATTTCTTTGGTTTATTATTAAAAATTTTATAATTATCTTTATCTACTGTAATTTCTAATTCATTACTAGTTTCAATAATTTTTCCTTCTTTATCTTTTGGTTTAGTTACAAAGTATTGAATTTTAGAACTATCTCTAATTGCTTCCCCTCCCCTACCCTTGAGTTTATCTCCAGGAGTATGGTGAATCAATGCAATATATTTATCATCTTTCTTTGCCCAGAATGAGATTAAATCCATGAATGCTTTATCTGATGAGTTATCATTCTCATTTACTCCAATAAATGAAGCCAATGGATCTAAAATAATAAGCTCCCTACTTTTTAATATATGTTGTAACATATAAAATTTTTCACTAATTTCAAATTTATTGTAATTTTTATTTATAAAATGAAATGGTAGTTCATCACTTATTTCTAATAAATCTTTATATAATGGATTTCTTAAAAGTGCTGCATCATCAATTGAAAAGTGTTCTGTTATTAATAAATCTTTTGTTGCATCATCTTCAGTAAACCAACAAAAACATTTTTTAAAAGTTTTATTTTTAATTTGTTCTAATTGATAACGAAGAGCATTTAGCAATAGTAAATATGTTTTACCAGTATCACCTTTTGCAACAATCGTATTTGCAGTTCTTTTAACTAATGGTAAACCATCAAGACAACAAACTTCTATTTCTTTATCTTCTATATCATCTATTGCTTTTATATTAAACATTGAATTAACATCAATGTTATTTGTTTCTTCTAATAATTTTGAGTATAACTCTTTACCATTTAATTCATTTTGATTAATTATTTGTTTTGCAATAGAAATAGTTTTATTTTTTAATCTATAGTCTTTTAGTATTTCTATATATGATACAGGATTTGATATTGCATTTGTTACAAGTACTTGAATAAGTAAATCTTCAAATTTTTTATTTTCTTTTGCTATGTTTATTTCATTTATATCCAAATATCTTTTTGATAATTCAGACATTGTTTTAAATATTTCTTAACCCTCAATAGAGGTCTGCTTTGATTTCCTATCATTTTCATCTAACCCATTTTCTAAAAGAAAAGAGAATAGTTTATTGTCATATATAATACTTGATAGTATAGATTGCTCAATATTATGAATATAAGTAGTTTCAGTTTCCATTTTTCTTATCTTGACTTATTTTTTCAATTATCATTTTTATATATCTTTCAATATTTTTTGAATCTTCAATTTTGAATTCTTTTGTATTTATTTCAATTTTTAATTTATTTTTTTTGTTACTAATCCCTACTCCTAAAATTTTAGGTAATTCATAAGGGTATTCAATGTTAGTAGGTTTGTCAGTTTTTACAACATCTTCAGTTTGATTGTTATCACCTAAATTAGAACTTCTTAATAACTCTTCTCTTGCTTCTTTTAAAGAAAGGTTGTTATCTATTAATCTTTTAATCAATGGAATATGAAGCTCTGGTTTGCATTTTAATATTAGATTTAAAATAGATGTTTTGTTGATTTTGTTCTCTAATAATAAAGCTTGACACTCTTCTGAAAAATTTGCTAAATTAATAATATCACCAATCGTAGATTTTTTACGACCTGAAATTAATTCTATATCTCTATAGCTTTTATTGAATTCTTCATTTAATCTTTTATACGAAATAGCCTCTTCTATTATTGATAAATCTTCTCTTTGTAGATTCTCAATTAACGATAGTTCTCTTAATCTTTCCTCTGTTACATTGTAATATAAGTGAACGTCAATATACTCAATATTTGCAACAATATGTGCTTTTAGTCTTCTTTCTCCTGCAATTAGTATGTATTCACCATTTATATCTGCAACAACAATTGGTTGAATTAATCCATATTCTTGAATTGATTCCGCAAGTGATTTTAGTTTTTCTTC
>JBBITK010000177.1:0-2531 GCA_037440805.1 Arcobacter sp. | reverse complement strand
CAGCTGGAATTAGAAAAGAAAAAAATGGAGCTCATATGTTAAGACATAGTTTTGCTACACTTCTATATCAGAAACATAAAGATTTAGTTTTAGTTCAAGAAGCATTAGGACATGCAGACATTAATACTTCAAGAATTTACACTCATTTTGACAAAGATAGATTAAAAGCAACTATAGATTTATTTAAGGATTAAAAAATGGAAGCACTCATAATAATAGCTCATGGAAGTAAATTAAAATCATCAAATGATGAAGTAATAAATACAGTGGAAAATATAAAAAAATTAAAAAAAGATATGTTAGTTTATTCAGCTTTTTTAGAATTAGCAGAACCAACTTTTGAAGATATTTTAAATGTAATTTGTAATAAATGTGAAGTAGTGAAAATATTTCCATATTTCTTGGCAGCAGGAAAGCATGTAACAAAAGATATACCAGAGATTTTAGAAAAGTACAAAATAAAATATCCGGATATCAAATTTCTACTTTTACCTCATTTAGGTAATTGTATGGGAATAGAAAATCTAATAATCAATAACAGTTGAGTTTTTACCAAAAACTCCCTGTAATGTCATCTTCTTCTTTAAATTTTTCTAAATAGATATTTTCTGAATAATCAGAATATAAACTAAAATTACCAAATTGTAAGCTATTTTCAATATCTCTTTTATTTAAATAAACCTCTTCTCCATCTAAGTTAGAAAGGTGATATTCTACTAAAGATGGAGCAGATTCGTCTATAATTGTTGATAAAGTATAAAAACTTTCAACTTTAAAAGTATAAAAGAGTTGTTCTTTATCTAATAAAATCATCTATTATAATTTTTAGTGATTAAAACCATTTAATAAAGAAGCCATTCTATTCAAATCTATTTTGTTAGAATCACTCTCTTCTTCTACAGTTTTTTCATTTTCTTCAACTACTTCAGATTTACTCTCTTCTATTTTGTCATATAAGCTAGTCAGTTTTGGTTCTTCTTTTTCTTCTGCTTTTTGAGTTTCTGGAGTAGCACTTGCTGTAATATCAGACTTTTTAGTTAATAAACTCTCAATTTTCCCCAACATAGAACTAATATCAGAGTTATCTCTTTGAGTATTTGATTGAAACTCATTAACATTTTTTTCTAAATCTTCTTTTGCAGATTCCAAATCTAAAACTTCTGTTTCTAGTTCATAAATTTTTGCTTTTAATGACGCATTTTCACCTTGTAACTCTTCGTATGCTTTTATTAATGTATTTAAAGCTTCATTTAATTTTGAAATTGTCTCTGCATTTGTCATAATATCAATCCTTATATTTATTATTTAATTTTCTTGGGTGTAATTATTACAAAAGTTAACTAATAATTCCATCAATTTTTAATAAAGAATCAACTTTTGGTTCTCTTTGTGCAAATTCATAAAATAACTCTTGCATATTTTTTGAACCACCATTACATAAAATAGTATTTCTATACTTCATTCCCAACTCTTTATTAAAGATATTTCCAGACTCTATAAACATATAAAAAGCATCAGCACTTAGCACTTCTGCCCATTTATACGAGTAATATCCAGCAGAATATCCACCTGAAAAAATATGAGAAAAACCATTTTGGAATTTGTTATATTTTGGAGGCATTATTACCGCTACATCTTTTCTAACTGTATCTAATAATTCTTGTATTTCATCTTCTGTTTTGTATAACTTTTGATATAGTTTAAAATCAAACAATGCAAACTCTAATTGTCTCATCATAAAAATAGAAGATTGAAAATTTTTGGCTTTAATTAATCTATCAATAGCTTCATCATTTAAAACTTCTCCTGTTTCATAGTGTTTTGCAAAAAGTTTTAATACCTCTTTGTCGTATGAAAAATACTCTAAGAATTGAGATGGAAATTCTACTGTATCCCAAGCAACTCCAGAAATACCACTTACAAATGGCTCTTCAACTTTACTTAATAAATGATGTAGTGCATGACCCATTTCATGGAAAAGTGTAACAATATCAGAGTGTCTCAATAGTGAAGGAACTTTATCTGTTGAAGGTGGAAAATTACAAACAATAAATGCCGTTGGCAAGTTTATTTCTCCATTTGAATTTCTAAAATGAGAGTGCCAATTATTCATCCAAGCACCCCCTCTTTTCTCTTTTCTTGACTCTAAATCAATATAAATTCTAGCTATTGCAGAATCATTTTCATACAAATCATATACATTTGCCTTTTCATCCCAAGATTTTGTAGAAGCTTTAACAAACTTAATATTAAACATTTGATATAAAAATTCAAAAAAACCATTTAAAACAGAGTTTTGTTCAAAATATGGTCTATAAAACTCTTCATCTATCTCATATTGTTCTTTTTTCAATTTTTCAGAATAATAGGAAACATCACTAGGTTTAAAATCATTAATTCCATCTTTTAATGCAAGTTCTTTTATCTCTTCAACCTCTTTTATTGCTTTGTTTTTCCCTTTTTTTGCTAACTCTTCTAAAAAAGAGATAACATCATCTTCACTTGAAGCCATTTTTGTAGCTAAAGAGTAT
>JBBITK010000176.1:0-2558 GCA_037440805.1 Arcobacter sp. | reverse complement strand
ATAAGTATTACATTTTTCATAATTAATCTCAGATTGTCCTGTTTTTGAATATGTTACAGGTAAAGATAATCCATCAACATGACCTTCAACTAAGAAGATACAAGCATTTTTATCTAATATCATATCTCTACTAAATGCGAAGGGGAGGGGATATATAATATCCCTTCTACTCATTTCAGGTTCTTTCATAGATTTTGGTTGCCATTCAGCTAACTCAGTGTTTCTTAGTTTTAATCCTGTAATCATTGTAGAATAAAGATCAAAATTAGGAATAACACAAAATGCTTTATGACAATACTGTCTAAAGACATAGATTGGTTTCCCATCTCTATCTAAAACCTCAACATCATCTTTTGTTTTAGTTTTTATAACACTAAATTCAATTAAATCCTCAAGAGGAAAAATTTCCATTAGTGATTTAACAAGTTTTTTTACATCTATTGATGATAAAAAACCTATTTTTTTTATATAAAGATTATTTAAATCTATACCTCTTGAGGCATAGTATTCAAATTTTCCCTTTTGTTCAGTTTGTAAAGAATAGTTGTAAATATATGTGTAAACCATCTTTAGTTTTTGTTCTATTTTCATAGAGAAATATTTATTAATGTATTTATTAATTTTTACATCTATATACTCTTTTTCTTCATCAAATTGATAATATTCAACTTCTTTACTTGCAGCAATTGCAATTTGTTGACTTCTTTCATTTGATACATTGTATTGGTATGTTTCTAAATCATAATTAGCATATTCTGCTAGTTTTTCTAAAGTACCTTTATTATCAAGAGTATCTCTATTTTGAACATAAGTCCAAATATTTTCATGATACCCGCAACTATCTCTTCTATTACAAGAGATTTGTAGTACTCCGCTTCTACTATAATGAATATATGCTCTTTTTTGTCCACAAGATGGACACTCACAAGAGAAGTGTTTTCCACCACTATTTGCTCTTGGAGATAATTCAGATAAAGCAAGAGATATATCTATTAATGGATATATTTCTGCTAGTGTTTCACTTGTTGTTTTTTTGTTATCCATAATAATCCTTTCGCTTCATAGGAAGCTAAATAAATTTAACTTCCTTTTTGGAAGCAACGCATTATTAATTAATTAATAGTCATTCTAAAACTAGAAGATTCTTTTAGATATTGTTGAGCTAATTCAGGATGATCTTTTTTGAATGCATTAGTATCAAATCTATTAGAAACAGATTCTTTACAAGAGATTACAACACTGAAGTCTTCATCATCTATTTTTGCTTTTTCAAGTCCTGTATTAATTAAATATTCTTTTATAGCATCTTCTTTTTGTTTTATATTTTTTTCTTGTATTTTATGTGCTTTTATTGCTTTTAAATCTTCTTTCATATTATCAGGTAATTCTGAAGCAAAACATCCTTGTTTTGGACACTCTTGAACAAAAGGACAAGATGAACAATAGTTTTGAATAATTGCTTTAGGTTTTTCTCCTTTTGTTAAGCAATCAACTAAATGATTTGCTTTATTTAAAGCCATTAAGAAAAGGTCATCATTAAAATCTATTTTAAAGATTCTATACCAACCTTCATTGATGTCCATTGCAACTATATATGCTTCAATTTGATGATTTTCATCTTGAATTTCATTCAATAATAAACCCATTTGAAATTGAACTTGTAAAATCCAACTTTCATAAGGTTCGTTTACTTGTTCTTTAACAGTTTTTGCTTCAACAATAACACTTCTAGTTTTCCCTTTTATTAAAAAATCTAAATGTGCAATTAAAGGAAAATTGTCAATTTCTCCTTTAACTTCTACTTGTCTTTTATAAGGAACGCCATTAATCATTTTTGCAACTATTTCTTCAGCTATTTGACCTCTTTGAAATACTAATTGTTTTTCAACACTGTATTCATGTTTTTCTAACTTTTCTTTAATAGTTTTAAATGGGCATCCTCCAACATCAGAAGCTCCAATGTATTTACTTCTATCCCCTAATGATTCTTTAGATTCTTCATTGATTGTTTTTAAAAAATTTTCTATTGCAAATTCTTCAAATGTTTTTTTTGTAGTTGTAGTTGTCATTTTATTCTCCTTAATGACTTAAAGAGATAGAACTATCCCAAAGGGATATGTAATATCCCTTGAGGGTTAGCTCAAATGAGCAACTTATTTTTTAGATTTTATTTGAACAAAACCTTTTTTATCCATTAAATCTTTTGTATCTCTTAGCATTGAAAGAGGAACGATCATTTGTTCATTATTGTCTTTAAAAGTAAAAGTTGAATAATTTACATTTGGTAATCCCTCTATTAGTGTATATATTCTTTTTTTCATTTTGATTCTCCATTTTTATATGAAGTGTAAGACTCAATTAGTTCTTGACAAACATTGTTAAATTCTTTCATATCTACATCTTTTGCAATGAAACCATTTGTTCCATAATATGTAAATACGTAATCTTCACTAGATTCTCTTAGATATTCTAAATCTTCTCTCATCAGATATTTATCTGATTCCGATTTTGATTCAGATAACCAAGACTCAATATTGCTAATAGCTTCATCTCTATCT
>JBBITK010000175.1:0-2561 GCA_037440805.1 Arcobacter sp. | reverse complement strand
TTACTATCGTGTTATTTAGATCAATATGATTTTTGTACCTTTGATCAAATAGGTTCTTAAGCTCTGAAATATATCTATCCATAAGCCATTTAGTAGCTTCTTCCGTAGAACAAATCCTTGAAGCTAGTCCTCCGCATCCAAGTAAAGCTCTAAAAAGCCATTTATTCAGTTTTAACCGCATATTGTTTTCTACCAAAGATGCAAAATCATCTACTCTGTATGCTAACCATTGCCATTGATTGTCAATTTTTAAAATCTCTTTTGCATACTCTCTTGCAGCACCACCACTACCCCAAAAAGGATTTTCAATCTTTGATGCTACATCTTCTACAAAAGTGATTGGATCTGGCCACCTCTTTGCAAAAAGCAAAGGATAAAGTTCTTTTGAAATCATAATCTCCTCCATAAGCACAATAATGTTTCTTGTAACAAAATATTACATTAGTAAATATAAAATTTCACTTAACTGGATGTTGTTAAAATCATAATAATACATATTTTAAATACAAATAGGCACATTTTAATGTATATTTATAGTTATTTATGTATAATATTTTTCGTCTTATATCATTAAAGAGGATTAGTTATGATTGGAGAAAGAATTAAAATCATAAGAGAAGCTCACAAGTTATCTCAAAAAGATTTTGCAAGTAAAGTAAATATATCTCTTAGAACATTACAAACATATGAGCAAGGAAAAGTAGAAGCAGTACCATTTCCAGTACTAAAAGATATTGCTGAAAATTTTCATATTAATTTAGATTGGATGTTTTTCGGTGATGGATTGATGTATAAGGTTCTAAATGAGCAACTACAAGTATCCCCTTATTTTACAGAAGCGCTATCTATTGCAGAAAATGAACAAGAGATTGAAAATTGTTTAAAGCAATTTACAAAAGAAAAAATCATTGCTAAGATGTTCCCAGAAAGTGAAAATTTTATTGGTCAAATGATAAGTATCATCTTTCCAAAAACAGAAAGGTTAATCCTCTTTTTATACAGAGTATTAAAATATATTGAGCAAGACAGTTTAGAAATAAAAAACGAGCAATATAAAGAGTTTTTGATATCCAAAATTGAGAACTTTGATCTGCTTGGTATTCAAAATATTGGTCACGCTTTTACAAAATGGGATAAAAACAAACTAATTTCACTTGCTGAAAGCTTGACGGAAAATGAATGCAAAATCATCCTTGATGATATTGTCAAGTCTATTGACATATTAAAAAGTAATCTTGATTTTCTAAATAAAATTACCTACTAAATTTTAAAGGGCTATTTTAGCCCTTTTCTCTTACAGTATCTATAAAAACCTACATAGCTTACCTGAACATTATCTGGCATTTTAGAACTTAATATTTTCCAAATACTTCTTAAACTTGCACCAGTTTTTACAAACTCCTCTATCTCTGATCTGTATAGATCTAATACACTTACTTTACTTGTCATTGAATTTCTCCTTTTATATCTCTTTCACTTATATTCATAATTGAACGATTTTTGGAGAGATAAGGAGACAATACTATGCCTCCTTGAAAGTTTCTTCTTCATATTTTTTATACCAAGATCTGGCAGCAAAATGTCTAAATTGATTAATTTTGATATTCAACTTTTGGCTGCATTTTCCAAGCCTATTCTTACATCCACAAGGGCATAGCTGTTTATTTGCTACTCTTTTTTTCATAGAAAGCATTTTTATTACCTGCTTTACAGAGTTTTTCCCATTAATAGCAAAGATCTTTTCATACTCATCTATAATGCCCTTTTCACCATGTGCTAACTCACCAAAAACCAACCTTTCACCATCTTGAATTTTTAATGAGACTCCATACAAATATGGAATCAAACAATATTCTACAAAGCCTTCAAGGGTAGGATTTTTGTTCAATAACTGCAATAATCTTAGTGATGAACCCAAACATAAAGTATTATCTGGATTGATATGATATTCTTCCTCACGAGGAATTTTGTTTCCTATCTCTTCAACTTCTGGGATAGCTGACGGAAAGTTATTTGCAATTTTAATTCGTATTTTATAAAAATCTTGAACTTCTCTATATCCATCAGTTTTAGCAGTAAAATATAATTTACCTTCAACTATTAAGCCATCATTTTTTGACGACCTAATAGACATAGATCTATGCTTATCTAAAAAATCTTCCAGCTTAATTTTACTTATTAAACTCATCTAAGATTTTCTCCATGGACTAGCGGTATCTTCTTTTTTAATATGATAATTACTTGAAAAAGCTGAACTAGCAGCTAAACCTAACATTGTTCCTATTTTATCGATAGAATTTAATGATAAGCTCATTTTTTCAGATATTAAATCAGAATCAAATCCACCATTATCACTTCCAGTCATTGAAGTGAAATCTCGTCTTGCGGACTTTAACCAAAGGTAAAAATTCTCTTCCAATTTTAAATGAGCATATGATTCATCATCCCATTTATCTGCAAAATCTTCTTCAGGGTGCGTTGGGTTGGGGACTTTTTTACCACTTTTATTTATATACTTATCCATATTATCAAGAATATTTTTTAAGGCATCCGCTAAATTT
>JBBITK010000174.1:284-2564 GCA_037440805.1 Arcobacter sp. | reverse complement strand
ATCTGTTAAACCCACTTCTTTAATTTGCTCTAAAATATTAATAGATGATGATATAAGTAGACTTATTGAAAAAAAAATGAATAAGCTTAATTTAGAACAAGCAATATTAAATCATAATAAAGATATTGAAAAGAGAAATATTGATGTAAATTTACCAATTATTATTGATTCTGAATCATTACAAAATCAAGAAATAAAAAATATAAAAATAAATATAGAAAAAGGACTTTCTCAAGAAAAAGTAAATAAATACTCAAGAAATAGTTCAAGAATAGGTAAAAATGACACAAAATTTTTTCTTTATGAACAGTATAAAGGTTATTGTCAAATTTGTGGCTTTACTTTTGAATTGAAAGATACATCTAAGAATTATTTTGAGATTTTTAATTGGTTTAATAATTCAGAAGATATTGAATTAATTGAGAAAGGTTCTTCTTTATGTCTTTGTCCAAATTGCCACACTTCTTTAAGATTAGGTGATTTTGAATCAAAATTTTTACAAAATTTTAAGAAAAATGATACATATGAAGAATTTTGTAGTAAATCAAGAATAAATAGTATCAAAAATATTGAAATACCTGAATGTTTTAATTTTATTGAAATGGATATGTACAAGATACCAATTAGGATATTAAATAACAATAAATATATATTTTATTCTGAAGAACATTTCTTACATTTTTATAATATTTTAACATTGAAATAAAAAAAAGATTCAAAGTAGTTTCGAGATTTTGGGTGTAATGGAGATAAGATGATGAAATTTGATAAAAAAAGTTTAATAGAATATGATTATCAACTATATTTAGAACAATATGAGAAAATACAAAATGACTTAAATTCAGATAATTATAGGAATAGTGAAAATTTAACTAAAGATGATTTAAAGATTTGGTTAGAGGAAGGTATTTTTGCTAAAAGATTAAAGTTTAGAAATTCAAATGAAAATTTTTATATCACGACTGCTTCAATTAGAAGAGGAAAAGTTGGTAGTCCTGAGTATAAATTTGGAAATGATTATTTATTTAGTTATTGGTCTGATGATTCTCAACGTGCTGAAGCACTAATGAAATTTGAGATTGGAGATGAATCTCCTGCAAATGGAGTATTAGATTTAATAGGAATATATAAACCTGAAAAAGGCAATCTTTTAAATATAAAATATGAAACAAAATCAGGAAAAGAGTTTATTAAAAATGCTAAAAATTTTATAAAAGGTATTGATGAGAGTAATATTTTACAAAGAATAGATATTGCTAGTTTTTTTAGATTGAATTTTGAACTTGCTGGACAAGGTATTCAATCTAAAGCACTTTATGAAAAAGATAATTGTATTATTGAAGGAATGGCAGGTACTGGTAAATCAACTATTGCTTTGCAAAAATTAAAAATTTTTTATGAAAATAATAACATTACTCAAGATAAGATGTTAGTGATTGTGAAAAATGATAAACTTAAATCACATTTTTCAACATTACTTGAAGATAAAAATATTAATTTAGAAAAAACAAAAATACTTTCATTAAATGAAATATATAAAGACAATTTTAGTATAAAAGATTTTATTAATTTAAAGAATATTTCATCAAAAATAATACAAGAAATTGATAACTATATAAATTTAAGAGATATAAATTCATTATCAACCCATTATTATAATTTGTTTAATTATATAGGCATAGACTTTTTTGAAAATTTATTATCAAAAAAAATAGAATTATTACAATCATCAGAAAATCTAACAAAATTAAATAAACTTACTAATGAACTTGAAGAGTTAAATAAAATTAAAATATTAAATGATGAAGAGAAAGAAAGGAAAAAAAGCATCATAAAAGAGATAAATAGAATTAATCCTTTAAGATTTGAGAAAATTTTAAAATCTATAGATAGTAAATATCAATTTTCAATTACTGTTCTTGATGAATTAATTAATTTAATAGATTTTAGTGATGTTTTGTTATCGAATGGTTTAACTCTAAAATGGATAATTGAATACAAGAATTTTCAAATCAATTTATCAAAATTAGAACAAAAGAAAAAAGATTTAATACTAGCTCGTGATAATAAAAATAGTAAAAAAATAAATGACATTAATAGTGAATTATCAAAGATAGAGGAACAATTAAAAAGAAATTTCCCTTTTGCAACAAGAGATTATTTAACAAAATTTAAAGATACTATGATAAAGGTATACTTAAATCAAAATTACATTTCTAAAACATTTTTAATGGAGTGTGCTAAGAGAGATAAAAACTTGATTTATAAATATTTAAATCT
>JBBITK010000174.1:0-271 GCA_037440805.1 Arcobacter sp. | reverse complement strand
ACGCGTTTTATTTTTTTACATATTCCTGAATCTGAAAAAGAAGAATTAGAATATTTAAGATTATTAACCAATAAAATTTTTCTAACAGGTGATATGTTACAAAATCTAAATAGTGATAAAGGATTGAGAAATTGGGATGATATCCTTTTTAAAGAAGAAATCTTTGAGAAGGATTCAAAACTAAATATTTTTAATTTAAAGCATAATTATAGACAAACTTATCAACTAGCTAATGCAAGTTTTAATTTTAGAAAAATTTTATTACAAGAAG
>JBBITK010000173.1:0-2607 GCA_037440805.1 Arcobacter sp. | reverse complement strand
GCTGCAACCGCTGGCGAAGCTGGAAAGGGATTTGCTGTTGTTGCCCAAGAGGTTAGAAATCTAGCAACTAGAAGTGCAGATGCTGCAAAAACCATAGAATCAATGATGAATCAACTAAGAGAAGAGACTCAAAAAGGGCGAGTAACCAGTGAAAATATGTCTCAAGAGTATTATAAATTAAATGACAGTATCACAAACACAATAGAGTTAGTTAATAGAATAGTTGTGGCTTCAAGGGAGCAATTAGTGGGAGTTGATTCTATAAATGCTTCAATGAAAAACATAGAAAATCTATCTCAAAAAACAACAGATGTAGCTTCAGAAGTTAGTGTGATTGCAAATTCTACTTATGAAAGAGCCGTTAAAACTTTGGACTCTGTAAAAAAAATAAAGTTCTAATAAGTTTCTTAATAAGTCTTGTAAAAAATGAAAAAGTGATGTTTAGTACACTACCCGCAAAAAAAAAGTGAGGGTTTAACCTCACCTTATCTACGATAATTTCAAACCAAAAAGTAGCCAACTTTTTAGTTTTAGAAATATTGTGATTTCCAAATCGAAAAAATTATATCACATTAAATTTAATTAAATATTATTTTTAATACCCCAAAACTGCACCACTTGCACCCATTATTTCCCTTGCATCTTCACTCATCATCTCTGGACTCCAAGGTGGATTAAACACAAGTCTCACCACCGCTTCATCCACTTCATCCACAGCAAGTGTTACATATTTTACTTGCTCCAACAAACTATCAGCCACAGGACAAGTAGGGCTTGTAAGAGTCATAGTAATCATACAATGCAAATAATTATCTTTTTGTCCAAACTCAATATTATAAATCAATCCCAAATCATAAACATTTGCAGGGATTTCAGGGTCAAATACTTTTTTTAGGTTGTTTATAATCTTCTCTTCTATCTGTTTTAAATCAAAATCTACACTCATTTGTTATCCTTTAAAACTATGCCTTTATGAATTTAGGGCATACTCTTTTATTTTTCTTATCATTCCTATAACGCCACTTTGTCTATTTGGTGTTATAACTTCACTAAGTTTTAGTTCGTGAACAATATCCATATCCACCTCTTTTAACTCTTCTATTGAAGTATCGCTAAAAATCTCAAGTATTATATAAACCAAACCTTTTACAATTATGGCATCACTTGTCCCGCTAAAATAGAGTTTTCTATCTTTTTTTTCACATATAAGCCAAACTTGTGATGTACAACCATGCACCAAATTTGCTGGTATTTTCTCTTTTTCATCAAACTCTTCAAGTTTTTTGCCTAAATCTATAATATATTCATATTTTTGTAACTCATCATCAAAAAAATCCAAATCCTCTTTGATTTTTTCTACTCTTTTTTCTATTTCGCTCATTTTAATCCCTCAACATAGTTAGTGCTTTTTTTAAAGCTTCAATCAACCTATCAACATCAACATAATCATTATAAAAAGCTGTGCTTACCCTAATTGTTCCTTTTATTCCTAACTTTTTCATAATAGGTTGTGCACAATGGTGTCCAACTCTTAGGGCTATGTTCATTTTACTCACCAATATTCCAATATCATCGTGAACTAAACCTTCAAAATTAAAACTTCTACTTCCAATACTATCGCTTATATCGTTATAAAAGATGATATTTGGGAGGGTTTTTAGTTGCTCATCAAGATACTCATAAACCCTATGTTCAAGACTTTTTATGTTTTCATAATGGATATGATTTAGATACTCCAAAGCCTTACCAAATCCAATAATTCCAGCTATATTTTGAGTTCCTGCTTCAAATTTATATGGAGAATCTAGCAGTGTCGAACCACTAAAATCAACTTCATGAATAGTAGCTCCTCCCGTTTGATAAGGTTGTAAATCTTTTAGATATTTCTCTTTTACATAAATAGCTCCAACACCAGTTGGTGCAAAGGTTTTATGTCCTGAAATAGCCATAAAATCAACATCAATCTCTTGAACATCTACTTTTAAGTGAGCCAAACTTTGAGCCCCATCAACCATCACAACACAATCATATTGATGTGCCATTTTGGTAATAGTTTTTATATCGTGAATTTTCCCAAAGGCATTTGAAATATGTGTGATACTAACAAAAGATTTTGGATTTGCTTTTAAAATTTCTTCAAAATGAGTGAAATCAAAATCAAGATTTTGCACGCAATTTACCACTTCAAGTCCAGCTCCTAAAGTTCTTTTTTGCATATGCCAAGGAGTGATATTTGAGTGGTGTTCTAAACTAGAAATTATTACGGTTTTAAAATCTTTTGCAAAAGATGAAGCTATAAAATTTATAGATTCTGTTACCCCTTTTGTAAAAATTATCTCTTCATTTTTAGAGGCATTTATAAACTCTTTTAGCAAAACTCTAGTTTTTTCCATCTCTTGAGTTGCTTTATTTGCATGACCAAAATTACTTCTGTGAGTATTTGCACAATATTTTTCATAATACTCTATTTGAGAATCAATAACAACTTTGGGTTTTTGGGTTGTTGCACCGTTGTCCAAATATACTGTATTTGAATTTTCAAAATATGGAAAATCTTTTTTAAACATCTTTTTTCCCTCTATAATTTATCACAAACTCTTTTATCAT
>JBBITK010000172.1:0-2616 GCA_037440805.1 Arcobacter sp. | reverse complement strand
AATTGATTTAGACCAACTAAAAAACATCTTATATTTAGCCTTTGAAGGAATGAAAATTTCTGTTATCAACAAAAAAGATTATCAAAGTCAAGTTCTTATTTTTTTAAGATTAGATGATTCAAGATTATTAGAAAACAACTCAAAAGATGATTTACAAAATAAATTAAAAAATCTCAAGGTTATAAACAATCAAGGAAAAGTTGTAAGTATTTCAGAATTTGCTACTATAAAAGAGAGTCTAAAAGAAGCAACAATAACATCAAAAAATCTAACTCCTATGATAAATGTAATTGCTGAAACGAACAAAGAGAGTCAAATTTATCCACTATTGGATTCAAGAAATGAGATACTAGAGAAATTATCAAATGATTATGAAATAACAAAAACAGATATGTTAAATCTATCTTTTACAGACAAGAAAACAAAAGAGAGATTTGATTTGGTTTTTGATGGTGAATTAAAAGTTACTATTGATACTTTTATAGATTTAGGTGGTGCATTTATTATTGCTTTGGTTTTAATATTTTTCTTAATGGTAATTTATTATAAAAGTTTTGCAATAGCTGGTGGGATTGTACTTGCTAGTTTTATCTCTATTATTGGAGTTATTTTTGCACATATAGTTATGGATATAATAACAACTGATACATTTTATCTAACAGCCACATCATTAATTGGATTTATTGGACTTATTGGTATAAATTCAAGAAACTCTACTTTAATTCTTGATTTTTCAAAACAATTAGTGATTGAAAATAATATGCAAATAAACGAAGCCATAGCAAAAGCTACGGCAACAAGGTCAAAACCAATTATTTTGACAGTTTTGACCGTTGTTTTTGCAAGTAGTTTAATAGCAAATGATGCGGTTTTTGGAGGACTTGGAGTTGCTTTAATAGGAGGAACTTTAATCTCTTATGTGGTTTCTATGTTTTTTGTTCCTGTGATTGTAAAAAATCAATTACATAAGTTGGTTTAGTATTATAAAATTATAAATTAAGACAAAATAGCTCTTATTATTAGTTTTTAAGATTATAAAATATTATTTCTATGTTATAATTTTTTAAAAATTCAATTTTAGGATGTTGTTTTGTTAAAAATATCTTTTTTTACCTCAAAAATTTACGATTTTTTCTCCATAGTTAGAAACTCATTTATTCTAATGTTACCTGTTTATATAGTTTCTAGTATTGTTACCCTAATAGCAACTATTTTAGATTTACTCAAAAAAGATGAAATATCAACCATTCTAAAAAACCTTCACTCAGACATAACAAATATTCTTCCTTTTTTATTGATTTTTTGTGTTTCATACTTTTTTGTTCTAAGATATAACCTACCTAAATTAACCACTGCCATATCAATGACAATATTTTTTAAAATAATCTTATATTTTTTTGAAACTATTGCTCCAATAGTAATATATTTTTTAGCTTGTTTTTTACCTTTTATCTTGATACCTATTTTGAACTATTTTTATAAAAAAAGATGGGCAAAGATTGTTAGTTCGAAAAATATAAATCAATCATTAACCCAATCATTTAATCTTTTATTACCTAGTTTTATATTAAGTTTTATTCTTTTAACACTATATATAGTCTTTTGGTATAGTAAAGATTACTTTAATTTGAATATAAATTTTGATTTTAAAATTCCCTCTTCAACATTTGGAGAGTATATATTCTCTTTTTTTAATTCACTATTTTGGTGGTTAGGATTACATGGGGGAATGATATTAAATGGATTTACAAATCTAATTTCACAACATACTCAAATACCTACCATTGAGATTAATAATATTTTAAATGCCTTCGTGTTTATAGGAGGTTGTGGTTCTACTTTGTCTTTAGTTTTGGCTATTTTAATTTTAAGTAGACAAAAAAAATATAGAATTATTGCCCTCTCTTCTGTTCCTTTTTCATTAATAAATGTAAATGAAATCTTAGTTTTTGGAATACCTATAATTTTTAATTTAAAATTACTAATTCCTTTTATTTTGACTCCAATAGTAAATGTTTTTATTGTTAATTTAGCTTTAAATAGTGGTTTTATATCTATCTCTAACTATGAAATAAGTTTTTCAACATTTATATTCTTCAATGCTTGGATTGCTACAAATGAAGGATTAAATGGTTTATTAATACAAATTATCTCTATTATTTTGGGGACTTTTATCTATATGCCTTTTGTAATGAGATTAACCAACGAGAAAAGAACCATCAAATTCTCAACCTTTGATTCTCAATTTAATGAACAAACTGACGAAACAATTATGAATCTTGATGATAATATAAAACAAAATATACAACTTGAAATAAAAAATAAAGAGATTATTGAAAATTTAGAAAGAATTAGTAAATATAACTATGTACTTTTTTATCAACCACAAATTTGTCCGCACAACCACAAAATTCTTGGTTGTGAATCACTTATTAGAGCCTATGATGAAAAAGGTAATATAAAAGCACCTTTTGATTTTTTACCTTGGTTTGATAAGGCAAAAATGAATAAAGTTATAGATTCTTGGGTATTAGAAGAGGCTTACAAACAAGCACAAATTTTCAAAAAGAACAATATTTATATACCAATAAGCGTTAATATAAGTGCAAATATTTT
>JBBITK010000171.1:0-2678 GCA_037440805.1 Arcobacter sp. | reverse complement strand
GAAAAGTCTCTAATTTTGAAAAATCTGTTAGCATCCATCTCTCCATAAAAAAACAAGTTATGATTATGATAACATTTATTTATATATATAACAATTAAAAGATTAGGAAATTTATTCAAACTATGCTATAATAAATAATAATTGGAGAGAAGATGACTGAAAACTTATTATCATCACTTAATGAATCTCAAAAACTTGCAGCAGAGCATATTGATGGTTCACTTTTGATTCTGGCTGGAGCTGGTTCAGGAAAGACTAAAACTATAACTACAAGATTAGCTTATCTTATATCTATAGGTATAGATCCTGCTTCAATTCTTACCTTGACTTTTACTAATAAAGCCGCAACAGAAATGAGAGAAAGAGCATTTAGTATGATAGATTCTTCACTGATGAGTACTCCTCCTCTTTTGTGTACATTTCATAAGTTTGGACTTCTATTTCTAAAATTTCATATGAATGAATTAAATAGAAAAAACAATTTTATAATAATTGATACAGATGATAAAAAAAGAATACTAAAATCACTCAATAAAGATTTAACTCCCGCATTAGTAGCTTCTGAAATTTCAAGATATAAAAATAGCCTAATTTCTCCCATAGAGGCACAAAAAAATGCCCAATTAAAACTTTATCAAGATATTGCAGATGTTTATGAAGAGTATGAAAACTACTTAATTCAGAATAATTTAGTTGATTTTGATGATTTACTTTTGCTTCCATATAAAATTCTAAAATCAAATGAAGAATTAGCAAAAAAAATTAGTGCTAAGTATCAATACATAATGGTAGATGAGTATCAAGATACAAATGAGTTACAATATAGACTCTTGAAAATGCTTTGTATTTCCCATAATAATCTTTGTGTTGTTGGAGATGATGATCAGTCAATTTATGGATGGCGTGGTGCAACCATAAAAAATATTCTAAATTTTGATGAACATTTTGAAAATACAAAAGTTATTAAACTTGAAGAAAATTATAGATCTACAGATACAATCCTAGAACACGCAAACCAACTAATAGAACATAATCGAGATAGATTAGGGAAAAAATTGGTTGGAACAAGACAAAAAGGTGATTCTATAAGAGTATATGAATCCCATGATGAAAATGAAGAGACAAGAAAAATTGTAGATGATATTAAAAAACTAATCTTATCTGGTATAAATCCTAAAGATATAGCTATATTATTTAGAGTAAATGCCCTTTCAAGAGCACTAGAAGAAGGTCTTAATAAAGCTGGGATTAGCTATAAACTTGTTGGTGGAATGAAATTTTATGAAAGAAGTGAAATAAAAGATTTAATTGCTTATTTTAGGATTTTAACAAATTCTAATGACAATTTCTCCATAAAAAGAGTTATTAACAAACCTAAAAGGGGTTTAGGAAAAACTACTTTAGATAAACTTGATGAAAAAGCAGAATCTGAAAATAAATCTATTTTACAAATTATTCAAGACTCATCTCCAAACGAACTAAATGAACTTGTTGGCAAAAAAAATGCAAGAACTTTAAAAGTATTTGAAGCCTCTATTTTGGATTTAAAAGAAATATTAAGTAGTTCTAAGATGAAATTTTTGGATAGTTTTGAAGAAACTTTTGATTATAGATCATCTTATGACAATTTACCAGATGGCTTTGAAAGACAGGCTAATATTGATGAATTTTATGGATATATTAGAGATTTCTTTATACAAAATCCATTTTTAGATTTAAAAGATTTTTTAAATGAAATTACTTTAGAGAGTGAAAAAGATGAATTCTCTACAGAAAGTATTTCTTTAATGAGTATCCATGCTTCTAAGGGTTTAGAATTCAAGAATTTATTTATAATTGGTTTTGAAGAAGGTTTTTTCCCAATAATTGGCGATGGCAGTGACATAGAGGAAGAGAGAAGACTTGGATATGTTGCACTAACAAGAGCTATGGATAACCTAACACTATCTTTTGTTCATTCAAGATTTTACAAAGGAAAAAGAACCATTTTAAATAAAAGCAGATTTTTAAGTGAGAGTGGTTTAATAAAAGGTTGCTTAACCATAGAAAAAACTTCTCATTTTAAATCAGGTGATTTAGTACAACATAAAATTTTCGGAATTGGAAGAGTTGATAAAGTAATAAAAGCGGGGAAAGATTTAAAATTAACTATAAATTTTGGCGGAACATATAGAGATATTCTATCTTCCTTTATAGAAAAAGTTTAGTAAAGTAATATTTTGCAAAAAAGAATTTATGATAAAACACAAATAAATAAATTATTAGTTGTTAATAAACCAATTTATATGAGTTCGAACTTTTATTTAAATAGAATTAAAAGAAAATATAAAAATAAAAAAGCTGGTTTTTCAGGGACTTTAGACCCTTTTGCAAAAGGTTGTCTAATAGTCGCTTTTGGACAGTATGCAAAACTTTTTAAATATCTAGATAAAACTCCAAAAAAATATAAAGCTGTTATTTGGCTAGGTACAACTTCTGAATCTTTTGATTTAGAAAAGATTATTGAAGTTAAAATAGCAAATGAATTAAAAAAACAACATATAATAGAAATTATAGAATCACTAAATGGTGATATTTCCTATACTCCCCCAAAATTTAGTGCAAAAAAAATAGATGGAGTAAGAGCTTACGAAAGAGCTAGAGCAGGAGAAGATATTGTGCTAGAAACATCAGTAATG
>JBBITK010000170.1:2475-2700 GCA_037440805.1 Arcobacter sp. | reverse complement strand
TTAAATGTAATAACATTTGATATAGCAGAATCGGCTACGCCATACATTAATGATAATTGATGAAAAGTATAGTTTTTTGTACGATATAAGGTACGTATTTCTTCTGCTTTTTCATAAGATAGTTTTTGTTTCTTAATAACAGGAGTTAATAATTTTTCACCACTCCATCCTTTAAATAATCTATCTATTAAATTTTGTTTTGGTATACCAGATAACTTTGACCAT
>JBBITK010000170.1:2199-2445 GCA_037440805.1 Arcobacter sp. | reverse complement strand
ATCATTGATTATAATATACCTTTCTTGTGTATTATCTTCTTCAAATAGTCTATCATCAGTCCAACCTCTTTCTATACGTTGCATAATGGTATTTTTACTTATTCCAGTAATAGTAATCCAATCCTCAAGAGTATGTGTTTCTTCATTAATTTTTATAATATGATTATTTCTTCTGTTATTTGCTTGAATCTTTCTATTAACCCATCTGCAATTTAATGGCTCATAGTTTCCGTTGACATTAATTCT
>JBBITK010000170.1:1266-2189 GCA_037440805.1 Arcobacter sp. | reverse complement strand
GGTTAAATTATCATTATATCCATTACTGATAGACCAATTATAAAAAATTTTAAAATCGTTAAACCAATCACCACACATTGTAATTCCACGCCCACCATAATTTTTATATGCTTTGCAGTTCTGGTTATAACATCGTTGTTTCATATCTGACCAAATTTGATATATTCTACTACGAGAAAGATTATGTACGATTCTTTTATCATCAATATTCAATTATTTTTCTCCTCTCTAATAAAAACTCCAAATCAAACATTATTCATATCTATATGTATTATAAATATCGTATTATCTTTCCAACCACACATCAATATGTGTTACATCAAACTCATTACTTAATTCTGCCTTTAATTCAGGCTCAAATCTTAATAAATCTATTAAACTATGTAAGTTGTATATTACATCGATTACCGGATGTTTTCTTTTTTGTCTTATATTCCGCAAAACATCATTTATGAAGTTGCAATATCTCATGTGCTGCGTCTCAATACAATCTTCACAGGTTAATCCCCATGTACGCTGCATGACTCTTTGGTTCATATATCCATTATTCATACGCTTATCAGAAGTGGGAGAGTTGTGTATCCTTAAATATGTAAATATACCGCCCCATTCTTTTTGTGTTAATTTTGCCAGTTCATGTGTTTCATTTTTTGATCTTAATATTTTTGATATTATATCTTTAATTTCTCTTTCTGTCATTAAATTAAATATTCTCCTTTACATTATTATAGTTTTGTTGTGTTTCTCGCAATTTTTGAACATTTTTGATACTAAATCGGTGCAAAAATAGAAGAGTGGTATTATTTTACCTTTTATCTATTTTAGAGCCGATTTGATTAATATACTACTAAAAATGATTGATATGTATTATAAATATAATATTGTGATTAATATATGAAAAATGTAGCTGTCGTTAATCACAA
>JBBITK010000170.1:0-1219 GCA_037440805.1 Arcobacter sp. | reverse complement strand
TATTTATTTTTAGCAACAATACACAAGAAGAGAGTAGTGAGTTTATTTATTATCTTACCCAAATCCTCGCAATATTTTTACGTTTTATGTGTCAAATTTCAATTTTATTATAGAAGATGGGTATTTTATCATCTAATGATTTTAAACTGGTTTTAGGCATGATTTTCGTTAAATATTGCGAGTAATATAATAAGTGATATAAATATTATAATTTAGCCTTAATCTATCCAAATTATAACTTTGAAAGTTTTATCTTTATTAATTTCACTTATTCCACCAAAAAATCTAAATCCGCCATCACATATCAATGATAATTCTAATTCCGAGAGTGTAATGTTTTCTTTAATTTTTCCATTATGTACATTTTGACCGTATTCGTGATTTATATCGTAATAATCAAAAATATCATTTTTAACAAAACTTCCATTATCAAGTCTTTTATACTTTTCAGTTAAACTCTTAAATATTTTATTTATTTCATTTTCCTGTTCATCATTTATGAATAATACATTTGGCAATCTCATTTTATAATCCTCCTATTTGTTTACATTATTTATCCATTCAATTAATAAGTTACGCATTCTACTGCTTGGTATGTATAAGTTTATTTCTTTTCCATCACGTATAGCTGATCTCCATATAAACTGAAGCATTTCACTTACAGCATAAGCATCTTCTTCAACGTCAATTTTGTTTTGATAAAAAAAGTTTT
Organism: Arcobacter sp.; assembly: GCA_037440805.1. GTDB lineage: Bacteria > Campylobacterota > Campylobacteria > Campylobacterales > Arcobacteraceae > Aliarcobacter. The sequence goes on along the minus strand of JBBITK010000170.1, from coordinate 507 downwards.
TAACATATGGGTTAAAATATTTATTTATCAAATATGCAACAGAAATTCTATCTCTGTATTCATTTGTGGCTCTTATATTAGATGATAAAAATCCTTTTGCATATCCTTTACCTGATATATTTTGTTGATATTGTTTAAATGTAGTCCATAGATTTTCATTTGACTTTGTTTTAGTGTAGTTTTTAAAAAAATTACTAGTGGAATTTTTTAGTTTTATCATTAATTTATTGTGTTCATTTCTTTCATACCATTTCTTTGAAAGAGCCTTATCCATATCTCCAATTGAATTCATTTTTTCATTATCACATATATGTATCAATCTAGAGTAATCTGGTATATTATAATTTACTTTATCAGATGTAAAATTATAATTGTTTACATTGTCTCCTTTAACATAAAGGTATTGATATTCAACCCCGTAATAATCATAATAATATTTTTGTTTAAAAAATTTAAGTCTGTTAAAAAAGCAACCCCATTTGAGAATTATGTAAAAAAACAATTATT
>JBBITK010000169.1:0-2715 GCA_037440805.1 Arcobacter sp. | reverse complement strand
TACTAAAAAAAGCTTCTGATATTAAAAGGAAAGTTGACCTTCTGGTTAAAAAATTGGGAATTTCTTATATTAGTTGTCAAAATCTTTATTGTTTTCGAAGTTTTGATTCTAAATCCCAAGCAAGAGCAAGAATTTGGTCTTTGCCCAAAATTTGGCAGCAAGCCTTGAAAGTCAAACCTGGTTATTGCATCGAAGTTTTATCAGAAAAATTTGATAAATTATCTGAAGATGACAAAACTAAAGTTTTAATTCATGAACTTTTGCATATTCCAAGAAGCTATTTTCAGTTATCTCTTTTTCAAACTCTTCTTTTGAAACAAAAAAATAGTCTACTCCATTTTGTTCACCAACTCTAGGCTCTCTAGTTGTTGTTGATATAGAGAAATAGTAATCTTCTATATCTTTATACACCTCTTTTAATAATGTCGATTTACCACACCCACTAGGTCCTGAAATAATTAAAATTGCACCTTTTTTTTCCAAATCTAACCTCTTAAACTTATTCTAACATCAACGGCTTCACCATTTGAAAGCTTATCAATAATTGTTTGATCAAATTTCTCAAGCAAAGGTTTCAATTCTTCTATTGAATAATTACTCAAAACTAAATTATATGTACTTACATCTTTAGTAAAATCAAAATCTCTAACTTCATCTAAAGCTTCATCTATAATTTGAGAGATATTTTTCCATTCATCATCATCCAAATGAACTACATCTTGTAGTTCATTTTCTCTCAACATTCCATTGATTTTTTTTAGTTCAATGCTATCAAGAACTCCACCATCATTTAACTTAGCAATATTTATTAAACTCTCATCCAATTCAAAACTTTTTTTATCCTCAGATAAACTATCAAGAAAAGATGTTACAGGAATAGTTACTTCATCATCTTCAATATATAAATCATCATTTACAGTTTGATTCAATCTCTCTATTCTTTCCAATCTTATTTTTTCTTGTATTTCATCTTCTGCCATAATTTCTATCTGTTCTTGTATTAACTCAAATAATTTTGAAGGTAAAAAAGGTCTTGGAATTATAAAATCTCTTGATTTATCAAAAGGAAGTTCTTCTGGAGTAATTGCTCCTAATTTTCGTGAAAACTGCTTAATTATATTAAATCTATTATCTATAAAATTTTGATCAATTATTATCAAATCATATTTTTTAGAAACGCTATTATTTCTTTCAACTGTTAATTCTATTTTTAATTTTCCACAAATTAATTTAAAAATATGCTCAATAATGGCTGTTTCAGTAATTAATAATAAAGTCACTTAATCTCCTGCAACTGTAAATCTACAAGTTTAAATACTTTATCACATCTCATTGCTAACTCATTTTCATGTGTGACAAGTATTAATCCTGCATCATTATCTTTAATATAACTAAATAGTGTGTCCATAACGATACTTGCTGTATCTTTATCCAAATTTCCTGTTGGTTCATCTGCAAATATTACTTTTGGTTTTTTCGTCAAAACTCTAGCAATAGATAGCCTTTGTTGTTGACCACCACTTAACTCACCAACTCCTTGATTTATAACATGCTCTATATTTAATTTTTTCAGAAGAGTAACATCTAAATCTTCATTACTTAATAATGTAGCTATGTTCAAATTTTCTAATGCTGAGAAGCCTCTAAATAAATAGTGTGCTTGAAATATTATACCAAAATCTTCTCTTCTAATTTTCAAAAGTTCATTTTGTTTTAAAGAATAAATATCTTGATTTTTATATATAACTTTTCCATCAAATGGTTTTAATAGTGAAGATAAGCTATTTAAAAGTGTAGATTTACCACTTCCACTCATACCAATAATAGCTATAGATTCTCCTTTTGATAAAGAAAAACTTATATTTTTATACAATTCATAATCAAATTTATGGGAAAGATTTTGTGCTTGAAGTAAAATGTCATCTGAGATGAGTGCCTCTTTATTGATATTATCACCCATCACAGAATCCTTTATTTGTAAGTTTTATTTAGGTTAAATTATTTACCCATTTGTTTTGCAACTTCAGCTGCAAAATCTTCTTCTTTTTTCTCAATACCTTCACCTAATTCAAATCTGATATATTCAGTAATTTGAATTGATGGGTGTACTTCAGCAATAGCTTGCTCAACAGATTTTTTATCATCCATTACATAAGCTTGAGATAATAATGCAAATCTTCCATCTAATTGAGTATTATCAATAATATATCTCTCAATTTTACCTGGAATAATGTTTGCCCAAATTTTTTCTGGTTTACCTTGTTCTTTTAATTCAGCTTCAAATTTAGCTTTTGCAGTTGCAATAGCTTCATCAGTTAATTGAGATCTTGAAACAAAGTCTGGAATATTTTTTAATGGTTTTTTTAATCTTACTAATTCTTCATTTTCAGCTTCGATTTCTGCTCTAATTGCTCTATTTTCAGATTCAACGAATGCCGCGTCTAAATCTTTATAAGAGATTACAGTTGGTTTCATAGCTGATGCATGCATTGCTATACTTTTTAATAAAGCAGCTGTTTTATCTTTTACAGAATCATCACAAGTTGCAGCTAATAATACCCCAACTCTTCCTGTTGCATGAACATATCCATTTACAACTTTTCCTTCAACTGTACATAATTTTCTAGCTACTAAATTTTCACCAATAGTTGCAATTTTTTCATTTAAGTAAGTTTGGAAATTTTGACCATTTAATGAAGATTCAGCTAAAGCTTC
>JBBITK010000168.1:0-2719 GCA_037440805.1 Arcobacter sp. | reverse complement strand
AGAGGTTTGCATGGAGAATATTTTGAATTCTGTAACAATAGTAACTTCTTTAAATCCTATTTTAGGATATGAAAAGAGTGCAAGTTTGGCAAAAGAAGCTTTAGCCACAAACAGAAGGGTTTATGATATTGTGTTGGAGCAAGGACTTTTTACAAAAGAGGAGTTAGATGAACTTCTACATCCAAAAAATATGGTAAATAATTACAAAGGTTAAATATGAAAATAGTAGTTTTAAATACAGGTGGAACATTCAACAAAAGATATAATCCTATAAATGGAGAGTTAGAAGTTCCAACGGATTCAAAGGCTTTAGAAAGAATTGTAAATATTTGTCACAATATAGATTTTGAGATAAAAAATATAATTTCAAAGGATAGTTTGGAGTTTACAAATGAAGATAGGGAGTTGATTTGTAGTGAGATAAAAAACTCACAAAAGGATAAGTTTATAATAATCCATGGAACAGATACTATGCACTTAACAGCAAAGTTTTTAGATGAAAATATAAAAGATAAAAAAATTGTTTTAACAGGAGCTATGATTCCTATGAGTATTGATGAAGTTGAAGCAACAATAAATTTTTCACAAGCAGTTGGATTTTTAAACAATATTGATTTGGAGAATAAAATTTTTGTTTCAATGCATGGAATTGTTTGTAAATTTGATGAAATAGCGAAAAATAGGGAAATTGGAGTTTTTAAGACACTTAAATAAGTAATATAATTATTTTTATATGTTATTTTATGGTCAAAAATATAAAAAATATCCATAAAAACAATAATTATTAAGTTATATTTAAAAAATTATATATATAATTTATTTCGATACTTTACTGTATTATCAATCTGTTTAAGGGGTAGAAAATGGAATTAATCACAGATTTATTACACGCTGCTAGCTCAGTTTTAGACTTACATGTTTGGTTTAGATGGTGGTAAGAAGGATTTCCTTCTTACTCTCTTGTCTTAAAATTTATAATCATATCCTACAAAAAATGTTCTTCCAGTTGTAAAAACACCATTATAAAAATCTATTAAATATCCACCTGCTGGCATTCTGTTATCCCTATCTAAGATATTCAAAATATGAAGATTTAGTGAGCTATTTTGAGATAGTTTATGGCTAATATTTGTATTTAAAGTAATATTCTGATTACTATCAACTCCATATAACTCTCCTGTTTGCTCATCTCTATTTGCTTTCATAGGGGAGATATAATTAACCCATAAAGAGTATCTAGTATCATTTTGTAAATATGTAGCCGAGATTTTCCCTAAAAAATCAGGAGAGAAGCTAGGTTCTATACTCTTATCCACTAAGTTTGTGGATTTTTGGTAGGTAAAACTAGCTGATGTTTGAAAATCTCTAGTTGGCATATATGTAAGAGCTATTTCCAATCCTTTACTTTCTTGAGAACCTTTTACAGATTCAGGATATTTATTATTAGAATTTTGGCTAAATAGACTCAAGTTATTTGTTTTATTTAAAAATAAAGAGGTACTTAGATTGTATTTTTGAGTCATAAAAAGATAATTTATCTCTTTACTCTCTATATCTTCAAAATCATTTATTTTTTGATAGCTTAATTGATTTGCTTTTCCATACAAAAATTTTATATGATTTTGATAGTTTATATGATAAATAGCACTAAATTCAGGTAGATAGTTCTCTTTTTTTTCTCCATTTTCTAAATCTTGAACTCCATTATTTAAGTAAGATATGAAACCATCTCTTTTTGTATATCTTGTACCTATATTAAACTCAGCTTTTTCACTTGCTTTGTAGTGGATTTTTGTATAAACATCCTTTGTATCAAAGGAGTATTTTTGTGGATATTCTGGTGCAGATGAAATAAGATTTTTATCTATTTTTTCGTAAGTTGTTCCTATTAAAAATTTTATTTTTTCATTTAAAGTGTAGTTTATATGTGCATCAACCTGATTTTTATCTAGTTTATCATAGTTAAAAAGTTCTATTGAAGGGTCGTCTATAACATTAAATTTATCTATATCGTAAGTTTTTCTAGCATTTATATAGTTTATTTTATAATCAATATCATTTCCAATCTCATCATCATAGGTTATGGATATGGCCTGCTCTTTTTGCTCAATCTCTGTTCCCTCTCTATATGAAGGTACTATAAATACTCCATAGTTTGTTTGTGAATAGAAAATATCCGTTGTTAGATTTTTGTATCTATTTGAAAAATCAAGGTTTTTATACTCATTTTTTGCAAAACCATCTATATTTTTTGTAGCTGTGGGAAAGGCATTATAAACTTCTGGTTTTAGGGTCTCTTTTAGGTCACCCTCTAAGCCATTTGTATTATAAAAACTTGTGTTTAGTGTAAAACCACCATTTTCATGAGAATGATTTATTCTAGCATATACCTTATCTTGACCATTATTGCCTTTGCCTACAAAAATATTGTTTTTTTCATTGAAGTCATTGGTTATAACATTTATGGAACCATACATTGAGTTAGCTCCATAGGTAACTGCCTGAGGACCTTTGATAATCTCTATTCTATCAATACTCTCTATTGGTATTGAAAAGAAATTTCTATTTGATGTAGCTTCATATGGTACTCTTTGCATAAAAATAGGATTATCATTCATCATAAGTTTAAATGAAGAACCTAAACTCCCCCTTGAACCTATTTGGAAGTGTTCTGTATCATCAAATATAAACAATCCTGGTATATTTTTTAGTAATTCTC
>JBBITK010000167.1:0-2737 GCA_037440805.1 Arcobacter sp. | reverse complement strand
CCAATATCTCATCTAAAAGAGTCTATTGATGTTATCTCTTTGAAAACTTCAAGTGATGCCATTAGGATAGATGTTAAATCCAATGATGAGATAGGGGAAGTCGTAACAAGCTTCAATAACTATTTGGATTCTATTGAAAGAGGTATTCAAAAAGATAGGGAAGTTATAGCTGAATCTAGGGATATTATTGAAAAAGTTACAAGAGGTTTATTAAACGATAGAATAAAAGGTCAAGCAAACTCTCCTGAAGTAGCTTCTTTGATTACGGAAATAAACAAAATGATAGACTCTTTACAAGATATTCTATTAAGACTTAGTGAAGTGTTGGTTTCTATGGCAAATGCTAAATATGAAAAAGAGGTTCCAAAAATAGAAGGTCTAACAGGAACAATAGCTTCGCTATTTTCTGGAGTTGAAGTTACTAGGTCATCTATCAATGAAGTTATTTGTTTGATAGATAAATCAAATAAAGAGTTAACCCATAGTGCTTCTGAATTGTCCCATGCTTCAAGGGAATTGAGTAACTCTTCAAATACTCAAGCAGCATCACTAGAAGAGACAGCAGCGGCAGTTGAAGAGATAGCAGCAACTGTGAGACAAAGTACTCAAACAGCTTCTCAAATGTCACAATATGCACAAAATGTTACAAAATCAAATACTCTAGGTAGAGAGTTAGCATACAAAACATCTACTTCTATGGAAGATATTAACTCTCAAGTTAATGCAATTAGTGAGGCTATATCTGTAATTGATCAGATTGCTTTCCAAACAAATATTCTTTCATTAAATGCAGCAGTTGAAGCGGCAACTGCTGGAGAAGCTGGAAAAGGTTTTGCTGTGGTTGCACAAGAGGTTAGAAATCTAGCCGCTAGAAGTGCCGAAGCTGCAAATGAGATAAAATCAATAGTAGAGACAGCTACTAACAAAGCAAAAGAGGGTAAAGCGATAACTTCAAAAATGATTGATGGTTATAATGAATTGGATGAAAATATTGTTACAACCATAAAATTAATAGGAGATGTGGCAAACGCCTCTAAAGAACAAGAGTTAGCCATGGCTCAAATCACAGATACCATAAACTCATTGGATAGGGCAACTCAACAAAATGCCTCTTTGGCAACAACAATTAGTGAAATGGCTAAAAAAACATCTGATTTAGCCGTACACTTACAAGATATTATTGAACAAACAAGTTTTGATGAAAAAGCCTATAACAGAGTTTGTGATACAACAATGATTATTGACATAAACAAGCTAAAATCCGACCATATAGGTTTCAAAAATACAAACTTTGCACAGTGTAAAGAGAATCATAGATTTAGTGTAAAAACTCACCATGAATGTAATCTGGGTAAATGGATAGATTCACAAAACAATAGACCTTTTGCCTCTTCTAGTCATTGGCAAGAGTTGAAAATTGCCCATGAAAAAGTTCACTCTTTGGTTCAAAACACCGTTGATTTATATGCACAAAAAAGCTCTAAAGATGAGATTTTCAAAGTTACAAATGAGATGGAAAAAAACATAAATATTGTATTTGATAAATTAGATAGGGTTAGAGAAATAAACTGTCAAAATTAAGAGTATGGAGTTTTCCATACTTTTGGCTCAAAAAATTATTTTTATATATTTATTCAAAGATATTTAATATTTTTAATGTATAATTCGCGGTTTAATTTTAATGAAAAGTACGGGGAAAATGTCGAAAATAAAAAATAAGTTATTTACTTTAATTGGTTCATTTATACTTTTTTTTGTAGTTATTTTAAGTTATGGATATTATGAATATTTAAATGAAAAAGAGACTATATACAAACAAATAGATGAGAGATTAATTACCTCTGCAAATGCTAGTTCACTACTACTTCAAGATGATTTTTTTGATAAAAGCCAAAATTTAACTTCTGTATCTTCAAATGAGGATATGGAAAATATCAAAAAACTAACAACTTTTGCTAACAATATAAAAGTAATTTATATCTATACCTTAACTCAAAAGGATGGAAAAATTCATTTTACATCCTCTAGTGCAACAAAAGAGGAGTTGGAAACCTCTTTGAATTTGACAAGATATTTTGATGAATATGATGATGCAAATGATGAATTAAAAGATACTTTTAAAGACAAAAAGATTCACTTTAGCGAATATAGTGATAAATGGGGAACTTTTAGAAGTGTTTTTATACCAAAAGTTACAGCTAAGGGAACTTTTTATGTTGTGGCTTCGGATATAAAAATTGATAGAATAAATAGTTTGATAAAACAAAAATCTTTCAATTTGGTATTGAAAATTTCACTTTTGATTCTTTTTGGTTTGGCTCTATTTTTATGGCAATTATTACTAATGAATAAAAAACTTTCAAAGCACAATAAAACTTTGGTTCACGATAAAGATTTGTTGTTGTCTTTATTTGATAATAGTAATAGTGTTTTGTTTAAGTTGAAAAATGATGAAAATCTTACAATAGAGTATGTTTCAAATAGTGTGGAAAAACTACTTGGTTACAAAAAATCAGATTTAGTGGATAATTTGAATTTAGGATATTTACAGATTGTAGATAAAACAGACTCTTTTAATATAAAAGAGGAGATTTTTGAAAATATAAAAAACAATAGAAACTATTTTAAACATCTTCCTTATCATATTGTTACAAAAGAGTCTTCATTGAAATATGTTTTGGATGAGACTGTAATTATAAGAGATGAAAATGGAGAAGTTACAAACTATTTGGTTTAC
>JBBITK010000166.1:0-2748 GCA_037440805.1 Arcobacter sp. | reverse complement strand
CATTCAGAAACAAGTATTTCAAAAAGTAGTTTTATATCCATATAAATTACATATAATTTGAATAATAATTTATATTATTGTATCATAATTATTTTAAAAAAGCCAAAAAATAGCACAAAAAAAGACCGATTTTATCGATCTAATTTTAAGTGATACTAAATTATGATTTTTTATTTCATCATTTTGTTCTTTCAGTCTTACTAAATTCTAATAAATCAATATCAAATTGATTTTCAGTGTAATCAGGCCATAAAATCTGATGATTTATATATTCAGTATCTGTTGCTCTTGGTAGATAAATTCAAGAATGCCTTGTACATAAAGTATCTTTATGAATTCAAGTTCTAATATTCAGATCTGGATCAGGTATTTCTAAACCTCAATCCAAAAATTCTTTAAATTTTTCTTCATTAATTTCTTTAAGATCTATCTCAGATAATCATATCTTATTTATAGCTCTAACTATATCATCTAATCAACTATAAGCCAAAGCTATAACTAATTTCATTCAAGTATTATTTTTTGTTTGTTCTTGAATATAATTTAATAACATTTGTGTATGATTAGGAAACATCCATATATCTCAAATGTTGATAAATTTTATATTATTTTTCATTAATAACGGCAATAAATTTGTCAATTTACTAATAATTCTAAGTATTCATTTAATTTCTTGTTCATCTCTTTTTATAACATTACTTTTACTTAATCCCCATACTGTCATACATTCTATTAACCTTTCATTGGCCCATCATATAACTTCTTTAATTTTTTCATATCATGCAATATGTCATTCTATTTTTTCAAGTCAATGCTCTTCTGCCCGTCTACGATTTCAATCTGGTGTTATTACTATATGCCTAGGTTTATTCTCATCTAATTTCATACTTAAAAATACTTAAATAATAAAAAAAGATACATAATATATAAGTATCTTTAAACTTCTAAAAAATAAATTATTCTGCATCAAAAATTTCATTTAATCTTTCATTAAATTCTAGAGTAAATTCTTTTCAAGTTATTTCTTTAATAACATCAACTGGAATATTTATATTATCTTTTACCTCCATATAAAACAATAATTACATAATTAATAATTAAATATTACAGATATTTTAATATTGTCAAGTTTTTTTTTAAAAAATATGATTATGTTTAACTACATAACTAATTCTTCTCTAATTCAGGTAATCAAGCATTATAATTATCAAATATAGCTCCTTCTTTTTGCCATCATCAATTTAATCAATGATAATCTCATTCAACTCAAGGAGACATTCTTCCTATATTTCATTCAATTATAGAATCAACTTCTCATTTTACTTCCGGGCACAATGGTAATCAAGCATTAAACCTTTGAGCAATTTCCTCAAATCTACTTGGTTGATTTGCTAAAGCTTTTAATTTTTTTCTTCTTTGTTCTTTATCATAAATTTCATGAAAATGTTCTCATAAATTCATATTAATTTTATCTTAAAAAATAAACTTATGGCAGTATAATCATAAATATTTTTTTTCAACACAATTTTCATAAATCGACTATTAAAATATAAATTTTTGTTTATAATTTATTAATAATACAATTAAATTATAATTTATGGAATTAAACAAACTTTTTTGGGAAAGAATAAAAAATATCTATACATCAATGCAAATTGATATAATAAAAAAATGATTAAATACAAAAAAAAGAAAAGTTAGTTTTAGGATTAATAGGCTAAAAAATAACTGAAATGATGTATTTAATATTCTTGATAAAAAATGAATAAAATACAAAAAAGTAGATTTTTTAAATGATGCTTATATTCTTGAAAATTGAGTTGAGAAAGATTTATGGGATTTAGAAATATTTAAGAAATGAGAAATATACCTGCAATCTATTGCCAGCCAAATACCAGTTCATTTTTTAGATCTAGAACCATGGGATAAAGTACTAGATATCACTGCTGCTCCAGGTAGCAAAACTAGTCAAATTGCAAGTATATTATGAAACAAATGAGAAATAACAGCAAATGATAACAATCAAATCAGAATAGATAAACTTAAATTTACACTTGAAAGACAATGAGTAAAAATTGCCAAAATTATAAAGCAAGATGCAACTAAATTATGAAATATTCTAAAAGAAAATAGTTTTGATAAGATACTTGCTGATCTTCCTTGTAGTGCTGAATGAAGGATAAACTTAAACAATGAAAAATCATACTGATTTTGGAGTGAAAAAAATATAGAAAAAAACAAAGTTTTGCAAACAGAAATACTTAAAAACTCTATTAAACTCCTTAAAAAATGATGAATTCTTGTTTACTCTACTTGTACTTTGGCCCCTGAAGAAAATGAAGAAGTTGTTGATTATATACTAAACAATTTTAAGGAATTAGAAATAGAACCAATTAATCTAAATTATAAATATACTATGAAATGAATAACTAGTTTTAATTCTAAAATCTACAACAAAAAAGTAGACAACTCTTTGAGATGTCTACCAAGCGAAGAAACTGAAGGTTTTTTTATAGCGAAGTTTAGGAAAAATTAATTACTCAAAAACTATTGCTCTATTTTTATAGACTATTATCTTATTTTCAATATGTTTTTTTATTGCATTAGCAAAAACTATTTTTTCACATTCTCTTCAAATAATTTTTAAATTTTCTAAAATATAATAAAAATAAGCTTTAGAATTCCAATTCCAATTGGACTCTTGAACAGAATAACCTTCTAAAGTTAATTGTTTTTTTATAAATTCAA
>JBBITK010000165.1:265-2814 GCA_037440805.1 Arcobacter sp. | reverse complement strand
TGAAGAGTTGAATAAACTTTGGAATAGGGGAGCTAGAAATTTTAAGTTTATAGATAGGACTTTTAATATCAAAATAGAGTATGCAAAATCTATTTTGAACTATTTTTTAGCAAAAGATGAAGAGTATTTTTTACATTTTGAAGTAATACCTGATAATTTTCCTGAGGAGTTAAGGGAATTAATCAAGAAGTTTAAGGGCAGTTCTTTGCAACTTGAAGTTGGTATTCAAACTTTGAATTTAGATGTGGCAAAAGAGATAAGAAGAAATCTTAGAATGGAGAAAATCAAAGATAATCTTAGATTTTTATCCCAAGAGACAAATGCCCACTTGCATATAGATTTGATTGTTGGTTTACCAAGTGAAACCATAGAGAGTTTTGGAAAAAATCTTGATTTATTATATAGCCTAAGTGATGGAGAGATACAAATAGGAATCCTAAAAAAACTATCAGGAACTACACTTGATAGACACGATAGGGTTTATGGGATGGTTTATAGTGATTTACCACCCTATGATATTTTGCAAAACAATCAAATAGATTTTTCAGCTATGCAAGAGATGAAACGATTTGCTAGATTTTGGGATATTGTTTACAATAGTGGAAACTTCCAGAAAAGCTGTAAATTGCTATTTGAAGATGGAAAAGTTTTTGAAAATTTCTTTGATTTTAGTAAATGGCTTTATAAACAAAGTGAATCAACATATAAAATTTCCCTTGATAGAATGGCTGAATTTTTGTATGAATATTTGTGTAAAAAGTATGATAAAGAAGTAGTTGCAAATATAATTTTAGAAGATATTATGGTTATTAGTGGAAGAAAAATTCCTCCATTTTTGAAAAAAATAATTCCTCAAAACTATGATTTTGCTCAAAAAGATGTTTCAAAATCCAATAAAAGACAAAATAGAAGAGAAGAGAATTAACTCTTTTTTTCTTTAAGTAGTCAATTTTCCACTAAGTCAAAAAAAATCAAAAAAGTAGTATCCTAAAATTGATGAAGATTTTAATAAAGGATATAAAATGAAACACGAATTAATGACTTTACCGTACACTTTAGATGCCTTAGAACCGCTTATGTCAAAGGAAACTTTAGAGTTTCACTATGGAAAACATCACCAAACTTATGTAAATAATTTAAACAATTTAATCACTGGTACACAATTTGAAAATTTATCTTTAATTGAGATAATTTTGCAATCAGATGGAGGTATTTTTAATAACTCTGCTCAAGTTTATAATCACGACTTTTTTTGGAATGGTTTAACTCCAACTCAAGGTTTAATTTCTGCAAAAGTTGAAGAGGTTTTAACAAAATATTTTGGTTCAGTTGAAAAATTCAAAGAAGAATTTACAGCAAAAGCTCTTGGGCAATTTGGTTCAGGTTGGGCTTGGTTGGTTCAAGATGAAAATCAAGATTTAAAAATAGTTACAACATCAAATGCTCAAAATCCATTAAAAGATAATCTAAAACCTATTTTAGTATGTGATGTGTGGGAACACGCTTATTATATTGATGTTAGAAATGCAAGAGCCAAATTTTTAGAAAATTTTTGGAAACTTGTAAATTGGGATTTTGTAGAAAAAAATCTAGGACAATAAAAAGTATGGGGTTTTCCATACTTTTCTTATCTATATTCTATTTTTCCTTGACTTGCTAATATTGCACCACAAAGTTGATATAAAACCCTAGAACCTACATTTGCATCCCATCCATCTTCGCTATCTCCAACTTCACAAAGGTCAAATCCGATGATTTTTTTACCACTTTTTACAATCATAAATATTAGATGTTCTAACTCTCCATATCTTAATCCACTTGGAACTGGAGTTCCTGTATTTGGGCAATTCAATGGCTCTAAACCATCAATATCGATTGATAAATATACATTATTTGGAAGTTGATTTATATAAGGTGCAAAAACTTCTTCTAGTGATTTTCCCGATGCTAATTGGGCTTGCATAGCTGTATCGTACAAACAATCACCTCTTTTTCCATAACCAATCATTCTTTGGGCTTCTTCTTTACTATAATCCCTAATTCCCACTTGAATAAGATTTGATATTTTGTCACACTCTTTCATAGCATTATAAAAAATAGAGGCGTGAGAGTAAGTAAATCCTTCATAAGCCTCTCTTAAATCGTGGTGAGCATCCACATGTAAAATTCCAAAAGATTCAGTTTGTGTATCGCTTAAAGCTTTAATAAGTCCAAGTGGGCAAGAGTGGTCTCCTCCCACAACAGCTACAAGTTTTCCTTTTTTGATTTGTTCAAGGGATTTTTCATAGACTGAAGAGTTCAAAGTAGCTGATGCTTTGTTTACAAAATCTAAAGCTTCTGGATTTGTTTGGTTATTTTCAAGGGCTTCAATAACTTTTAATGCTTCTTTTCTAGCTTTATTACTTAGTTCAAACAGACTTTCATCAGTTTCAAGCATAGCAATCCCAGCTGTATAAGGCTTGATATAGTGATAGTTTTCCACATCAAGTTGGTGACTTGTAGTTCTAATTGTATCTGGTGCTTTTGCTGTTCCTTCTCCAAATGAAACA
>JBBITK010000165.1:0-255 GCA_037440805.1 Arcobacter sp. | reverse complement strand
GCTTCCCAAGGAACAGGAATCAAAATCAAACTAGCCTCTTTTGGGTCCAATCTTCCACCAATAAAACCATCACCTTCAAGGGGCGGTAATCCCAACTCTAATACTTTTATCTCTTCTTCTAAAGTTCTGTAAGACATTTTGTTTCCTAATATATTCTATTTTAATTTTGGGATTATAGAATAAGTATGGAAATATTAAAGTTAATTATTGGAGTATTATTTAGTTTGTTAAATAAATAATTTTAAAATAATAAAT
>JBBITK010000164.1:0-2849 GCA_037440805.1 Arcobacter sp. | reverse complement strand
CCATAATGTTCAACAAATAAATGAAATCCAAAAACAAAATAGCTATCCTTATACTGTTGCAAAACTCATTGATACTTTTTATGTAGATGAAAATGAAAGTAAAATTTATAAAACAAAAATAGAAGAACTTACAAAACTTTATGAAGATTTGGTTCGTATATTTTTGAGTAATCCTTTGATTATCAAAACTCTATTTGAAAAATCTAGTGAAATTTCTTGGATTATAGAAAAAGACAAAAACAACATAGGATACTCTTTTATCCAAAAAATTCAATATTTAAATGCTGATTTTTTTGAAAAAGATTTTTGTAAAAAAAACAAAACTATAACTTGTAACAAAGATTGTTTTCAAACTATACCTTTTGGTTTACGAGAAGCTATTTTAAGTGGTTCTTCTTATCCTATATCTTATGTTTATTTGGCTGAAGATTTTGAAACTATTCATTTAAAACTCTATTTAAATGCTGGAAATAGTAAATTTACTTCTTTAAAATCAAATGCAAATTTGGTTTTGGCAAATATCATCTTTTCTGTTTTATATAGTGATTTTTGGGAAAAAGATTTTGTTACTTTGATAGATATTGGAGGAATAAAAAGTATTGCAAATAGTATTTATATATTATTAAATACTTCAACACCTCTTCCCAAAACTACACAAGAAAATATAGATGAAATGGAAGAAATTATCGCTAAAGAAGAACAAAAAGCTTATTTTCCTATTTTAGAAAAGAGTGATGTTTATTTGGAAGATTATGAAAAGTTAGCTTTTTTAAATAGAAAAAATTCATTTTTTCAAGATGGAAAGTCTTTGATTATCACTTCAAAATACCTATATCATGATAAAAATTTCAAGTTTTTTGTTCCAACAGACAAAGAGACTATTGCAGAAACTATTTTTAAAAAAATTGTTTCAAAGCTCAAAGATGCCAAACTAAAATCATTGCTAAAAATCTATTCAGATATTGAAAATACAAATAAATTTCATTATGTAATTAGTGCTATGAATATTGTTTATATGCTTTGTGAATGCCGAACTGATTTGGATGAAGAAGCCAAAGAGAATAGTTGTTTTAATCCCGAGCTATCTCATATTTATGATTTTATGGTTGATATGACCAAAAAAAGAGTGGCTTTGAGCAAAGAACACACAATAAGTTTACTTTTAAAATATGAAATATCTGTTTATTATGGAGATTTTGTAATAAAAAGAATTTTGGAAGAAGTATCCAAAAAAAGCAAAAATCACGAAAAATTTATAAATGAGTTCAAACCAAAAAACAGTCGTACAGAAAAAACCCTAAACCAAAAAATATTTAGTTATATGTACAAGCGAGGAGATGAAAAAGAGGAGACTGTAAAGGAAAAAAGCAAAGAGATTTTTGAGTTTCTAAAAACAATAGAAGGTTATAGCTCTCCTGTACAAGAAGCTTTAGAGAAAAAAATTGAAGAAATAAAAAATTCATCTCCAGAAGAAAGAAGAACTATCTCAGAAGTAAATCTAAAAAGAGTAGCTTCATTGGCAAATGGTGCCAAAATTTATGGAAATCTTATAGCTATTGGTTCTATTTATTTCTTTTTTGATGAGAAAAAAACCATAGCCTCTTATGCTGAATTTGCTGAAAATACCACTACTTTGGTAAAATCTATCTATGAAATTTATGAAAAAAAATTCTTTACTTCGGTTTCTGTTTCCATTGAAGGTGGTGTGATTGTAGAAGAAGTAGTCCGAAATGGAGCAATTTCAACCATAGAACCACACAATAGAGTACTTTTATCTTCTGCTAATATTGAAGTTTTCGCTAAAAAAATATCTATTGTGGCTATTGTTGTTTCTAGTTTACATGAATCTTATATTTTGGCAAAAAAAGAAGATTATGATGCTGTTGCTTTTAATACCTTTATTTTGGCTATTGAAGTTGCTTTGATTTTGTTGCCTTCTTCTTTGATTGTTGGTCTTGTTTTAGCTATTACAGTTGAAGTTGCAAAAGGTATTGTTCTTGAACAACTAAAAGATAGCGATTTAAAAGCTTATCTCAAAAAATCTTTGTTGTTTGATAGTGGTGTGTATTTTAGTGGTTCAGGACAAAGAAACAACAAACCACCAGTATTTCACTCTTCATACAAAGCCCACTATCTAAATGAAGTTTTAGAAAAAGATAGCTCTTTGAAAAAAGAGTTTGGAAAAGGTTTTGATGATTCTATCAAACTAATAAATTTTATAGGCAAAAACTACAATGGCAATGAAATATATTTTGATACAGCTTTAGCAAATGAACTTAGTTTTTTAAAAACTAGTTTATTGGGCTATAAACTTGAACTTCTACCAAACAAAAGAGATAAAAAAATCTCTATGTATGGTAGAAATGTTACTTTGGAACAAAATACTTTTGTGAAGATTTCAAAGAATTTATATAACGATGAAAGTAATAAATTTATATTTGAGTTTGATGGAAAATATAAAGAATTAAATAAAACTAGCTTATCACTTTTTACACAAGAAAAAGACTATTATGTATTTAACTTGTATCATCAAAACGAATTAAAAGCTTTAGATGGTAAAAAAGCCTCTATTATAGTATTATCTTCTGTGATAGATTTAAAATATAGCTTTACATATAGTGTTTCAGCTATACCTTTTATGAATCCATCCATAGAAGCAGATGACTTTGACCAAAGTAGCTTTACACCACAAGACATCATATATTTAGAAAATCTAAAAAAATAAGGAAAAAAATGAACTTCAAAAATATCATCAAACTATCACTCACAGCAACCCTACTTTTAAGCTTTTCAGCTTGTAACAAAAAAGAAGAGGAAGAAAAAAAAGAATTAAAGGCTAGTTTACCAAT
>JBBITK010000163.1:0-2884 GCA_037440805.1 Arcobacter sp. | reverse complement strand
CTGATTTTACTTGAGATAACTCTTTAGGCGTTAATATAATTTGTTGATTAGATAACTAAATGGTATTTAAAAATAATGGGTATAGATATTAATTATAAATCTTTTCCTGAAAAATATTGCAAAGATAAACCACCTTTGAAAAATTTAACAAAAATTATACAAACTATTGATAATAAATACTCTTTTTATTCTCTTAAAGAGTATGATGAAGTTACTAATATTGCAAAAAGAGTTTTTATTCCAGATGAAGAAGAATATAGAAATAAGACTCTTTCTAGTGATTCTTACTCCTACTATTATGATAATTATACGATAACTCATGAATCAATAGATAGTAAGCATATTTTGAAAATGGGAAAAAATAAAGTAAAATTAAATGTTTCAGGGTTACCAGTAATAAGTAGAGGGGAATGTTCTTCTCAAACATCAGTAATAATAACAATGAAAATAAATGATGATTTAGTATTTGAAAATTTATATACAAATAATTATTGTAGAAATTTAAAATATTTAGAAAATATAATTCTTGATTTTAAGAAAAATAGTTTAACTTTAAATTTAAATGATAATTATTTTATAGAAGTCCCGTTTTCTTATTTTAAGAAAAAAGGCAATCAAATAAGTTTTTTAACTAGTGATGATTTAGTAAAATTTGTAGATTTTCCCAATAATATGTTTGCAAAATCGCCAAAATAATAAGGAGAAAAGAAAATTTGATTATCTTATATGAAAACCAAAAATTACCACAAGATTTAGAAACTATTGTTAAAAAAAATCAATGTGGATTTTTGAGAATCAATAATGAAAACTATTTTATTGCTCCAAAAATTTCAAATGAAGATGAAACAAACCAAAAAATATTTATGTATATGTTGTTGTTTGCTTATGATATAAAAATTTCCAATGAAGATTTAGCAAAATTCCAAAATCAAGAGTTTAAAATATTTGAGATTTTTATTAGATATTTCACTGAAAATCTATTGGAACAGTTGAGAAAAGGTGTTTATAAAAGTTATATCACCAAAGAAGAAAATCTAAAAGTTTTAAAAGGTTCATATTTGATAGAAAAAAACTTTACAAATTTTCATCATCAAAATATATATTGCAAGTTTGATGAGTTTAGTATGGACAACGATTTGAATAGATTTTTTCTTTTTGCAATAGATATTTTTTTGAAATATAGTAGTTATGGAAATTTGCATAAATGTAAGATGGTTTTTGATGAAGTAGAAAAGATAAATGTAGATATAAATAGATTAAATATTCACTTTGATAGACTAAATCAAAGATATAAAAAATCTTTTGAATTAGCTATATTGGTTTTAAAATCATTGGTGTCAGATATAAAAGATGCAAATGAAAATAGTTTTGCATTTTTATTTGATATGGCAGAAGTCT
Organism: Arcobacter sp.; assembly: GCA_037440805.1. Lineage (GTDB taxonomy): Bacteria > Campylobacterota > Campylobacteria > Campylobacterales > Arcobacteraceae > Aliarcobacter. Next base: position 1,486 of record JBBITK010000163.1, on the reverse strand, counting down.
TTGAAAAATTTGTTGGAAATATTTACAAAAAACTAGACCCAAATGTAAAATTACAAAGCCAAAAAAACTTTGGAAATCTACAATTAAAACCAGATATTATGACTACAAATTTGATAATTGATACAAAATATAAAATGGTAAAAAACAAAGATGATTTGGCAACAAACGACAAATATCAGATGTTTACCTATGGAATAAATTTTAATATCAAAAATACAATGCTTTTATATCCAAAACATCTATTTGATGTGGATGAGAATTTAAAACTTGGAATAGGGGATAATTTGGTGGAGCTAAAAATGAGAAGTTTGGATTTGAATTTTGATGGGAATTATGAAGAGTTTATTGAAAAAATTAGAATAAAAATGGAGGAATTAAGATGTCAATAGAAATTAGAATTGGTGAGTTTGTAAAAAAACATTTAAAAAAAATTGTTGAATATTGTGAAAATAATATTGATGAAATTGATAATTTAACAAATAGAGAATATTCAAAAAATACATTGGGAATTGAAGCAAATTTTTCTTTTTTAGCTTTATCAAATGAAGTAAAACCAACTAGATATTGGAATAAAATATACAGTATTAATGGGAAAGATTATAAATTTTGTAGTCAATTAGGTGGTAGAAATCCTGAGCAAAATGGTTTAACTCGTTCTCAAAGAGAAGGAAAAAAGTTTTTAGAATATTTAAAAAATAAAGATATTTTATTAAATGAGTATAAAAATATAGAAATCAATTTTATTGTAGGAGAGAATGAAAATCCAACTCCTCCAACTAGACCAACTCCTCCAATTACACTTAGTTCAAAAAACATAATCCTTTACGGTGTTCCAGGAGTTGGAAAAACTCATAATATTAATAAACTGATAAATCTAATAGAAAAAAACGAATATTCAGAAAAAGATATATTTCAAAAGATTACTCAAAATAGCGAAACAAATGAAGGCTTAGATGATGAAAATTTAAAAACTAGAGTTGTATTTACGACTTTTCATCAAAGTTTTGCCTATGAGGATTTTATAGAGGGATTTAGACCAAATGAATCAGGGCAAATAATATTAAGAGATGGTATTTTTAAAGATATTTGTGATGACGCTAAAAATGATAGAGAAAATAACTATTATTTGGTAATCGATGAAATAAATAGGGGAAATATATCTAAAATCTTTGGAGAACTTATCACTTTGATAGAAGAATCAAAAAGAGATAAATTAGAAATATCGCTTCCATATTCACAAGAAAAATTTAGCGTTCCATCAAATCTTTTTATTATTGGAACTATGAATAGCACAGATAAATCTATTGCTTTGATTGATATTGCATTAAGAAGAAGATTTACATTTTTGGAGTTAAAACCAAATGCAGATTTGATAAAAAATAATTCTGAAGCAAAAAAGTTTTTTATCAAATTAAATAAGCAATTAGAAGATGATTATAAAATAGGTCATAGTTATTTTATGGGTGAAAATGTGGATTTGGATTTT
>JBBITK010000162.1:2359-2891 GCA_037440805.1 Arcobacter sp. | reverse complement strand
AATAATCCTCGTTCTAATGTGACCACGAATGTTGGGTTTCGTCCAGACTGTATAGCTTTTCTTGAAGTCTTTAATTAAATATTAAAGAATGTATGTTGTATAGGGTAGAAATATGACCCGTATCCTTTACGGGACAAAGTAAGTGCTAGAACAATATTAGTTTTAAACTTTATATTTTCTGTAAGTCACATAAAAGGTATTAAATGGGAAAGATATTTGAACAAATTATAAAAGTTGAAAATGCTTTAAAATCTTTTAAAATGATAAGAAGAGGTCATTCTGAAAACTATTCAATGTTAAAGTTTGAAAGCAATTTAATGACTAATATATCAAATATTTTAGAAAGTGTTACAAATAAACTTTATAGCGTTACAGGATATAGAACTCTTGTTGTAAGAGAGCCTAAAGAGAGAAATATATACGCCCCATATATTCAGGATAGATTAGTTCAACAAATGATTTATTCTGTTATTGAGCCTTTTCTTGATAAAAAAATGGATAACTATTCTTGTGCATGCAGAACTGGCAAAGG
>JBBITK010000162.1:0-2346 GCA_037440805.1 Arcobacter sp. | reverse complement strand
ATTATGCCAGAAATAAATGCCAAAGAATTATGAGAAAAAAAACTTCAATTTGGTATGTAAAACTAGATATAGATAAATATTTTGCTTCAATAAATCATGAAGTATTAAGAAATATATTGAGCAAACATATCAAAGATAAAGAAGTTGTTGAATTGTTAAATAAATTTATAGGCAATGGTTTTGGTGAAAAAGGCATTCCTATAGGTAATTTATTAAGTCAATTGTTTGCAAATTTATATCTTAATGAATTAGATAATTTTATTAGACATAAAACAGCAACAAAAGATTATGTTAGATATATGGATGATTTTATTTGTTTTACTGATACAAAAGAAGAAGCAAATGAAATAAAAAAACAAATTTTTAAGTTTATTGAAGAAAAATTAAAATTATCAATTGATAATAGAAAAGTAAAACTTCAACAAACTAAGTATGGAATAGTATTTTTAGGTCATAAAATAAAACCAAAAAATCAAATTTTATCAAGAACAAAAACTAGAAAGTTAAGACAAAACATAAAAAAATATATTAGAAGTAATATGAATATAAACCTGCATCATACTTTTACGAATATTATTCCAAGAGATGATACCGGTTTTTTAAAAACAATTATTGCTCAATATAACAGCGTGAATTTTAATCTTATACAAAAGATTCTAATTCTAAAAGCACTATGTAAAAAATTTAATATTTTCTTATGTGGTGGAAAATTCAATTTAAAGGAAAAATTATGGATTTAAACTTTGGTATAAATGGAAGTTTTGGTGTAGCTGCTGCAAGACCAATAACAATAAGTTCTTCAACTCCAATTGGAATTGTTGCAACTGCAGATGTAGGTGATTTTGGATTAATGAAATTTAACAATGCAGATGAAGGTTTGGAATATATTAAAAGTAAGAATATTACAAATGGAACACTTGAAGCAGTATTAACAGGAATATCACTTCAAGCTGTAAATTGTCCATTAGTAGTATTTGTTTGTTTATTAAGCCAGGATGCAGCAATAAATAAAACAAATGTATTAGATGGATTAGATGAATTAAAGAAAGCAGACCCATTGACTGGGATTAATCTTAAAAATGGACTTATTATTGCACCTTTTTATTCAACTGATATTGAAGTTGCAGCCAAAATGGACAGCATTTCTACAAAATTATGGACAACAGGAATTACTGATAATTTTAGTGATGATGAAGCCGGTGTATCAGATTATGTAAGTAATTTTGGTAGTAAATATTTATTAATTGGTCACGGTAAATATAAGGCTGATGGGAAAATTATTCCATTTAGCGCACTTATGGCAGGACTTATTGCTTATCATGATGGAAATACTACTTTTGGATGGTCTCAAAATCATTCAAACAGAATTGCATTAGGCGTAGCAGGAACCGAAAGAGTTATTGAATACCTGGAAGGTAGTGATTGTGAAGCAAGAAGATTAAGACAAAAATCAGTATCTATGATTGTTAAAGATGTAGGTTGGAGAACTTACGGATTTGAAACAACAGACATTGATCCAATATGGCAGTCTTTAGATAGAGTTAGAACTTTCCATAGACTTTTAGCTGCAATTATAACTGCTAGTAAATGGGCAAGAGATAGAGAGGCAGACCAACTTATTTGGGTAAAAAAATCTATAGTTGAATTTATGAATGAGCTAAAAGGAAATAGTGTAGTAATTGGTTTTGATGTTTATTTTGATTCTGAAAAAAATACTAAAGCAACAGTAACTGCAGGTAAATTTTATTTAACTGTAAAAGTTCAAGATATGCCAAGTATTAGAGAATTAAATATAGAGTTAGTTTATGCAGATGATTGGGGTGACACTCTAATCAATTATATTAATGGTTAAGGAGTTTTAAAATGAGTAATTTACCACAAACAATGAGAGATATAAATATCTTTATTGACGGAATAGGACATCTAGGTACAAGTGAAGAATTTGAATTACCAAAGATAAATCAAAAGAAGTTTTCACAGGAATTTGGTGGGTTTGAAAGAGAAGTTTTAACTGGTTCTTTTGAAAAGATGGAAGCAAATGTTACTTTAAATGAATATTCAGCAGCTGTTTTTGCTGCAATGGCATTAGGTAATGTTACAGGTTTAGGAGTAAACTTAACTGTAAAAGGTTCTATCTTCCAGGATGGAAAAAGTAAACAGGCATTAGCAACTATTCAAGGGAACATAGATATTGATGACGGTTCTTGGAAAGCAAACGAGCAAGTAAAAAGAAAATTAAAAATTTCTGTAAATATGTATGCAATGGAAATAGATGGTAAACAAGCATGCCTATTTGATGTAAACCACATGATAGCAATTATTGACGGTGTTGATTTTTTAGCAACA
>JBBITK010000161.1:0-2903 GCA_037440805.1 Arcobacter sp. | reverse complement strand
CTAAAAGGAAATATAAATAAAACATACAATGTGTTATTGCATATATTTGGATACTTCAAGAAGCTTATAACAAAAGAGGAAAAAGAAGAGATACTTCTAAGTTTTGAGGAATACAAACAAAAAATCATACCACTAATTGCAGTTATAAAGCTAATAAACATATATGTAAAAAGATTTGATGTGAAGTATCTAAAAGTGCAAAAATTTTTAAATCCATATCCAAGTGAATTATCACTTAGATCAGATATAAAGGCATACAAATAATGAAACAGATTTTGTGGTTTAGAAGAGATTTAAGAATAAAAGACAACGCAATATTATCAAACGCAAAAGATGAAGTATTGCCAATATTTATTTTTGATAAAAATATCTTAGACAAACTATTTAAAGATGATAAAAGGGTTAGCTTTATATATGAAGCAGTTACAAAATTAAAAGAGAATTTAAAATCTTTGGGTTTGGATTTGGCTATTTTTTATGGAACACCCAAAGAGATTTTTACAAAATTAAAAGCTTTTGGATTTGATGAAATTTTGTGTAGTGTTGATTTTGATGAATATGCCATCAAAAGAGATGAAGATGTAGAAGAGATAATCCCTCTAAAAAAATTTACAGATAGTTTTATTACTCATCCAAAAGATTGTTTAAAACAAGACAATACCCCATACAAAGTATTTACTCCATACTATAAATCTCTGCATTTTATTTGGGAGAGTCAAAAACTGTTGGAGTTTGAAATAAATTCAAATCTAAAACTTATAAATTTTGATTTTTTATATACTCCTACTTTGGAAGAGATGGGATTTGAAAAGGTTAATTTAGATGGATTTTTAGGAAAAAGTGCAAATGTTTTATTAAGAGAGTTTAGGGATAAAATAGCTGATTATAAAGAGGGAAGAGACTATTTTTATAAACAAAGCACTTCAAATTTAGCTGTTCATTTAAGATTTGGGCTTATATCTCCACGGGAAGTTTTTAATATAGTTAAGAGTTTCCAAGCACCTCAAGAAGAGAAGGATTTTTATATTAGAGAGCTTTTTTGGAGGGAATTTTATGCTTATATTTTATATCACTACCCAAATAGTGAAATTTCAAATTTTAATGGTATTGAGGTTGAATGGCTTGATGATGAAGAGAGTTTTAAAAAGTGGTGTGATGGAGAGACGGGAGTTCCTATAATAGATGCTTCAATGCGATATTTTAATCAAACAGGTACAATGCACAACCGTTTAAGAATGATAGTTTCCTCATATTTGACCAAAAATTTGTTAATTGATTGGAGAAGAGGAGAAGAGTATTTTGCTAGTAAACTTCTTGATTATGAAGCAAGTTCAAATATAGGTTCGTGGCAATGGGCAAGTAGTACGGGTGCTGATAGTGTTCCTTATTTTAGGATATTTAATCCATATTTACAATCCAAAAAGTTTGATGAAGAGGCGATTTTTATAAAATCTGTTCTAAAAGAGTTAAAAAATGTACCACCAAAACTAATACATCAAGAGAATGGTGTACAAAATATAGGCGGAATAAACTATCCAAAACAGTTAGTTTCTATTGATTTTTCAAGAAAAAGAGCAATAGAAGTTTTTAAAAGAGCAAACAATGGAAAATCTTGATATAGCAGTTGTAGGTTCTGGAATAGGCTCTGCATTAATTAGTGCATTAAACAAAGATAAAAATATAGTTGTATTTGAAAAAGATTCAAATTTGGGTGGTTGTGCTTCTACTTTTAAAAGATATGGAAGTTATTTTAATACAGGAGCTACAACTTTTGTAGGTTATGAAGATGGGCATATTATAAAAGATATTTTTGATAAAGCTCAAATAAAACCAGATATTATTGAGAGTAAAATAGCCATAAGAACTATTCAAAATGGTAAAAAACTAGATAGAATACAAAACTTTGAAGAGTTTTTATATAATCTAAATCAAGTCTATTATCATAAAAACAATAGAATTTTTTGGAAAACAATCTATGAAATAGATAAAAAATTTTGGGAGTTAAAGAGTGTTTTTTATGGAAAATATACCTTTAAAAACTATTTAGAAACAGCTTTTTTTGTTAAAGATTTGATAAAGAACTTTGGTTTTGACTTACTTAAAAGTGCAGATTCATTTATACAAGAAACTTTACCAAATATTTCAAATGAATATAGAGCATTTATTGATTCTCAACTTCTTATAACTTTACAAACAAGCTCAAAAAATGCCTCTTTATTATCAATGTCTTTGGGATTGTCTTATCCATTTCATAGGGTTTTTTATGTACAAGGAGGTATGTCAAGTATAATAGAAAAGCTATTTAAAGATGTACAAATACAAAAAAATGAAGAGGTTTTGCATATAAAGAGAGATAAAGAGAAATTTTTTATTGAAACCTCAAAGGGTGATTACTTGGCTTCAAAAGTTATATTAAATTCAACGATATTTGATAGTTCAAAACTCTTTGAAGAAAAAGAGATAAAAAACTATTTTGATAAGTTTAGTTTTGGAAATCAAAGTGCCTTTGTGGTTTATTTGAAATTAAAAATCAAAAAACCTTTTTTACATCATTATCAAATCATTTTAAAACAGCTTATTCCAAATACAATTTCAAACTCATTTTTTGTCTCTTTTAGTGATGAAAATGATGAAAAATTATCACAAAATGGTCTTAGTGTTACTATCTCAACCCACAGTAATGCAACTTTTTGGGAAGGTATAGGAAAAGAGCAATATGAAGATAAAAAAGAGCAAACTCAAAACTTTATTTTAAAAGAGTTTTTAAACTATTTTGATGATATTTCCAAAGAGGATATTGATGTTGTTTTTAGTGCCACCTCAAAAACATTTTATAGGTTTATAAATCGTTCAAATTGTGGTGGAAGACCAATTAATATAAAATCTGTTCTTTCACTTCCTAG
>JBBITK010000160.1:0-2946 GCA_037440805.1 Arcobacter sp. | reverse complement strand
TGATAGATTCAAATAGTACATTTAGCTTTAGTCAAAGCATATTTGAAGATGAAGAGTCAGAGTTGTTCCAATTCTGGATTGAAGATATTATTATATAAATTTAGGGGTTTTTGTGGTTAGAAGTTTAGTAGTTTGTTTGGGATTGGTTGGTTTATCTAGCATAAATCTTTTTGCCGAAGAGTTAAAATACAAAGATATAAATGAGTATCTAAATGCAGTAGTAAAAAATAACCCTAAAGCATATATGGAGTATATAAATACAAAAATAAAGTTAAATGAATTGGACAAAGAAAAGGCTTTATATGAGCCTATTTTAGCTGCTAATGTTTCAAAATCAGCACAAAATGTTCAAACAAGTCCAGAGGATAGTTATTATAGTTTTATTCCTAATGAAGATTATAATTCTAGAACAAATAATGAAAAACTAAGTATTTTAGGACTTGCTCCAATAGGTACACAATGGGAATTAAGTATCGAAAATACTAGATTAGAGAGTAATGTTATAGAGAGTAAAGGTTTTGATAAACAATATGGTACTTATGTAAGAGCCTCTTTTGTTCAACCTTTACTAAAAAACTTTGGAAAAGATATAACAGAGATAAAAGCAGAGAGTGCAAAAATAATGGCACAAATCTCTCAAGTTGATTATGAGAAGATTATTACTGATTTGGTTGGTGTGTCAATTCAAGCCTATTGGCAATTATATGGAGCTAAACAAGTATATAAAAAATGGGAAGATTTAGTAGATATTACTGAAAAAAACTTGGCTACAATAAGAGATTTGGTAAAAATTGGAAAATTACCACAAACTGAAGAGTTAATGTTGGAAAATACCCTATATATAAGACAAGCAGAGCTATTAAATGCTAAAGACAAAATAACAGAAGCAGAAAATCAAATATTAACTTTATTAAATGTACAAAGGGACAATATTCAAGATTTATCCATATTTTTTGAAGAAAATACCATGGAAAACAAAGATGAGTATGAGATTGAAAATATTTTCAAAAAAGCTGTTGATAATTGGGATGAATACAAAAAAGCCCAAGAGAAATTAAAATATTCTCAACTTCAAAAGGGTTATTATAAAAATCAATTACTCCCTGAACTAAATCTAAAAGGTGGAGGAGATATACAAAGATTGGATTCTCAACTTGAAGATTCATATACAAATTTTGATGACAAACACAATACTTGGAGTATAGGTTTTGAGTTTAGAATACCAATTTTTGGAAATGAAAAAGCCAAAAAAGATTATGAAAATGCTAGGTTAGAAGTTTTAAAATCAAGAATAGAACTAGATTTCCTTACAAAATCTTTGAAAAACAGTTTAAGTACAAAGGTTGAAAAAGTAAATAATACAAGAAAACAAGTTGAATACTATGAAAAAGGTTTAGCTATAAAAAGAGAGTTACTTAAATTTGAAAATATCAAAATGCTAAAAGGTAGAGTTGGTGTTGGGGATTTGTTAAGGGAAGAGGAAAAACTTATCGAGTATGAAATAAAAATGTATGAAAAACTTCTGGATTTAAAAGTATCTGAAACTGTATTGGATAAAACAGCAGGGCTTTTATTGGATAAATATGGTGTAAATGTAGAAGAGATAAAACACAAAAGTCAAGAACAAGAGGAGGGACAATAATGAATAGATATTTTTTAGGTTTTTGTATAACAGCAAATCTTTTATTTGCAAAAAGTTTTACAGGAATTATCTCTCCACAATATGATTTACAACTAAGTTTATCAACAGATGGTTTAGTAAAAAGTGTAAATAAAAAAGAGGGTAATTTACTAAAAAAAGATGAGGCTATTTTGGTTTTAGATAATAAACTTCAATCTTTAGAGACACAAAGAAGGAAGATTATTTGGCAAGATACTTCAAAACTAAACAATCTTGTACAACAAAAAAAGATTATAGAGAAAAGATATAACGATGCTTTGGATTTGTATAACCAAACAAAATCAATAAGTTATGATGAGATTACCTCTATAAAACTAAAACTTGATGAGATAGATAGTGAAATAAAATACAATGGCGAAAATGAAAAAAGAGAGAAATTAGAGTATACAATCTCAAAAGAGATGTTAGATAATAATATTTTAAAATCTCCAATAGATGGTGTGGTTTCTAAAATAGTTGTTGATATTGGAGAGTGGGTAAAAGCTGGAGAGCCAATAGTAAATATTATAAATAGTAAGATTTGCTATGTTGAATTTAATATCGAAAAGAGTTATGTAAATCAAATCAAAAATAGTAAAAGTGTAAATATTACTATAGATGAAAAAGAATCAAAGATAGAAAAAGAGGCAAAAATAGAATTTATCTCTCCAATAGCTGATAAATCAAGTGGATTAATTTTGGTTAGGGTTGAAATAGATAATAGCGATGATAGTATAACTCCTGGTTTATCTGCTACTTTGTCTTTTGATAAAGAGAACAGTGAAAAAGATTTGCCAAAAAGTGAAAAAACAGATGAGATAATCAAATCCTTAAGACAATTTAATTAGGAAGTAGATGGAAAATATAAAAGAGAAAAATCTTTCAGCAACAGAAATCTTCCAAAATCTAAAAGAGTTAAGAGTCTCAAAAATAGATGAAAAGCTATTTTGGGAAAAATATATCTTAAATATATCCTCTTTGTGTGAATCCTCTTTTGTTTTTGTGGTAAAAAAAGATTCAAATATGGAGGTTATCTCCAATTTAAAAGATAAACATATGGAAGTAGAAGAGAGTATATTTTATTCTACTTTATACTCTTGTATTCCAAAAATTGAGGGGAAAACTTTTGGTTTTGAATCCCTTGATGTAAAAATCAAAAATCACACAAAACCTTTTTTAGCCTATTTCAAAATGGATAATTCTCAATTTGCTTTAAGTGAGTATTATTTGGCTATTGTTTTGGATAGATTAAATCCAAATATTTTTAATGAACAACTAATAAGAAT
>JBBITK010000159.1:0-2951 GCA_037440805.1 Arcobacter sp. | reverse complement strand
TCCGCCTTAAAAATACTCACAATAAAACTACTAAAATTTAATCTATTTTATTGGTAGAGTAATAATTGAAGAGAAAATCAATTCTCTACAATCTCATCTAGTTTAGATATATTAAGTAGTGTTAGAAGAGTGCTAACATTGGAATTTTCAGGGGGTTGAACGATACTTTCACCCAACATTCCACCTCCTATTAAAAAATTCTCAAAAGGTTTTATTCTATATTGTGGTACTTTTAAGAATTCTCCCAATTTATCAACAACAATTCCTATTACATGCTCATCATTACTTTGATTATATTTGATGATAATAACATCAGCATTGTCCCTGTTTTTCATCTCATTTTGAATAAACTTACTAATATCAATAACACTTAAAACCATTTTTTTATGAATAATTGTTCCTTTAAAATGATTGGTTGTAGCATCCAAAGATATTGGTTTCTCAAGATTATGTAAGTTTGTAGATTCAATAACATCAGAAGTTCTAACACCTAACCATTTATTTCCAATATAAAAAGTTGCTATCTCAACACAACTATCTTTTAATAATAGTTCATCATACATAAAATGATGGGTATTTATATTACTCATATTTTTTTGCTCAACTTTTGAACCTATTTCCACAAATACAAAGGCTATAATCTCTTTTTGATAGATGTCATTCTTACCTTTAAATTCCCTATATCCTTTGGAACAGCAAGCTCCTACTAAATAGTATTTATTTCTATAAAAAAGTATTTTAGAGAGTGATTTTCCCTTTTCTAAATTTAAAAGTTCATTGTCAATATCAACTTTTTCACCAACATAATGACTATCATCGCTACAACTTAATACCATTGAGTAATTTTTTTCAACAAACATTGAAAAATACCCTTCAGTTGGCATACCATTTGTTGAAGGAAGTGCATCTATTAACATATTTTTAAATTGTGATTCACAATCAAATACAATCCCTATTCCACCAAGATTTTGTTCATCATTATTTATTGCCGCGTTGAAAATAAAAGTATATTTATCATCATACAAAAAAGTTTTATCAAAATATGAAACATAGTATCTTGAACTATCTTTTATTTTTAAAGTATTTCTAACCCAAGAAGTATCAAGTCTTGTTCCAATAGTTGATTTATACTTATCATTTGAAACTGCAACTATCATCCCTGATTTATCATATATAAAAAGATTTGTATAGACAGTATAAAGATTATTGATATATTTTAAAATATCACTCATTTTTTTACTACCTAATGAATGGTTAAATTCACTTCTTTCTAACATCTCTATAAATGCTGGAGTCAAAGCCCACCATCTACAATCATTTGCTCTTTCATAAAGATTTCTATCCATAATATCAATAGATAAAGTGGCTAAAAAAGAGACATTACTCAAAAGTGAACTTATAATTGTTTCATTTAATTTTTGAATAGAATTAGCAAAACTCTCTTTAGTCTTTTCCCCTGCAAGTTTTATCTCTTTTAAAATTGTTCTGGAGAAATCTCCATCATTTGAAGATATGGTTGATTGTTTTATATTTCCATTCCAAACTGCCCTATTTAAATCATCTTGAATAGTTTGTGCTTCCATAGGAATAGAGATTAATTCCTCTTTGAAAAGATTTTTGTTTTGCATAATAGAGTTCAAAACACCATCTTCAATATCGATTTTGATATTTTCAGTTTTAAATGCACTTTCAACAGGAATCATTATATGGCCAATCCATCCTAACCCAAAAAAACCTTCATAACCATTTGTTTTACAACTTTTGATAAGATAATCTCTTCCTGCAAATTGTGCTATTCCAAATGGTTTTTCCAATTCCACATCAAGTTTTGCTCCAATAGGGATATGATATGAATCACTTGAAGCAATTACTTCATAATTTTTGTCCAATAAAGTCAAAACTTCTTTACTATTTTTTGAAACTAAATTAGAAAAAATAGTTTGCATTTCATTCGTAAATTTAAAACATAAAGAGAGATAACCTAATGTTTGTTTGGATTGTTCATCAAAAACTTTATATGAGTAAACTAAAGATTTTTTATAATTAGGAAGGAAATCATGATATTTATATGTTTCTAAATAGTCCAATTTTCCCACATTTATTTCATCAAAAATTGTCTCTTTACTTTCAAATACAGTTTGATTTTCTGTGTCTAGTTTTGCAAGGATATGTCCTTTTGTATCAAAAAGGACAATATCAAAATAGACAGAATATTTTGCCACATACTCTTCAAATCTTTTTTTTAGTTTTAGGACTTCATCTTTACTTGTTAAAATATTTTTAATATTATAGTTTTTTAAAAAGCTTCTAATTTCATTGTCTGTTGCTAAAAATCCAATATCAGCTGTTCTTTCAAAAAGATTTCTTATTACAATATCAACTGCTACTTGAGCCTTTGAATTCATTTCAACAACTATTTTTTTTACTGTTGCTTCAGTTAGATTAGAAATTAACTCTTCACTTAATTTGTCAAAATTTAATTTTGTCGATTCAATATCTATTTTAGCAGAACTCAAACCACTAAAAAGTATTAATTGTTCCCACTTCTTACTAATATCATTTAATTCATTTTTAAATTCATTGATATTTTTCATATATTCAGAAAGTTCACTAAATAGACTATTAATATTAAACATTTTCTAATCCTAAAATAAATTAGTTTATTATAATGTAAATTTAAGAATATAAATAAATTAAATGTATATAATATACATTTAAAAGATTTATTTATAATAGTCTAAAGTAAAAAAACTGTATATATTTTAATGCTTTAATACAAAAACCAAAATTAGAACATTTCCTTCATTTCATCTTCTGTCAAAAGTTTAACTCCAAGTTCCAAAGCTTTGTCATATTTGCTTCCAGCATCTTCGCCGTATATTACATAATCTGTTTTTTTAGAAACAGATGAAGAGATTTTGGCTCCCAAATCTTCTAAAATAGGCTTTAAT
>JBBITK010000158.1:0-3039 GCA_037440805.1 Arcobacter sp. | reverse complement strand
TGTCTTAAATAAAATGCTACATCAATCCTAAAAGTAGGATTGATATTTTAAGCTATTTTATTTATTATTACTTTGAATTCTAAATCTTTTCCAGCTAAAGGATGATTATAATCTATTGTTACACTCTCTTTTGTAACTTCTGAAACAGTAGCTTTAAAAAGTTCTCCTTGTTCATTTTCTCCTTCTAAAACCAAACCAATTTCCAAATCAATTCCTTCAAAATCGCTAAGTGGTAGAATCTCAGTTAGTTTTTCATCATATTCACCATAAGCTTCAAGACAAGGTACAAATACCTCTTTGCTTTCACCCTCTTGCATATCTTTTATTCTATCTTCAAGCCCAGGAACAACTTCTCCTTTTCCAAAAACAAACTCTATTGGATCCCCATCTAAATTTGATTCTATTGTCTCTTTATCAATTTTTAGTTCATATTTCATTGATACAACTTGATTATTATTTATTGCCATTATATTTCCTTTTAAATTTGATAATCTATATTTTTTGTTTTTTCATCTTCCCAGTCAAATAAAAAACACATTGGTAATTTTTGACTTTTGTTCAATATCTTAGCAGTAATTATTGCTGAAATAAATATTGATATGATTGCCACAAGTGAAGCAAAAGCAAGTGTAGACATACCTGTTAAACCTTGCCCAACTGTACAACCAATAGATAAAATTCCACCTGTACCCATTAATGCACCACCAATAATATTATATTTAACTCTATTTATATTTTGTCCAGCGGTACATCCAAAACTATATCTTTTATTCTTTTTTGACATCAAAAAAGCACCCAAAATAACACCACAAACTGTTGTTATTGCAAAAGTTAATTCATTTACTTCATAATACATAAATAACTCTAAGCTTTTTGCTGTTGGATAAACAAATGTAATTCCCGTTAGAGTTATAACTCTATCCAAATTCTCTTCTCCAATTACACCTGTTATATACCAAGCAATAGAGATTAAAATACCAATTATTATTCCATCAATTAGTGTAAAAATTCTTGATATTTTTTTTGTTAGTAAAAATAAAATTCCAAATAAAGGAATTAAAACTAAGTAAATATTCATTTGTGAATTTGATATTTTTGAAGAAATATCTATCAAAAATTGATTATTAATAACACTATTTGCGTAAGAAAATATAAAACCTTTTGTTGTTGCATAGGCAAAAATGGCTATAAAAACTATTGTTATCAAAGCATTTATATCCCCTTGTGCAAACTTGATAAGTTGTCTATTTCCGCAACCATCCGCCAACATCATTCCAATTCCAAACAAAGCACCACCTAAAATTATTGCAATATAGTTGATATTTGATTTAAAAAAATTGGTTTGAGTTAAATCCAATTCATATAAGTTTGAGATAATAGTTGTTGAAACAATAGCAACAATTATTGCCATAATCACAGAAGATGCTCTTCTTGTGGATTTTGTCAAAATATAATCTTTTATAGAACCACTAAAGCAAAATTGAGTTTTTTGAGCTATTGCTCCAAAAACAGTACCAAGTAATAATCCTAAGATATTTACTATTTCATATATTTCCAATTCTGGCATTTTATACCTCTTGGTTGTCTATTCTCATATCTTCAAGACCTTCTAAAATATCTAAGGCTTGTTCTTGAGTAATTGTTTTGTGTTCAATATCTAATAAAACCTCATCAAAATATGCTTTAACTTCTTGCATATATTTAAACTCTTCTTTTAATGCTTTATCTTTTGGAGTCTGCTGTATAGCCTCTTGAAGTTCTTTTATATTTTCATTTACTTCTAAAAGTACATCTTCTTTTAATAATTTTTCTAAAGTCTCTATATGATTCATTTAAAATTCCTATTTTCTATTTTATTTTATTATAGTAAAAATACCTTTTGAATAATCTGTATGTTAATATTCCATAAAAAATATAGAGGCTAAATATGGAATTTCGTGTAGAAAAAGATTTTTTAGGTGAGAAAAAAATTCCTAATAGTTGTTATTATGGAATTCAAACTTTAAGGGCAAAGGAGAATTTTGATATTACAAAAACTGATATTTCACTTTTTCCAACATTTATAAAATCATTGGCAAAGGTAAAAAAAGCTTGTGCTTTGGCAAATTATGAGTTGGGCGATTTAACCATAAATCAAAAAGATGCAATAGTACAAGCTTGTGATGAGATAATTGATGGAAAGTTACATGAGCAGTTTATTGTAGATCCAATTCAAGGTGGAGCTGGAACTTCTACAAATATGAATATGAATGAGGTTATTGCCAATAGAGCGTTGGAGATTTTGGGTCATCCAAAAAGTTCCTATGAAATAATACATCCAAATAACCATGTAAATATGAGTCAATCAACAAATGATGTATATCCAACAGCTATAAAAATGACTATTTATGAACTTATTTTTAAATTAAAGGATTCATTAAGAGTTTTAAGGGATTCCTTTGACCAAAAGGCAATAGAGTTTAAAGATATATTAAAAATGGGCAGAACACAACTTCAAGATGCTGTTCCTATGACTTTGGGGCAAGAGTTCAAAACCTTTGCAGTTATGATAGATGATGATATTTATAAACTAAGAGAAGTTCAAAAAATTTTAAAAGAGGTAAATTTAGGTGCGACAGCAATAGGTACTGGAATAAATGCAAAAAGAAGTTATCAAAAAAAAGTTATAACATATCTTCAAGAGGTAACTGATGTAGATTTTGTAGCTTCAAAGGATTTGATAGAGGCTACTCAAGATACTGGAGCATTTGTAACTATTTCAGGAATACTAAAAAGTATAGCTATAAAAATTTCAAAAATATGCAATGATTTAAGACTTTTAAGTTCTGGACCAAGGGCAGGGCTTAATGAGATAAATCTTCCTCCTTTACAACCTGGAAGTTCTATTATGCCAGGAAAAGTAAATCCAGTAATGCCAGAAGTTGTAAATCAAGTGGCTTTTGAAGTAATTGGAGCAGATATGGCTATTTCCATAGCTAGTGAAGCAGGGCAATTACAATTAAATGTTTTTGAGCCATTAATAGCCTACAAACTATTTAC
>JBBITK010000157.1:0-3061 GCA_037440805.1 Arcobacter sp. | reverse complement strand
AATATACAAAATAATCTTGATTTGTTAAATTATATCTATCTAAAACATATTTGACCAATAAATCAAGAATAATTACTTTTATTAAACTTATTTTAGAGCTAAAATTTATATTTTTTTCATTTTAAGCTATTAAATTTAGAATAAATATATATTTATACACTCTTTTTTTTATAATTGTATATTTTTTATACAATAATGACCTTACTTTATATTCAAATACTTGTTACAATTTCTCATATCAAAAAACAAAGGAGATAAGATGAAAAAGTGGCTTTTAGCAACTCCGCTACTTAGTACTTTAGCATTAGCAGAAGAAGCTGCTGCACCTGTTTTAAATTCAGGAGATACAGCTTGGATGATGGTTTCAACAGCGTTAGTTATGTTGATGACACCAATAGGATTAGCATTATTTTATGGTGGTATGACAAGAGGTAAAAATATATTAAATACTTATTCAATGGTATTTGGAGCATTTGCAGTTGCATTTATTGCTTGGATTGTTGCTGGTTTCTCAGTTGCATTTGGTACTGCTGAAGGTTCTATGAACCAATTTATGGGTGGTTTTGCAAATGTTATGTTAAACGGTATTAGTTGGACAGAGTTTGCAAGTGTTGATTTAGGACAATTATATCCTAAGTTTGTATTTATAGTATTCCAAGGTACTTTTGCTGCTATTACAATCGCTATTGCAGCAGGTTCTGTTATTGAAAGAATGAAATTCTCAACTTGGATGATTTTCGCTGCTATTTGGACAGTTGTTGTTTATGCTCCTATCGCACATATGGTTTGGGGTGGTGGATACCTATTCAACGAAGGTGCTTTAGACTTTGCTGGTGGTACAGTTGTACATATGAACGGTGGTTTGGCAGGTCTTGTTTTAGTTATGTTACTTGGTAAAAGAGCAAATTATCCTAAAGTTGCTATGAAACCAGCTAGTATTATTTTAACTGCTGTTGGTGCTGGATTATTATGGTTCGGATGGTATGGATTTAATGCAGGTTCAGCATTTGGTGCAAATGCAATCGCTGGTGTTGCATTCTTAACTACAACTGTTGCGGCAGCTGTTGCAGCTATTACTTGGTTAGTTGTTGAGTCTATGGTATTCAAAAAACCTACTCTTTTAGGTGCTGCTTCAGGAGCTATCGCTGGATTAGTTGCTATTACACCTGCTGCTGGATTTGTAAGTGTTGGTGGAGCTTTAATCATAGGAATCGTTGGAGCAATAGTTGCTTTCTTTGGGGTTACTGTTCTTAAGAAAAAACTTGGTTATGATGATAGTTTAGATGCTTTTGGAATTCACTTCTTAGCTGGATTATGGGGAGCTGTTGCAACAGGAATTTTCGCTCTTAATGATAAAGCTTTATTATGGTCAGGACCTTTAAAAGATGCTGATGATAGAATGGGACAAATTTGGGTTCAAGTTGAGTCTTGTTTAGTGGTTGGAGTTTATACTCTAATAGGAACAGTTGTTGTTTACTTCATCGCTTCTATGCTTACAGGTGGAGCTAGAGTTACTGAAGAGCAAGAGAGTCAAGGTCTTGATGAATCAGTACACGGTGAACGTGGGTTTAACTTATAATACGGTGAAAGGGTAAGAAATGAAAAAAATAGAGGCAATTATCAAACCTTTTAAACTTGAAGATGTTAAAGAGGCTCTTGTTAGTATTGATATTACAGGTATGACTGTAAGTGATGTAAAAGGTTATGGAAGACAACAAGGACACTCAGAGCTTTATAGAGGTGCTGAGTATGTGGTTGATTTTTTACCAAAAATCAAAATTGAAGTTGCTGTAAGTGATGAAATGGTGGATAAAGTTATAAACACTATTACAAGTGCTGCAAAAACTGGAAAAATTGGAGATGGTAAAATCTTTGTTAGTGATATTTCTAAAGTTGTAAGAATTAGAACTGGTGAAACAGACGACGAAGCTCTTTAATATTTATTAAAAAGAGTATCAAAGGGAGAGAAGAAATTCTCTCCCTTTTTTTATTTCAAAATTTTATATACGAAACAAATAATTTAGATTTAGAAAAACATTGTAATAAATAAAAATATATATATGATTTAAAGAATTGAGATTTAAAAAAGTAGTGGTAGCCCTGGCCGGAATCGAACCGGCACTCCAGTGGAATACGATTTTGAATCGCACGCGTCTACCAATTCCGCCACAGAGCCATCTTAAAAAAGTTTGATATTGTATATAAAGAAAGATAAAAGATATATTAAAAAATAAGTATTTTGTTGATAGTTTAGAAATATTTTTATTTTAAAATAAATAAAAAAAGGGAGTAAGTATAAACTTACTCCCTTTTTATTTAAAATCTGTAAAATTATTTTACAGCTACAGCCTCTTTTAAAGCTTTTCCAACTTTAAATTTAGCAACAGTTGTCGCAGGAACAGTAACAGTTTTGTCAGTACCTGGAACTTTAGCTGTTCTTTCAGCTCTATCAGCTACTGTAAATGTTCCAAAACCAATGAAACTTACAGATTCTTTTTTGATTAATGATTCAGTAATAGTATCTAATACCGCATCAACAGCATTTTTTGCATCTTTCTTAGATAAACCAGCTTTAGCTGCTACTGCGTCTATAAATTCAGCCTTATTCATAGGAAAACTCCTTGTTTAAAAATTAAATAATGAAAACTTTATAGTATTTAAACTTTGAAATAGCTAAAATTTGGGGTTTTTTAGGGAAAATAGGTCAAAAACATAATTAAAATTGAGAAATATTCTTTGAAAATGAAGTTCTAATACTTAAAAGTCTGCAAGAGTTCTCTAAAATAGCTATTTTTTTTACCAATCCATGTATATCTCTATCATAAATATATGTACCAACACCTTTTATAATCATTAGATTATGTTCGGATTGTTTTAAGTATTTTGTAATCTCTAAAGCATTTCTTTTATACCATGTATTAAAATCACCAGGGTCATAAACACTTAAGCTTCCAAATGTGGTTTTTCCAAAATAATCTTCAAAACTAATAGAGTCATTGTCAAATGTGTATGCAGTTGTAAAAGTTGGCATACCAAAAGCTACATATTTTGCCTCGTGAAT
>JBBITK010000156.1:1514-3080 GCA_037440805.1 Arcobacter sp. | reverse complement strand
TATCAATTTCTTTCACTAAAGAAGGAGCGATATTTTCTAAATACCACTCTTGCCACTCTTGATAAAACCAATCTCGCCAAAGTTTGATGTCAGTGTGAATATCAACCGGTTTCATTCCTTTTTTCGCTAAAGCACAACCAAAACTAGCAGTTATATTTTTTATAGTCGGTATAGTTGTTTTTTCAATAATTACTCTTAAATTTTCTGCAATATAGTGCAAACTTGAAGTATCATCTGTCATTATGAAGCAGATAAACTCTTCTCCACCCCAACGACCTACAATATCAATTTTTCTAGTGTTTATTTTTAAGATATTTCCAATAGTTTTTAAAACATCATCACCCACTTGATGTCCATAGGTATCATTTACATTTTTAAAATTGTCAATATCAATTATAATAACTCCAAAAATAAATCCATCATTGGTTTGCATTTCATAATCTGCTAAAACCATATCTAAATAGTGTCTATTGAATAATCCAGTTAATTTGTCTTTATGGGATAAGTCAAAATATGTCATTTTTTCTTTATGTAGTTTGCTAACATTATTTTCATAATTTTCCAAAATTTCATTTAAGCTACTTGTCAAAACTCCTAACTCATCATTTGAAACTTTTTCTATTCTTTTTCTTGATTCTAAAGATGTTTTGCTTAACATAATAATATCAGTCAAAAGCATTTTAAATCTTTTATCAATATTTTTGTAAATAAAAAAAGTGATAATAAAAAGAATAAAATACATAACAATAATTGTATAAAGCTCGTTATTAACTATTATCTCGGTTGTATAATCAATATTTCTAAAATTTGCTTTTATTTTATTTTTTATCTCCATATCTAAATCTTCAAAAGACTCTTTTGTAGTATTTAAAGTATCAAATAGCTGATTTGAGTTTGAAATAGAAGAGAAATTTTGTGTTTTATTTAACATACTCTGTGAAACTTGAATAGCAATAGTATAATATTTTTCAAAATTAATTAGAGCTTTTTTTGTATTTAGCAGTTTAGAATCATTTTTTTCAATGATAGTTAGATTTTTTCTAATTTGTTCAGCTTGATTTTTAGTTTGCTCAATAAACATCAACTCTTCAGAAACAACAGCATTTGAAAGATTTTCAACTATTTGATTTAATAAAAATTTATTATTTGTACTATATTCTGAAGATGGAATTAGATTTTTGTATAAATCTTGAGAGTTTGAAGCAATTAAACTAGATGTATTATAGTTTATTGTAATCATTACAGCAGATAGTATCATTGATACAATAGGTACTAAAACTACTTTTTTTAGTAATGATAATCTATCAAACCATAAATATAATCTATTCAACAATAGCTATCCTTTTGAAATCAGGTTTATACTCTTTTTCTTGAATATAAATTATTGTACATTCATTGTTGTTATTCATATTTATCCATTGGGTATATGAGATTTGTTTTGGAGGTTTTGCTCTACCTGAAAATAGCATCCTAACCCAATAAGTTTCCAATGAAACAACAGATTTTTTTAGTTCTTTTGTCACAAAATCTTCATAAAGTTTTGTATCGTCTCTATCTAAAACATTA
>JBBITK010000156.1:0-1442 GCA_037440805.1 Arcobacter sp. | reverse complement strand
GTGCAATTTGAATTCCCAACCAAAACAATATCAGCAAAAAGGCTAATTGATAAGATTAAAGATAAAAATATTTTTTTCATCTTAAATCCTTAAAATACAAAATCTAAAGTGATACTAAATACATCCAAATGACCTTTTGGTGATTCATTACCATCTCTAAAATACATAGTTCTATGATTTTCATCATAAAATATTCTATCAACTTGTGTTTTTAAAGCCATATTTTTATAAATATCATATCTAACTCCAAAAGAAACACTCTCTTGTGAATAGTTGAAGGCTTTTCCTATTTCACTAAAACCATCTTTTAAAGCACTTCCTCCAAACATTGCAGGTAATATTGGAATATCATCTGCTGGATAACCAATTTTTTGTTTTGAATTACCATATGTGATATAAGGCATAACTTTATCAAATTGATACCCTGTACTTACATACCAACCTTTGATATCATCTATGTAAGGATTATCCATCTCAACAGAAGTATATTCACTTGCAATAAAAATATTATTTATTTGATAATTAAATCCTAGTGCATAAAATTCTAAATCTAAATCATCAGTAGAATAATTTTTTGCATTACTAATATAAAGTGGTGCTGATGAAGCAGTTTTTATTAATTGATTTAAAGTATCAATTGTAAACTTAATATCACCTCTAAAATATGAACCTCTAAGTTTTAAATCCCCATAATAATCTGTGAGTGAAAAACCGTAGGCTTTTTTTATTTGAGCATCTGCTTCTCCTTCTTGAGATTGTATGCTTCCCTTTTCTTTTCCTAAGTAAGATTGTAAACTAAAATTATGTTCATTTAAATTGAATAAATATTCCGCCTCAAATCCATTATAACTTGAAAATGGAACAGAAGCTATAACGGTCTCTTTTGGTGCATGTGTCCAAACATTTGTGTAGTTGATGTTTGAACTATCTGAAAATATAAAAAAAGGAATTTTCATTCTTCCCATTTTAAAATTTAAATAATCAGTTGGAGAGTACTTTAAATAAGCCCAGTCAATATCAGTTTGAAGTTTTCCTTTCTCTTTTTGATAAGTAACTCCTTGAATAGTTGTTTTTAAATTATCATTTATATTTGTATCTAATTGAAGACCTAATTTAGAGTGTGTTGCAAAGGAAAAATCATTTTGAGAACCTACTTCACTAAAAACATTTTCTCTGTATGTAAAGTGTTCATTTGTATTATAACTTCCTCCAAGTGTTCCAAAACCATGTAGAGTTGTATTATCACCTATATCAATCCCATAGCATGATGATAAAAGAGATAATAATGAGAAAGAAATAATTTTACTTTTATTCATTTATTTTCCACCTAAAAAAATTATATTATTTAATTATAATAAAAATAAGATAAAACGACAATAGCTCTTATACTATATTTGAAATAATACTTGTAGATCCTATAAATTTAAACTGTAAAATTATTA
>JBBITK010000155.1:0-3105 GCA_037440805.1 Arcobacter sp. | reverse complement strand
TGAACCAAAGTTTCTTCAAGATGTTTCTAATGCGAAGTTTTATAAGTTAGTCATAAAAGGAAAAAAATAATGTCCCATTGTCCTTTCTGTGGAAAAAAGATTGCAATGAGTAAAGCTTTTTGTTCAAGAAGTTGCAAAGAGAATTACTTCCAGTTAATTGCTATTCAAGTACCCAGACCATTTTTAAAAAGAATTTTTGTATTTTGTACTCCAGAGGAGAGGGAGTCTGAAATAGAAAATTTTGCAAGTAGACATGGTTGGCGACTTGACTTACTTAAAAATAAAATAGCAGAACTCGCTTCTGACTCTGGATATTTAAAGGAAATAAGCTAAGCTTATTTCCTTTTTTTATATCAAAAATATTCCCATTCAGATTAATAAAAAAAGATACTTTTTATAAAAATAGTTATAAAATACCTTATAACAATTATAAGGATAGATTATGGAAAAATTACATGGAGAACCAAGTTTAAACAAAATTGATGACTATAAAGGAACAGAATCTTTAAGCAAAAAAAGAACAGTTAGAAATGTTGTAATTTTTTGTTTAGTTGTGGGTGCTGTTTTTGCATATTTAAGAACGACTTCAACTCATGAAGATTTTGTAGGAACAAAAGAACAGCCTGGAATTAGTGTAACAAAATAGATTTTATGGAATATTTTAACTTTTTTGAATACCACGAAACTACAAAGCACTCTTATTATTCTGTTAGGAATAATCCTAATAGAATAGATTGGAATAACCCACCTAATAGATTTAAAATTTATCCAAAAGAATTTCAACGAATAGCTTTAGATACAAAAAAGATAAATTATAAATTCTTATATTTTATAAATGGTATAACAGCAAAAAAAACTTATCCAAATATGGAATATTATCTTAGAATAAATCCAAGTGCAGGAGCTTTGTACCCTAATGAAATATATTTTCAAGTAAGAAATGAAGAAGGATTTGAAGATGGTATTTATCATCTTGAAGTTGCAACTTCAAGTATAGTTTTGTTAAAAAAGCTAGAAAAAAGTGAAGGAATAGAAGCAAATTTGGGTTTGGATTTTATTTGTAATGGGTTTATATTTTTTATTTCTTCTTTATATTTTCGCTCTTCTTGGAAATATAAAAATAGAGCTTTTAGATACTGTTTACTAGATGCGGGACATTTAATAGGTTCTATTGAGCAAAGTGCCTATCTATTTGATAAGAATTTTGAAATAAAATATGATTTTCCAAAATTAAAATTGAATGAGTTATTTAACTTTGATAATAAAGAATTTTTTACTGCAGTGGTCATTTGTGGAACAAAAAATAAAACACCCAAAGATAATATTTATTTGAATTTACCACTAATTGATGGTTGTTCTTATGAAGATTATGAAATATTCTTTGATAGAAATGAAAAAATTGAAAATGCTTATAAAGATTCTTTAAATATTTTTAATACTATAAAACAAAATTCAAATAATAAATTTATTTTTAATAAAGAATTTTTAGAAGATACAATCTATAAAAGACGTTCAATTAGAGAATTTAGTAAACAATTTATATTAAAATTTCAATTAGAAACAATTTTAAATGTATTAAATCAACCAATAACAAGTGATGTTGATGAAAAAATAGATATTTATTATGTTGTAAATAGAGTAAAAGATGAACAAATAGGTTTGTATCTAAATGGTAATTTAATAAAAAATGGAGATTTTGCCTCAAAAGCTGGATATTTGTGTTTAGAGCAAGAGTTGGGAAAAGATAGTGCAGTTACATTTTTTCTTACTACAAAAAGCAAAAATTACCAAGAAGCATACCAAAAAGCTGGTATTTTAGGGCATAGATTGTATATAGCATCAAACTATTTGAAGATAGGTTGTAGTGGAATAGGGGCTTATTATGATGATGAAGTTTGTGAATTTCTTGGTGATTATAATATGATTTTATATGCCTTAGCTATTGGAAATTAAGAGGATAACCTCTTAATTTTCTGGAGTGTTTAACATCCAAATAGAAAAAATATCTATGTAATTCCAAAAAGATTGTTTTAAATCTTCAGGCATATCCATCGAATTTAATACAATAGCATAAGATTCTAACCAAATTTTTCTAGCACTTGGAGTTATTTTAAATGGTTGATGTCTCGCAACCATCATAGGTGCACCTCTATTTTGATTAAAATAATCAACTCCTCCACAAATTTGTATAAAAAAATCAGCAGAGTGTTGTTTTGCCATAGCAAAACCCTCTTCAGTTGGTGGGAATAATCCCTTTATATCACTTTGTCTAAGTAAATCATAATGGTCTGAAACCATCTTCCTCATACCTTCTTCACCTAAAAATTCCAAAACTTTTGGATCTGGTTTAACAACAGGAGGTCTTGTTCCTAATTGTGCCTGTGAAATATTAAATTGCATATAATTACCTTTTTAAAAAATTTATTATGTATATAGTATAATAGAAACAAAATCATACAATATTTGTTTAAAAACTACAATCAAAAGGTATAAATGAACTCTAACTTAGAAAATATTTGTGAATGTTATAATTGCGGTTTGTTTGTAGATTTAACAAATTCAACAGATAAAAATTCAAAATATAAATGTCCAAGGTGCCATTCAAAAATTAGCTTTCAAAGTAAACATAGTTTAGATTCTTTATATTATGCAATATCATCTTTATTGCTTTTTGGGCTTTTAAATATTTATCCGTTGTTAACTCTCTTTGTAAATGATATGCCACTAAAAGCAACATTTATAGATACTATTATGATTTTATTAAAACAAGATTTCTTTTTTGTTGCAATGATTATTTTTTTTACAATTTTTCTAGCACCTGTTTTGAACTCTTTGGTTATTATACTTTCATTTATTCAAATCCATACGAAGTTTAGAATTTTTAGTGAAACTTTGTTGCATGATAGTTTTCATTTTTTTAAACATTGGGGATTTATAGAGGTATTTATTGTAAGTATAATTGTAACTTACATAAAACTAAGTGGTATGGTTTCAACAACAAAATTTGATATGGGTTTTTATATTATGTTGGGCTATGTTTTTTGTCTTTATATGTCAAATGTAAAATTTGAAAATAAAAAGGTTTTTGAATAATGGTTTTAATAT
>JBBITK010000154.1:1874-3131 GCA_037440805.1 Arcobacter sp. | reverse complement strand
CTCTATCTTTTTTATTTAGTCTAGTATATGGTATTCCGATATTTTCTTCTCTATCTTGTTTAAGTCCTGCCTCTGTTTTTCCAAGAACAGATGCAGTTTCTTTTGGAGTAAGAGCAACTTTTCCAAATTTTTCAAAAAGGAAAGTTGAAATCATTTTATAATCATCATTTTTTTGTATTGCATTCATCTAATAATCCTTTAATCCAAGTTTTTGCCAAACCGTATTTATTTTTTTGTTGTAGTGCGCTATTCTTTCTATATATGGATATTCCGGTAATTTAGCAGTTAATCCATTTGTTATTTGTTCAAAGCTTTGTGTAAAATCTAAATTATTTCTTCTTTCAACAATAATTTCACCTTTATATTTTTTATACTCAAAACGATAGCCTTTAGTACTCCATCTTTTTTTATTTGGATTGAGACAATCTTTTATATGATTTCTACAAACTTCTAACATTTGCGCAGCGTAATTAATGCTTCTAAAAGTTCCTATAGGCTTTAAAGAGTTTGCTTTAAATACAGCTATTTCTTTTGAATGTGGCTGTACTCTATGCTTTTCTTTTTCTTTTTCTGGCATTAAATAGCCTTTTTTACCTTTTAATTTTATTCCGTTTTTCTTTTTGCTTAAATCATATTTTCTAATCAGTTCTTGTATATAAGTTGTTGGGACTTTTCTTATTTTAGCTATTTCAAAATCTGTTTTTTCTTCATCCCAATACTTCTTTTTTAACCATATTTTTGAAATAGTAGGATGCTTATTCATATTTTATCTTTCTTTTAAAATGGGATTTCATCTTCTATTTCTTCACTATACCTATATGAACTTTCTTCATTTTCATAACTATCTGGTTCATAAGTATTGTTTTGTCTTTTATCTTCCATTGTTTTTATATCATAGGCATATTCTATGACTTCATTCTCAAATCTTTTTTCAGCTCGCCAAACAGCAATAGATAATTTTCTAAAAGCTACTTCTATTGTTCCAGTCATAAACTTTTTTAATTCACCATCTATTACCTTTTCACCCATCCAAAGCGAACCTATAGGAATGTCTCTAAATGTATCACCTTTATTAACATTTCCTCTTTGATAAATAATATAGTCAGGATGTTTTGATTCCGTTTTATTTTTGTTTGGACTTAACTTTGCAGAAAATGGTCTCACTCCTGCAATTCTAAAATAGCACTCATACCATTTAACAAGTTCTTCTTTATCAGCTCTTTTCACGCTGTTCCTCCGTTTCCGGTTGTCTATTGC
>JBBITK010000154.1:0-1864 GCA_037440805.1 Arcobacter sp. | reverse complement strand
ACTGTTCCCTTCTAATAAATCCTATTTGCATTATTTACCTTTCTTCCAAATCTATTTCTACACCTAGTTTTTTTAACTTAGATTGTAACCTTCTCATTTCAGCTGATAACTTTTTAAGTTCTGTTTTCTTTTTTAAAATATCTGTTAATTTTAAGTTACCTAAATCCATTAGTTCTTTTTCTATTTCAAAATATTTTATTCTTACACCTGCTAATTCATCTTTTAATTGCTTAACATGTAATAACTTCTTTTCGGCATTTGTAAAAGAAGTTGCTTCTATTTTAGTCATTTGAACACCTTTTTATTACAGTAAATCCATTATCTTTTAATTCTCTTATGGCTTCTTAATCAGACATTTAACACCTCTATTTTATTAAGTCTTTAATTGCATCAAAAAATGAATTTTTTCTCACTTTTTACCTTTTACTTCTTCAAAATAATAAATTTCTAAATCCCTATAAAGTAGGTCAAATAATTCTTCATCAGCACCCCATTCATTAGCTATTGTAAAGGCTACGATATTGTCTTCTCTACCATTCCAATTTTTAATATAACTTCCATCTTTATAGCCATTGTCTTGTCTAAATTTATTCAAACAGTTTTTTGTAATATAAGCAATATAAACATCTTCATTGCTCATGTTTAATTGTTCAAACATTTTTTTCATGATAATAAATCTATTCCATCTATTCCAGTTTAATTCATCTACTAAGCTATTTAAATTTAATCCTTCTAAATATCCATCACTATCGTTAAAATAATCTTTAAATGAATTAGCAACTAAATTTAAATCCATTTCACCAGAACAGTTATATTGAATTTGAATAGCATCACTAATCAAAAAATGAAGTAAATCAATAGCTTCAACTTTTACATTTTCCATGTCTGGAACTTGATGTTTCCACCACTTGAAACCTAATGACTCTAATAGTTCGCCACTTTCAACAATAATGGCACTATTCCAATTAAATTTTTTGTCAAGATAATCTTTCGCTACCTGTTGGTTAAATTTATGTTGTAATCCAACCATTATATTAAATATATTTTTTTCCATTGTATTATTTCCTTTTAATTCCAAATTTATAAAGTTCTGTATTTATTTCTCTAAGTTCTATTTCTAAATCAACTCTTTTTTTAGAATAAGATTCATGATTTTGCTTTTTGCATATCTGTAAATTATGCTTTTTAGCTTTATCCCACAATCCTGCCCATTTATAAGAGTTTGTATCTTTTGTATTATCTAAATATCTTTGTAATGCTTTCATGCTTTTTACATAAGCTGTTGCAGCTCTACTTAAATAAGGATGCTCATGCAATTTAATTAGATTATTTAACTTTTTTTCTAAAATAACTTTTCTTTTTTTTAAAGTTTTTTCAATGTATGACATTTAAATTTCCTCAATAGTTATTTTGTAATTATTAGTTATAGATTTTTTTACCAATTTGTTTGGATAGTCTATAATTAAGTTTGCTTCTAAATCACCTATAGTTATTGATATATATTCGCCTATTTCATTGTGACAACCATTTCCATAACATATAAATTTTTGTTTATTTTGGTTTTTATCTTCCAAAACTTCAAAAACTTCATCATCATATCTTTTTTTGTTTTTTGGTTCTTTCAAATTTCTAATTTCATTTCTAGTTATTTCTCCATTGCTGTACTGCTCATAAATTTCTTTTTGCGCAGTTGGATTTTTTACTCTTGAAATTTCATCCATAACAGATAAAGATATATCTTTCTTGTTTTGCTCAATATCTTCTAATATCTCACTATCAAGCTTTAAACAACTAAAAGCTTTACTTACAAAAGTATCTGATTTACCAATTCTATTTGCTAAATCTGATTTTTTTTCATATCTTC
>JBBITK010000153.1:0-3155 GCA_037440805.1 Arcobacter sp. | reverse complement strand
ATGTAGAGAAGAGTGTCCAAATTATGCTATCGAAGAGGGTGATCCTGTTTATGTTATAGATTCTGATAGATGTACAGAGTGTGTTGGGCATTATGAAGAACCACAATGTGTTGAAGTTTGTCCAGTTGATTGTATTATAATTGACCCAGATAACGAAGAGACAATGGAAGAGTTAAAGTTTAAATATGAACAATTAGTGGAAGAAGAGGCGTAATGTCTAAAATAACAACTATTATAGACATTGGGTCTAACTCAATGCGTATGGTTGTATTGCAAAAAAGCAGTAGATTTGCTTTTAACCTTATAAATGAAACAAAAAGTAAGGTAAAAATTTCTGAAGGTTGTTATGAAAATAATGGAAATCTTCAAGAAATTCCTATGCAAAGGGCTTTTGAGTCCTTGAAATCTTTTTTAAATATCTCAAATGCTTTAAAATCAAGAAAAATTATGTGTGTTGCTACATCTGCTTTAAGAGATGCTCCAAATTCAAAAGTTTTTTTATCAAAAGTTAAAAAAGAATTAAACTTAAATATTAAAATTATTGATGGTGAAAAAGAAGCCTATTTTGGTGGAGTTGCTGCTTTAAACTTACTTGATTTAACAGACTTTGTAACCGTTGATATTGGTGGTGGTTCAACGGAGTTTTGTTTTATAAAAGATAAAAAAATAGCTCATTCTATATCTTTGGATATAGGTACAGTTAGAATAAAAGAGCTTTTTTTTAATAAAAACAATATTAATGGTGCAAAAGAGTATATATTAGAGAATTTAAAAAAGATTTTAGATTTAGATATAGAGATTCCATCTACGATAGTGGGAATTGGTGGAAGTATAAGGGCTTTATCTAAGATGATTATGCAAAAAAATGAATATCCTTTGGATATTTTACATGGCTTTACATATAGAGTTTCCCATGAAAAAGAGTTATTTGAAGATATAGTTGCTTGTAGAAATAGTGATGAACTTAAAGATTTAGGTGTTAAAAAAGATAGATTTGACACAATAAAAGAGGGTACTTTTATTTTTAATACAATTTTAGAAGAGTTACAAATAAAAGAGGTTGTAACTTCTGGAGTGGGTGTTAGAGAGGGTGCTTATTTAGTTGATTTACTTAGAAATTCAAACCATAAATTCCCATCAAACTACAGTGTAAGTGTTAGAAGTTTGTTGGATAGATTTGAAATAAATGAAAAATTAAGTGCTTATTTTGGGAATAATGCCTCTAAAATATTTGAAGTTTTGAAACCTATTCACGAATTGAATGATTCATACAAAAGGTTGTTGATTGTTGCTTCAAAATTGAATTCAATAGGGACAACTCTGAATTTCTATAAATCAAATGATAATGCTTTTGATTTTATTTTAAATGGTTTAAATTATGGATTTTCACATAAAGATAGAATAATTGTTGCACATATTATTAAGTTCTCAAAAAAATCTCTTCCTTGTAAGAATGAGTTGTTAAAATATAAAGAAATTTTACCTTCTTTAGAAATTATGCAATGGCTTTCATTTATGATTTCTTTAAATATTACATTAAATCAAGATTTTTCATGTCAAAAAATATCTTATGATTTATTTGAAGATACTTTGAAAATTTCAATGGAAAATAAATCCTTTTTAATTAGTTCTAATATTGAAAAATTAGAATTACCAAAAGGATTGTTTGTAGAGATTTTGTGATGGATTTATCTAAAATAGCTATAGTTAAACTATCTGCTATGGGAGATATTATTCATGCAATGGTTGCATTACAATATATAAAAAAAAACTATCCTGATCTTATTGTAGATTGGTATGTCGAAGAAGCCTTTTATAAAGTTTTAGAGTTTAATCCTTATATAAATAATATATATAAAGTTAATTTAAAGAGTTTGAAAAAAAATAAATTGAATATTTTTGAACAAATAAGCTTAATAAAGTTATATTCTAAGAATAATTATGATTTGGTTATTGATGCACAAGGATTAATAAAATCTGCATTTGTTTCAAGACTTTTAGGTAAAAAAACAGCTGGTTTTTCAAAAGAATCAATTAGAGAAAAATTTGCAAGTTATTTTTATGATATTAAAGTTGATATATCTTATGATGAAAATACCATAGACAGAAATGCTAAAGTAATATCAAATCCTTTAGATTTTGATGTTACAAAAGATGATATTTTAAATAAGAATCCATTTTTGTATTATAAAGATGAAAATAAAGAGATTTATAAATTTTTATCAAAAGAGAAAAAAAACATCTTATTTGTTGTTGGTTCTACTTGGGAAAGTAGAAATTACCCAAAAGAAAAATTTGTTCAAATAGCCAATAGCTTAAAACAAAATTGTATAGTTGTTTGGGGAAGTAAAGAGGAGGAAGAAAAAGCCAATTATATTGAGCAAAATTCTTCTTATTCTAAGGCAATGATAAAATGTGATTTAAATTCTTTAAAAGCATTAATTTCAAAAAGTGATTTATTAATAGGGAATGATACTGGACCTACACACATGGCTTGGGCTTTAAATATTCCCTCAATTACTATTTTTGGACCTACTCCAATAAATAGGGTTTATGAAACTTCAATTAATAAAGTGATAAAATCAAACTCTTTAGTGAATCATTTTAAATTAAATAAAAATGATTTTTCAATTAGAGAGATAGAAGTAGAAAAAATAGTAGAAATGGCGGAAAAATTACTTGATAGATAACATTTATTTTGTCTCTTTTTATATATTTAGATTCTTTATTAGAAATACACCATCTATGATTTTAAATTTAATTTTAGATTTTCTAGTTGGTTTAGCTTATATTATTGATAAAAAACATAGAAAAATTATAGAAGTTAATTTACAACTTGCTTATGAAGATAGTTTAAGTGATAAAGAAAAAACTAAAATTATCAAAGGTTGTTATAAATCATTGGTCTATAATTTAGCAGATTTTGTTAAAAATCAAAATACAACTAAAGAAGAAATAGTATCAAAAGTAAATTTTATAAATGAAAAATATTTAATAGATATTCTAGATAGTGGTAAAAAGATTATTATTATAACAGCTCATTATGGAAATTGGGAGTTATTATCTCTTTCAATAGCTGCTAGATTTACTCCCTTATCTGTAGTTGGTAGAGATTTAGATTCCAAGGTAATGAATAAAATTTTAAGTAAAAATAG
>JBBITK010000152.1:0-3187 GCA_037440805.1 Arcobacter sp. | reverse complement strand
TTCCATATATTTTATTGGATTTTACATATTCCCTTTGGGAATCTATTTTTGAATAAATTATTTTATCTCTTATTGATACCTCTTCCACATCTGTTCCATAGGATTATCTTCTGGCTTGATATTTCCATTATAGATAGTTACATTTTCTTCTTTTTCGATTTGTTTTAAAAATTTATAAAAAACTATATTTTTCATTGTTTCTTTTAAAAGATAAGGAAATAAAAATATAGCTAAAAATACTAATATATAAGGTGTTCCTCCTTGCATATGTCCACTTCCTCCAAGACCTGAAACTATTGGTAAAACTATAAACAATCCTATTTTTGAAATAGTTGGGTTTTCTTCAAACTTTGTAAAAAATCCTTTTTTACCATCTGGTTTTAAAAGTTTAAAGTTTTTTAGTTCTTTTTCGAGGGTACATACATAGTTGTTTTCTTGTAACTCTAATTTAAAATACTCTCCATCAACTCCTTTAAAATATTCATTCCATCTTTTATAGTAGTATCTTCCTCCTATAATTCCCCAGATAAGTAATGTAAAATAGATTGTGTCTATTACTTTTATGGAGATATCGGTGCCGATGTAGAAGATGGAGATGAAAGAAGATATAATACTAATCAATAATGGAACTACTATTATAGAGTTATATAATGAAAGCATACTTGTTTCTACTCTTATTCTTTTAATATAAAAAAATGTAAAGATTAAGATGAAAGGAATAAACGAAAACCAAGGTTCATGTAGATATAGATAAAATTCATAGTTATTTTTTTTTATTTCATCTAATGAAAAAAATAAAAAATAAGGAATAATGGCGAATAAAACCAATAAAAATGGGTAACCTAATATATAAAACCATGTTTTAATTTTAAAAAACTTCAACGTGTATTCATCTAAAATTGGTGGTGTATTTTTAGTAGTCATAATCTACCTAAAATGTTCATATGGTATACCTAAATTACCATAAGAATTTAAATACTGATAAAATTGCCATCTAAAATCCTCGTAAAACCTATATAATGCGTTATCTACATCTTCTTCAATTTCTGATATTTTTTTATTAAACGATTCACTAAGTTCATCTAGTTTTTCTTTGAGCCAAGCTGTTCCACCATATTCTTCATCTACATAATTAAGTGCAAATGATGCAACTATAGATAAACCTATACCTGCTACTATTGCAAAAGGAGCTAATGGAGATAATAAAACTAAAGAAGTAACAATTACCCCCACCAACAACGAAGCACTAGCCTTAATAAAACTACCTAATATTATAGCTACACAATTATTAAACCCTTTATCATTTGCTTGATAAATAGATATTGCAGAACCTATAGCTGTTGTTATCCAAGTTCCCTTTATTAGTGTTTTTGTGGCATTTACAAATGGATTTACTTTTTGAGTTGTTACAAGTGCTGTATTTACACCTTGAGAAAAAGCTATCGCTATAGTTTTTTGAATACTCTCTTTTCCCAAATATCCAATAAGTACAAAAAATCTTCTTCCTTCTTTTAAAGTAGTTTCAAACTTAAGTCCAACTAAACCTTTAAAAAACTCAGCTTTTAATTTTACATTATCATTTATACTTTGTGCTATATCCCCAGGAATTCCCCACATTCCTGCCATTACTTCACTTTTTGAAAATAGTCCATTAGCTCCAAAAAAATAATTATACATATCTTGTTTAATAGTATAAGTTCCATCTTTTAAATCTTGAAAGTATTGATTCCCTATCTCTACAATCGCATAAGATTCATCACTTGAAGAAAGTTCTTTATATGCTGAAGTGGTTTTTGATACTTGTTTACCCTTTGGTTGCACCAAAGCCAAAGTAATTTCCTCTTTACCTCTTTCTAAAATTGGAAATTTTAAAGTATCTTTTCCATCTGATTCAACACAAATATTTCCTATAAACCCGCTATCTATTTCAAGGATATATGGCTCTTTTCTTTTAAACTGATAATCTTGTGTATAGTGTTCGTTATTACACTTAATTCCTACTCTTTGTTTGTTTACATTATCCTCTTTTTCAAACCTTATTTTATATGTATTATATTTAGGTAAATCTACACAAACTTTTACAACTCTTCTTTGTGGAGCATAACTCTGTTTTACTTCTAATTCTGCCATTTAAACTTTCCTTTTACTTCTTTTATTTTTGTTTCACTTATTTTATTTGTACTGATTATTTCATCCAAGTCAAAAATTGCTTCTAATTTAGAATCTTTTACATATATATTTTTAGTTTTTTCAACTAAAATTTCTCCATCTTTTCCCAACACAAAACAAGTAGCTTCAACACTTGTTCCATCTTTTAAACTTGTATCAGCTCTTAATATGTAATCATCTTCATAAATCTCTTTGACATAAAAATTTCCAGAATCATCAGCTCTTAGATTTATTACATCTCCCGTAAATTTAACAAAAGGAACATTCACCCCACCATTTCCGCTATTACTATCATAATTTGGTGTATGAAAATGTATTCCTGAACCATCTATTGTCAGAGCATTTCCTCCACATCTCAAAGTTATCGCATCGTAGGCTTCCAAACATATCTCTTCACTTGCTTCATACCGCACATCTGGACACTCCAAATGAAATGTTCCTCCTATATCAACTCCCAAATCTAGGGCTATTTGAGTAAACAAACTCTCCAAATATTTATTACTCACATCCTTTTCCACATACTCTAAAAGCACCTCTTTTATCTGTGTTACCACATCTTGTTCTACAAATGTATTGATATTATTTCCAACTGTTGTATTAAAATCTTTGTAAACCTCGATATTATAATCCTCTTTAACAGTTACAATTTTCTCTTTATCTACTGTTTTTACTTCGTTTTCTTTTATGTTTATGGTTTTGTTTTTGCCTATTGTTTGGGTTGAGTCTTTTTTTACAGTTTCCTCTTTGTTTGCTTCTATTAGGGTTTTTGAGTTATTTTTTACATTTAGGTTTTTATCATTTAAAACCAAAGTGTTCATATCTTTTTGGGCGTGAATATTGAACTCTTCAGCTCCTCTTTTATCCTCAAAAAGTATTTCGTTATATCCTATCTTATCCTCATATTGTGGGATTGAGTAGGTTTTTATAAAGCTTTTTGTTTTCTCCTTTGGCAGGGGATATGGGTTTTTATTTTCCCCATTATGAAGTGTTCCTATAATAACTGGATAATCAGGGTCAC
>JBBITK010000151.1:0-3200 GCA_037440805.1 Arcobacter sp. | reverse complement strand
TTTCGCGCATTATAGGTGAAGACATAAGCCTTAAGATTATAAAAGATGAAAATAAAACTTTGATTTGTTCAAAATTTATAAATACAATAGCAATAATAATTTTTGAGATATCTTCAAAATATAAAAAATTACCTGTGGTAATTGGTGGTGGAGTATTCCAAAACAAAACTCTTCTTAAACTTTTGATTGAAGAATTTTCAAAAGAGGGTAGGGTGTTTTACTATCCCAAATATATACCAACAAATGATAGTGGAATATCAATTGGTCAAAACTACTACAAAATCTAAAAAATAGCATAATAGATCTTTAAAAATTTACATATATTACTTATACATAAAATAGCATCATATAATAAAATAGATGCTATTTGAAGTTTACAAATTGATATAACATTATCATATAAAATCCTATATTTAGGCTATTTATAAAAAATAATTTTTTATGGATAGTAAAACTTTGAGAAACAACAAAAGCATACAATTTTTAATAAATATTATTTATACAAATTATAATATATAAAATATCATTTTAGATATACATAGGCTTATTTTTTTTATTTTTGTTATAAAAAATATGAAAATATTTTCAAAAAAAAGTTATAATGCTTTTGTAAAATTTATAAATAAAAGGATAAAAATGTATAGAATAGAATCTGATAGTTTAGAAAAAAATTGTATCCCAAAAACAGTAAATGCTTCAATAGCTGTATTAACTCCAAAGGAAGATAAAGATTTTATTGTAAGAAAAATAACTTTAGCAAAAGATGGTTCTATGCCAAATCATATAAATGAAATCCAACATCAACAATATGTTTTAAAAGGTTCTGCAAAGGTTGTTGTAGGTTCTGAAGAGTTTATTGCAAAAGAGGGAGATTTTATATATATTCCAGCTGGAGTAAATCACTATTATGAGGCTTGTATGGGAAGTGATTATGAGTTTTTGTGTATGATAAATACAAAAGAGGATAAAATTACAATGTTATGATTTTATGCCTTTTGGCATAAAATCTATTTTACTAAAGATGAAATCTCTTTGAATACAGGGTTTTTAGCATTTACAGTCAATTCAAAAAGCAAAGATTCATAAGTTGTAGGCACAACTCCCGCTTGAATAAGTCTTTGTATTGCCATATCTGTATCTTTTTGTTTTCTTGATGTTACACAATCCGTAACTAAAACAGGAGTAAAACCAGCTTCAAGTAAATCAATACAAGTTTGTAAAACGCAAACATGAGTCTCAATACCTGCAACAATCACATATTTTTTACCAGCATTTTTGATAGCTTCCATTGTTGGTTCATTTTTACAACAAGAAAAAGTAGTTTTTTCAAAGTGAGGATAATCTTCAACCAACTCTTTTAGGCTAGGAATAGTCTCTCCTATACCTTTTTTGTATTGTTCATTTACGATAAATGGGATGTTGTGAACTTTCAAACCTTTTACTAAAGTTATAAGATTTTTTTCAATTTCATCTTTGTTTGTAACATGTGGATATAGTTTGTCTTGTACATCTACCAAACAAAAAAGAGCCTCTTCGCAGTTTATTCTCATTTTCTCTCCTTAAATAAAAATCGGTTTATAATAGCATACTTTTTTTGAGTAAGGCTTTGAATTATAGTTTTTTAGGTGGTTTTTTAGTGATAATTTTGTCTATTAAAATAAATCCAAATGGAAATAAAGATAGAACAAAAAGTTGGAAAGTTAGATTTATATTCCACTCATATTTTCTTTTAACCATAAATAAAGCAATCATAAAAAGTATAAATAAAATTCCATGACTCATACCTGCAACTTTTACTGCAAATGGATAACCAGCCAAATATTTAAGTGGCATTGCAATAAAAACTAAAACCAAAAAAGATAACCCTTCAATAAAAGATATCAATCTAAATCTTGTAAATTCGTTGTTTTGCATATTTTTCCTTTAAAAAAAGCGATTTTATCACTACTTAGTAAACAGTTCTTTAATGCCTATTTTAGCTACTAAGCCCTCTATAAATCATAAGTAATCTAAGATAGTTATTTATAAGTTTCTTTTTGTAGATTTTGTTGAGAGAAGGTGTTGCAGAGTGGTAGTTTGCAAGGACATTCCAATCCCATTTTTTGGCTAGTTTTATTTTCTGTTCTATAACTTTACAAGCTGTTTTATATGCAGCTAACTCTTCAAAATAGGTATTTACACTTTTTGGATAAAAACCATAATTTATTTGAAATAGCCCTAAATCAAGATTTGTTATGCCATTTTTTATAAGTTCATTTGAAATTTTTGTACAATTTTCTCTTTTTAAACAATCAATTAGCTTTGGACTTTTTGTTTTTCTGTGATTGTATGAGTTTACTATTTGTGTAAATCTAGTCAAAGTATCAGATTCATTGGTTCTTATATAATATGGATATAACTCCTCATTTTCTGTTAGTTTTACAGCTTCTACCAAAACATGAGGTACAGAACAGCCTTTTTTATATAAAACACCATCTATAACAATGCTATTTTTAGCAAAAATAGTAGAAGTAAATAGACCTAATAAAATAACCTTTTTAAACAATATTTTTTAACCTCTGCATAAATTTAATTTTTATTTTATACTAAAATCCATATAAACAAGATAATAGCACTCAAAAATTTATATTTATTTGTGTACAATCCCAAGATGAAAAATATAATACTTACTACACTAAATGCGAGATATTCGCACACTTCATTGGCTTTGAGGTATCTTTTTGCCAATCTAAAAGAGTTGAAATCACAAGGTGAAATTTTGGAGTTTGTTATAAACTCTTCAGTTCAAACAATAGCAGAGCAGATACTAGAAAAAAATCCAAAAATAGTTGGAATAGCCACATATATTTGGAATGCAACAGATGTTAGTGAACTTGTAAAAGTCATCAAAAAAGTATCTCCACAAACGGTTGTTGTACTTGGAGGTCCTGAGGTTAGTTATAAACCACTAAGGGTTGATTTTGATATGGCTGATTATATTATAAGTGGAGAGGGAGAAGAGGTTTTATATACTCTTTGCAGTGATATTTTGCAAAACAATCCTCCAAAAGAGAAGTTTATAACAGCTTCTAAAATAGATATAAACTCCATAGTTTTACCATACAATGATTATACGGATTTTGATATACAAAATAGGCATATATATATTGAAACTTCAAGGGGATGTCCTTTTGAGTGTGAATTTTGTTTATCTTCAATAG
>JBBITK010000150.1:0-3292 GCA_037440805.1 Arcobacter sp. | reverse complement strand
ATGTCTTCATAAATTTCAAACAAAAATTGATGGTAAAAATGTGGCTAAAATTAATATATTTTGTTGGTGGAGTAATAGTTTAAGAAGAATGAAGTTAAAGCACCTCCTACTACCTTTAACTTCATTCTTGTTGAACTAGGATTTAAAATTTAATTTCTAGCTGGAATATTTAGAGGATTGAGGTTTCTTTCATCCAAAGTATTTAATCTTATTGTAAATTTTGCCCCTTTATACTTTTCTTCATTGTGAGTTAATTTGCTATTTTTAACATAGATATTTCCCCTATACATTTCAGATACTATTTTATAAGTCATTGATAATCCTAATCCTGTTCCAACACTTTGGTGTTTAGTTGTGAAATAAGGGTCAAATATTTTTGACATAATAGACTCTTCTATTCCTCCAGCATTATCATGGATTATTACATCAATAAAATTATTGGAATCGTGAATTTTTGTTTTTATATTAATAACTCTGTTGTGTTCATCATTATTTGAAACTAAGGCATCTTTGGAGTTATTGATTATATTAATGAAAGCTTGTGCTAATTTGTTACCATTTACTAAAATCAGGGCGTCTTCCCTAAAATCTGAATTTATTGTGATGTTTTTGCTTTTTAATCCAACTTCCAATAAAGACAAGCATTTTTTCATAATTTTTGATATTTCTATCTTTTCTTCAAAATTATCTTTTCTTAAAAAGCTTCTAAAATCTTCTATTGTATTTGATAAATAATATACTTGTTCCAATATTTTATTCATATCTTTTTCTAAGTTATCTTTTGTCATACCTAAACTATTTAAAACAACAATATTGCTTGAAATCATAGAAATAACACTCAAAGGTTGTCTCCATTGATGTGCAATATTTCCTATCATCTCTCCCATAGCAATTAATTTTGATTGTTCATATAACTCTTTTATTAAAGTAACATCTTTTAGTATTATTAAATATCTATCTTTATCTGGCATCAGAGCTATAGACATATTAACATAGATTATAGAGTCATCTTTTCTTAGGTATCTTTTCTCAAAATTATTAACATGACCTTTCTCTTTTACCTCTTCAAGAATTAATTCAAAACTCTCTTTATCTTCTTTAAATGCTAAATCTTTTGCTTTTTTTGTTAATAATTCATCCAGTGAATATCCTGTTAAATCAGAAAAAGCATTATTAAAATATATGAAATTTGTTTGAGAATCCAAAAGAACTATACCATCTTTTGAAATATCAAAAATTGTTTCCAACTCTTTGATATTCATATTAAGAAGTTCTTTTGTTTCTATCAATTTATTCTCTTTAGTTAATATTTCAATGTAGTTATTTTGTAAATTGTTTATTAAAGTATTGATTAATAATTTTAACTCATCCAGTGATTTATCATTGGTCATAGTCTCTATTTTTTTGTCAAATTCCCCTTTTTTGAGTTTAATAATTATCTCTTTAACTTCATCTAGTAAGGCATTGTTATTTTCAATTTCTCTAAATAAAGTTCCCACATTATTATTGATTAGTAGTGCAATCTCTCCCAACTCATCATCTGTTTTTATCTCAATTTTATCTGGTTGTTTATTTCTATTATTAAAATAAAAAAAGAAAGATTCAATACCTTTTTTTATATTTTTTATTGAATTTCTAATACTATTTAAAATAAATAA
Organism: Arcobacter sp.; assembly: GCA_037440805.1. Classification (GTDB taxonomy): domain Bacteria; phylum Campylobacterota; class Campylobacteria; order Campylobacterales; family Arcobacteraceae; genus Aliarcobacter. The sequence goes on along the minus strand of JBBITK010000150.1, from coordinate 1,634 downwards.
TAGTGCTAAAATAAATACAAAAATTACAATCATATTTACCAATAAAATAAACATAAAAATTCTAGTTTCTTGATTTTTAGAAAACCTTTCCATATCATTTACTTCATTTTTTGCAAAGATTACTAAATCATCTACATACTTTCTGTGTTCTTTATATAAGTTATCCAATTCTCCAACTAGAATCATTTTTGATATGGACTCTTCATTATTTAAAATAGATGGGATGTATTTTGTTTTCAATATTTTAAAATAGTTTTTACCGGTATCTTTTATGTGATTAAATGTTTTTTTTAAGTAGTCATTTGTTAAGTTTTTTTCCCAATAATTAGATCTTATATTAAACTCTTCTTCTAATCTTTGTAATTCTTGGATTTTTATTTTTTGTTCTTTTGTATTTAAAGTTGTTAAAAGTTCATACGAGAGTAATCTAGTCTCTATTATATACATTGGAGGAGGAAGAACATCTGCTACTAAATCCTTAGAACTAATAATTTTATTATAGGTATCACTTCCTATTTTTATTTTATTTATAAAAAACTTATTCAATGTTAACACTAATATTATTGAAATTATAGATATTAAGAAAATATAAATAATTTTTTGTTTTAGTGCTATTCTTTCCAAATCTTTAAACACAAAATTTCCTTATTAGATGATTTTTGCATATTAGATATTTATATAATATCCCTCATCTTGCTTATTTTTAATAAAAAAAGGTTCAGTTTTCTTACGAATATTATTTATAGAGTTTCTCAAGGTATATCTTGTAAAATTTTTGCCTTTCCATACAGTCTCTTCTATCTCTTGATAACTAACTATTTTTTTTGTATTGGTCAATAACATTCTAAGTATTTCTGCTTCTGTTTTTGTTAGTGATACCTTTTCATTGTTTTTATATAGGGCATTTTCATTTTTAATAAAATAATAATCACTATTAATAACAATCTCTTCATAAGCATTTGTAAAATTTAAACATAATTCAATGTGTAAAAATAAAATTTTTTCGTCAAAGTTAGGTTCTAAAATAGAGTAGATATTGAGTAATTTATATAGATTATATTCATAATCTAAATGATGTTCTATTAAAATAATTGGTATTTTATCCACAGATACACCCACATATTCAAAAATATCATATAGCTTTTTTAAGTTGTTATTTTGGTTATCAAAAATAATTAAAGGTATATTTACAAAATCTTTATCAAATAAATAATAGAACTTCTTTTCACTGATAAATAAAAAGTTATATATATTTTTAAACTCTTTTCTAATATGCGGTTTTATAAAATCTATCTCTTTATTGCTTACAAATAAGATTGATTTTAATGAAGGATTGAAATTTTCATAAACTAATTTATTTAAATATTTCATATTGAATTCCTAAGGATTTATTTTAATATAAAAAAGAGAGCTTTTAAAAGCTCTCCCAATCATCTGAATCTTTGTTTGCAGTGATTATTTTGCTCTCTTTTTTGGGAGCAAAATCAGATTTAGAAGGACTCTTTTTATAAGATATTTCATTTGTTTTTATGTTATATATTGGGTCTTCTTTTATTTTCATATCTTTGGCTTTAACCTCATTTTTTCCATCAAATTCTTTGGCATTGGCATTAGTAACAACCAATTTAGAGATA
>JBBITK010000149.1:289-3308 GCA_037440805.1 Arcobacter sp. | reverse complement strand
TATATGAATGAACAAACATATAGAAGTCTTCTTTTTTCTATTAGAAAAAAACTTGGAGAAAATATCATAACTACTATCAGAGGCTTAGGAATAAAATTAGAAACTTTCTAATAGGTTATAAATTCATTTTATAACCTATGTTTGAAATATTACTTATTAATTTTGGATAGAGTTTAATTCGTAAAAACATAATTCTATTTCTAACTGTATGAATAGCTGGATTTTTATCTTCCCAAAGGTTATAAATATCTTTCAACAAAACTACTTCATTTACATTATCTAATAAAAGTTGAAATATTTTGTATTCCATTTTTGTTAAATGTATCTCTTTTTTGTTTTCTAAGAAAATTTTCTCTTTTTCCCTAAAAAAGATAAAACCATTCTCTAAAATTACAATTGAATTTAGATCTTTTTTGATTAATTCATAAATATAGTTTTCCATAGTAGTTTCTTTATTATATAGGTGAATTAACATTTTGTTATATAAATCTTTATTCATGCTTAATTGTATTTGTTCCATTTGATTCCTATTTGATATAAATGATTAATTTATTAGTTTTAAAAAATTCAAAAGAGTTTGCTCCTCAAAGGACAAACTCTTTATTATTTAGATAAATATATTATTTTTTATGATAATAATCATATTTTCCAAGATTCCTTTTAATATCTAAAGGTTTTGTAAGCATGCTTTCATAACTTATATCGCACTCATTTGTATTATTATAATAGTCAAAAGATAAACATTGCGTATCTTCTAAACATTTATCTGCACATTCTGATCTAGTTATATTGTTAAGATGCCTATTGTTGTATCCACTTAATCCATAATCTGCCATTCTTGAAAATTTTTCTAAATTTGTTCCATCTTTTTTATGAAAATAATCAAATGAACCTTTATTTTTTTCGAAACTCTTAGGTTTAGTATCTTTATTTTCATAGCTTATATCACATTCATTTGTATTATTATGATAATCAAATGATAAACATTGCGTATCATTTAAGCATTCATTTGCACAATCTAATTTTGTAACAGATTTTAAATTTTTATTGTTAAAACCTTTTAAATTTTGTTTATCATTTACTGTAAATTGATCTAAGCTTGAGCTTGATAGGGCAAGCTCGTCTCTATGATAATAATCATACCCACCTGTATTTGTTTTAAAAGAAGAAGGTTTTGTCAACTTGCTTTCATAACTAATATCGCACTCATTTGTATTATTAAAATAGTCAAAAGATAAGCAATTATCATCATTTAAACATTGTTCCCCACAAGCTTCTCTTGAAATATTTTTATAGTGTTTATTGTTATAACCACTTAAATGTTGATATTGATTTACAGTAAATCCATTGATGTTCTTATTATTGATATTTTCAATAAGTATATTAGTTTGATTAATTTGTTCTGAATAAGATAAATATTCTCCATTTGTTAGAGGTACACTTCCATTAGCCCATACAAAAACACCTCCATATCCATTATCATTTTGCCAACTTGCTCTATTGATATTTTCACTTTGAGTTTGAACAAATGATATAGAATTTCCTTGTTCATCAGTTCCAGCCCATTGGGAAGCTATGCTAAGACCTAATCTTACTTTGGTTTTATCTTCTATCAAATTATTATAATTATTTAAAGCTGTTTGATATCTAAAATTTTCACCAGCATCATAAGCCATCAAATTGAAAAGATCAAAATCATTTTTCCCATTTTCTAAGAGCCATCTTACTTCTCCTGTATGATCTGAAGCTTTATCATAAGAACATTTATCTGGTTTTAGATTATTATATTCTCCATCACAATCATCTACATTATCGGCTCCAACATGGTATGTTGTTAAAGATATAATAGGTTTTCTATCAAAACTATGTGTAAGCTCTTTTAATGTTTGTCCTAATTGAAGCATAGCTTGTTGTTCAGCTAGAGTAATTCTTTCAGGTTTTTCAAAATCAAAATCAAAACCATCAATATTTACATATCCTATTATAGATAATTCCCCATCATCTTCTTTTTTATAAACAGGAAAATTTTCATTATATAAGTCTATTAAATTGAGAGCTAATTTCATAATAGTGCTCGAATTGGTTTCTCCGTTAGTTAGAAGGTATTCCCAAATGTCTGCATCATTTTGCCCACCAAAAGCTATAAGTACTCTGTGGTTTTGATTATCATATTTGTGATGAGTCCAACTCTCATAGGCTGCTGGTTGCCACCATTCATTTATCCCACCATCCAATATATCTTCAGAAGATAGAGTTGACGTTGGTGAATTTCTAACTATATTACCAGCCGCACTCCATTTTGCAAAGGCTAAAATAGTAGCATTTGTTTTTGAGTTTTTATAATGTTCTAAAAAAACATTTGAACCATCTTCATTAGTTAATCCCCAATCTGTCAAATACGATATTTTGTTTGGAAGAATTCTATTTAATGAAAACTCTTTTGAACCATCTATTATATCAAATAACTCATTTGTTCGATTAACTTGTTCTGAAAAAGATAATTTTTTATCTTCTAACAGAGGTACACTTCCGTTAGCCCATACAAAAATACCACCAAAGCCATTTTGTTTTGCCCACTCAGTTCTAAATTTATTATTATCTATAGATTGTACAAAAACATCATGATCAACAATGTCATCCCATTGAGTAGCTATACTAAGTCCTAGATTTATTTTTGTTTTGTCTCCAATAATTTTATAATAATTATTTAAAGCAGTTTGATATCTGAAATTTTGACCAGCATCATAAGCCATTAGATTAAAGTAATCAAATTTGTCTTTTGCATTTTCTAAGAGCCATTTTACTTCTCCAGTATGAATTGAATCTTCATCAAAAGAACATTTATCCAGATTCTCTCTAATATTTGAATAACCGGCACACAATTTGTCATCATCAGCCCCAACATGATAAGTAGTTAAGTATAAAATAGGTTTTCTATCTGAATATGCTGTAGCGCTCCTAATCATATCTACCAATTTATTTAAAGCTTCGCTTTCATTTTGTGTAAGTCTTTCTGGCT
>JBBITK010000149.1:0-261 GCA_037440805.1 Arcobacter sp. | reverse complement strand
TATTTACTTTTCCTATTTCTTTTAAAGTTTCATCTTTTTCATAAACTTTAAATTCTTGATTGAAAAGTGCAACTAATTCTTCTGCTAAATTATTAATAACAGTTAGATTAGGTGAACCATCTGCATTTACTAAATGTTTCCACATTATTGCATCATTTTGTCCTCCAAAAGCCACTATTACTTTGTGACTAGGATCATCATATTTATGATGAGTCCAACTCTCATAGGCTGCTGGTTGCCACCATTCATTTATCCCACCAT
>JBBITK010000148.1:0-3312 GCA_037440805.1 Arcobacter sp. | reverse complement strand
ACGGGAATTATAATAGATTCTACTCCCTTTGTCAAGACTTTTTTCAAGAAATTTTAAAATTTATTCAAAATTCCCTTCAATTACCCCTATTATCGGGGTTTAATCATCAATATAAACATATCCAGTTCTTCCTTCTATAACTATTTTTTTATTTTTTTCACTGTTTTGTATTAATTTTAATTCGCATTTTTCTTCTATTTTGTATAAATTTTGTTCACTTTCATAATTACTCAACTTACTATATACATATCCATCTTCTCCAAAACTTATTTGCCCCAATGATGAAGTTTGGTTACAAGAAAGTTGAATATCACTTATTCCATACTCTTGAGTTAATAAAACATATTCACTATTTTCTTTAGATTTCTTACAAAAATTAGAACTATATATGTTTTTGTTTGTTAAAAAATCTTTCATACTATCTTCTATACTAGGTTGCCCTGTTTGATTTTTATCACTATAAATTACATAATATATTCCACCTACATCTTGTCTACATCTAAAAAATTTGAGTGTCCATCTTTGTTTAAACCATAAAGAATTATTTTGATTATATTTATTGTCTATCAAAGATTGATATCTTATTTGTTTCAAGTAAATTAATAAACGATTTGTTGCTTCTTCTAGTTTGTTATCTTGAATTTTTGTTGAGAAAAAGGAATAAAGCAAAGAAGAGAGTGTAATTACCAATATTAATTCTAATAAGGTAAAAGCTTTTTTCATTTTTTAACAATATATAAATTTTTTAAAATTACATTGTAATAACTAATTTTTATTACATCATCAAAATATTCTGGTTTATTTTCTGTAATAAAATATTTTGTTCCAGTTTTTATATTATAAAACCTTAATCTAATATCTAGTGTTTTATCGTCACTATATATTTCATCTATATTTTTTTCTTTTAATTTCTTTGCAATATCCTTTGCAAAATGATATTGATAAGCAAAATGTTTTTTTGGATTTTCCAAAAATAGATAAAGAGATTTATTGAACATTGTTACTAAAACATTCATAACTAACATAAATATAATCAAGCTAGCCAAAATTAGATGTTTTTTTCTAAATATTTTCAATCTAACTCTATAAGAGTGAAAAAATCTTTTCAACATAAAAGGTAATGAAATAATTACATAAGGTGCAAAATCTTCTATATAAATTCTTTGTCTAATTGAAAAAAGTATTGATACGACAAGAGCCGATACACTTATATACCATGTTAAATCTCTCTTATTTTCAATTCCTCTTCTATAAATTGAATACAAAAAGTATATAAATAGTAATGGAGAAAAAATTGTTGCATAAATTGCAAAGGTATCAACTAAAAATCCTTTTGGCTTTCCCCCACTTGGAATTCCATATATATATACTGAAATTAAGAATAATAGTAGTGATAAATAAATAGCTTTTGTTTCTTTATTTTTTAAAGAATAAAAGAATAAGGCTAAATAAAATATTATTATTGAATTATCTATAAATAAGAGTAACAACAATAATAAATAATTGTGTTTTTGATATTTTTCATACAAATACAAATATAACAAAAGGCAAAAGATAATTAGAATAGCACTATTTACTAGTAAGGAAGCACTTATCATTCCTGGTAATATCATAAAAATTATAATGGATATTAATCTATCCTTTTCATATCTAAAATAATTTTGTGTAAGTTTATACATTAAAATTACACTAAAAATATACAAAATTAAAAAGGGTAGTCTAAGAGCAAAATCATTTTGTCCAAATAAAGAAATAGAAGTTCTTGTAATTAAGGATAATACAGAATTATTAACAAAAAGATTTAAAGCCTCTTTGTATGAGATGCTCAAACCTTCTAATATCCACAATAATATAACTACTATTGAAATTAATGAAAAACCAAAAAAGTAGTTATATTTGTTTGTCATATTTTAAGAAAATTATTGATTATTTCATGTCCATATTCACTCATAATTGATTCAGGGTGAAATTGAACACCATAGATTTGTTTACCCTCTATTTCCAAAGACATTATCTCTTCGTCATCTAAACTAATTGATGTTGGAATAATTACTGTTGGTAAGTTATCTTTTTTAACTATTAAAGAGTGGTATCTTGTTTGGGTAAACTCTTTTGGAAGACCATCAAAAATTATGGTATCTTTTGTAACTTTTATTTTTGAAGTTTTACCGTGCATCATATTTTTTGCTTTTACAACTTCTCCTCCAAAAACTTGACCTATTGCTTGATGTCCCAAACAAATTCCTAAAATAGGTTTTTTATCTGCAAAATATTTGATAGCTTCCAAACAAACTCCCGCTTCATTTGGAGTAGCTGGTCCTGGAGAAATTATAATTTTTTCAGGATTTAAGGCTTCAATTTGTTCAATAGTTAATTCATCATTTCTTATAACTTTTAAATCTGCACCTAATTCTAAACAATACTGAACAATATTGTAAGTAAAAGAGTCGTAGTTATCAATCATTAAAATCATTTAAAAAATCCCTTTATATTTATTGTTGGTATTGTATCAATTATAAATTTGTTTTAACTTTAAATAATTATATATTTGATAATCATTATTACTATTAAGAAAAGATAAAGTTTTTTAAGATTATACTTCTTAAAATTTTTTAGAAAAAAGGAATTAAATGTTTAAAAAATTAATTTTTACAATTTTTGCTTCTACAATTATGTTATATGCTAACGAAGTTAATGTTTACTCAAGTAGACACTATGATTCAGATAAAGAACTATATAAAATGTTTGAAAAACAAACAGGAATAAAAGTAAATGTAATTGAAGCAAAAGATGATGCTTTAATAAAAAGATTAGAGAGTGAAGGTGCAAAATCTCCAGCAGATGTTTTTATAACTGTTGATGCTGCAAGAATTCAAAGAGCAATGGATAAAAATCTATTTCAACCTATAAAATCAAAAGTTTTAGAAGAGGCTATTCCTGAAAAATTAAGAGATAAAAACAATAACTGGTTTGGACTTACAAAAAGAGCTAGAGTTTTAGCTGTAACAAAAGATAGTTCTATTTTAAAAGATTTACCAACTTATGAAGATTTGGCTAACCCAAAATATAAAAATCAAATTATGGTTAGATCTTCAACAAGTGTTTATAACCAATCTTTAATGTCAGCTATGATTATTCACCATGGAGAAGAGTTTGCTATAAATTGGGCAAAAGGTATTGTTGAAAATTTAGCAAGAGAGCCAAAAGGTGGAGATAGAGATCAAGCAAAAGCTATTGCTGTTGGTCTTGGAAGTGTTGCCATATTGAATACATACTATTTTGGTGCATTAACAAAAGGTGATGATTCAGATA
>JBBITK010000147.1:0-3373 GCA_037440805.1 Arcobacter sp. | reverse complement strand
TGATTTTTTAGCAACACTTAGAAGCCATATACAATAAAAAGGTAAAAGATGAAAGATATAACATTAGCAAATGGTAAAACTGTACAAATGAGAGAACCAAAGGTAAGAGATATGAGAATATCTCAAGAGGCAAAAACTGATGCAGAACAAGAAATTAAATTAATTGGTAATTTAACAAATATGACAATGGATGAAATTGATGAGTTATCTTTAAAAGATTACACTTCATTGCAAACGGCGTTAAAAAGTTTTTTGTAATAACCTGGGAAGATGCGAGAAAAGGTATAGCTATGATAGGTTATACCTTTTCTTTTGGATATGAAGAAATCTTAGGAATGGAATTAAATGATTTCTTCTATTTTGTAAAGGAATGTAAGGATTATAAAAAATGAAAACCTTCGCTTTAGGTATTACCATTGGTGCTGTTTTTGGTGGAGCTAATGCTTTTGGTTCAGCACTAAAAAGTACAAATATGCTTAATTCCAAATTACAAGAGTTGAAAGATAAACGAATTGATTTGGGTAGTAAATTCGGAAAAGCTTCAAGTGAAGCTACTAAATTAAATTCTACAATTATTGGGCTTACCAGAAATATTAAACTGATGGATAAAAGTTTTAATTTAGATAAAGGGCTTAGTGAGTATAGAAAAAAATTTAAAGAAAGCTTTGTAGATAAATTAGCTCTTGGAACTTCTATTGTAATGCCTTTTAAGGTAGCAATAGATTTTGAATCAGCAATGGCTGATGTAAAAAAAGTAGTTGATTTTGCAAATGATTTAGAGTTTAAAGATTTTGAAAAGAGTTTATTAAGTTTATCTCAAACTATTCCTTTAAGCGCAACAGAATTAGCAACAATAAGTGCAAGTGGTGGTCAATTAGGTATAGCAAAAGAAAACTTACTTGAATTTACGGTAACAGTTGCAAAGATGAGTACGGCTTTTGATATGAATGCTGAACATGCAGGTGATAGCATAGCTAAACTTATGAATATATATGGATTAAGTCAATCTCAAATAGTTGAATTAGGTGATAGTATAAACCATTTAAGTGATACTAGCGCTTCAAAAGCTTCTGATGTAGTAGAAACACTTGGTCGTATAGGTGGAATAGCTAAAATATTTGGTTTAACTACAGTTCAAGCAGGTGCATTAAGTAGTGCTTTTTTATCACTTGGAAAACCGCCAGAAGTTGCAGCAACAGCAATAAATGCATTATTATTAAAACTTCAAACAGCAGAAAAACAACCAAAATCCTTTGGAGAAGGGTTAAAATATATAGGAATGACTGCTAAACAATTAAAAATGAATATAGAAGATGATGCACAAGGTGCATTAATTGGATTTTTAGAGACTTTAAAAGAAATTCCAAAAGAAGATCAAATGGGTGTTTTATCTGATTTATTTGGTGCTGAATATAGTGATGATATTGCATTATTAGTTGGTGGATTAGAAAATTATACAAAAGCTTTAGATAGTGTAGCTGATAAAACTAAGTATCTTGGAAGCATGAATAAAGAATTTGAAACTAGAAGTAAAACATCTGCAAATAATTTAAAATTATTGGGTAATACTATTACAAAAATAGCTATTAATTTTGGAACACTTTTACTACCTGCTTTAAATAGTGTAATTGCACCACTTAGAGTTATTAGCGATTTTGTTGGTGATTTTGTAGTTGCCTTTCCAAATCTTAGTAGAGTTTTAGGAATAGCCGTAGTTGGAGCTATAGCTTTATCACTTTCTTTTAGTGCAATAGGATTTATGAGTAGTTTTGTTATTACAGGTCTTTTAAGTTTAGGTAGAGCGCTAATTGTTCTAAACAGCATATTTTTAGCAAATCCAATTGGAGTTGCAATTGCAGCAATTGGTTTAGCAGTAGGTTTAATCTATATTTATTGGGAACCGATAAAAGATTTTTTTATTGATTTATGGGCAGATGTTAGCAATATTTTTAGTAATACCTGGAATGGTATAAAAAGTACAATTAGTATATTTTCAGATGTAATAGGAAATATATTTATTTCTGTATGGTCTGGGATAACTAATTTATTTTCTAATATTTGGAATGGTATAAAAAATATTTTTTCTTCATCAATATATGTGATTAAAACCTATTTAGGTTGGACTCCAATTGGTATGATAATGAACAACTGGGGTGTAATAACTTATTTCTTCACAAACCTTTGGGATGGAGTTATTCAAATCTTTAGCAATGCCTGGACGGGAATTAAAAATATAGTTACTGATGTTTCTAATATAGCCAAAAGCATAATTGTATCTATATGGTCTCCAATAGAAAATTTCTTTAGTTTTTTATGGAATAGTGTGACCTCAATCTTTATTAGCACCTGGGAAAATATAAAAAATAGTTTCATTGGTGTTATTGAATTTATTAAAAAACCTTTTGAAGACTTCTTTAATTGGTTGGCAAGTAAATTTCAATGGATAAATGAACTAATAAGCAATACTCTTGGAGCATTAGCAAATATTGGAACTACGATAGGTAATAAAGCTGTTGAAATGGGTAGTGCAATAGGTGATGGTTTAAAATCAGCAAGTCAATTTTTTATAATTGATCACAAAGCAAATAAACCTGCAGAAAATGAATCAAAGTTAAATTATACACCCTTACCTATTGATAAGAAAGATGTAGTTAATAAAGATGTTCAGCAAACAAATCACATTCAAGTTACTGTAAATAATCCATCAAGTACAGTTGATGTTCAAAAAGGTGTAACAAATGCTTTGGCAAAAAAAACTAATTCACTAAATGATGAGGAATTATAATGTTGGCAATGATTGATGATTATGAATTTGATGTAAGCAAAACAAGTTATGATGAATTTGAAAGCAGAATAACATATTTTTTTGCTACACATCAAAATCTAGGCGGTTTTGATACATATCAAAACACAGGAAGACATGAAGAACAAATTTTATTAAAAGGCACTTTGATTTGTAAAAGTCAAAAACAATTAAATGCATTTGAAAAAATGGCAGCTAGAAAAAGAGCAGTAACTATGGCTTTTTCAAATGGTAAAGCATTTGAAATTCTTATTTTTTCATTGAATAAGAAAAGAAACAATTTTTTAAATACAGGTGAATTTTTAAAACAAGAATACCAAATAGATTTACAAGTTATAGGCGGTTCAAAATGAAAGAAGTTACTGCTAAAAATGGAGAAAGGTTAGATGAAATAGTTTTTAGAGAATATGGAACACTTGATTTCTTTGAAAAAGTTTTATCTGAAAATCAAAAACTATCAAAAAAAATATTTTTAGATGAATCAGACATTATTTATTTACCTGAAATAACGATAGCTTCTAGCAAAAAACAGGAAACCCTATGGTAACAAATCCAGGTTATATCATTGTA
>JBBITK010000146.1:0-3443 GCA_037440805.1 Arcobacter sp. | reverse complement strand
AATAACTGCACTTAAAATCAATGAAATAATCAAAATCAATAGAGCCAAATAGATTATATTTGCCGTATGACTAATGGCAACTTCTACTTTTACTAAAGGTCTTCCAACCAAAGCTATACCTAACTCTTTGTTTTGGAAATCTTTTATTTTTGTATATGTCAAAAAGTAATTATCACTAATTAAATATTTTTCGTTTAAAAGTTTTGAAAAATCAACATTTTTAACCTCTGCCAAAAATTTTTCATCCACAAAACTTTGAGATATTACATAATCTTTTAGTTTAGATTTCTCTTCAAATTGCTCAACAACAGCTTTGCTATCCATCAATAAAATAAAAGCATCTTCACTTTTATTAAATGATTTTGCAACAGAATTTATACCTTGCATAAACTCCAAAGAACCTAGATGATTTTGTTGATTATCAAAAATAGGAACAACTGACCTAATAGTCAATCCCTCTTTTCCAACTTCAAATGTATTTACAGCTTTTTTTGTACTATTAACTTCCACAACACTTGCTCTAAAAGCACTTAAATCATCTCCGAATTTATCTTTTTTCCAAGATCTTAAAAAAGAGTGATTATCTTTTGTATGAATATGGATTTTTATATTTTGAAAAGGCGTAGATTTTTTCATATTTTCTGATAGATTAGCCAAGGCAGTTATGGCCAAAGACCTATTATTTGTCTTTAATGCCTCTTTTATCATCTCATCATTTGCGATTGAAATTCCATTTGAAATTCCAACTTCCAATTTAGACTCTATTTTCTCAGTTGCTAAATATCTCAATTCACTACCGACACTATTGTACAAATCACTTATTAAATCTTTCTTATTATTGTTTAAAATGAAATAACCAATAGTTAGCATAAATAATGTAACTATGATTGTAATAAGAGAAAATTTCTTTGCGATACTCATATTTTTCATAATACGCCCTCTCTTTAAAGTTTAGTACCATGGTTATATCACAACTAATTATAAAAAAAAGTAATAATTAATGTATAAATTTTACTTCTAATTATAATGTTTTTTATGAAAAAATAATTTTATTTATTTTTTCAATAATCTTATCATCTTTATGTAAACCATCCTCATAAATATCATCTTCTTGAAATGATTTTACAAACTCCAAGATTTTCTCCATATTCTCTTTTTTATTCAATTTATACTTTGTCAAAAAAAGTGCATATTCATCTATAGTTTTATCAACTGCACCAAAATAATAGTCATTTTCTAATATTTGAAATTTAATCATTCCAATAAATAACTCATTTGCATAAGGATATTTTTTTGCATTTATATTTTGAACTATTAGTTTTTCAAAAACTTTTGTTTCATAATCATCCAAAGGTATATTTTCGTTGTTTTCACTATCTAAGTTATACATAATAGTTGGTATTTTACTCTCTATTTCACTTATTTGCTGACAAGTTTTCAAGGCACTTGATAGCTTGTTGAAGTATGTTTTTGAAACTTCCGAATCAAAACTGCTTTTCATATCATTATCAACAAATTTAGATAATTTTATGTAAAGTGGTAAAACTTTAGATCTTTGTTCAAGATATATTTTTTTATTGTTCTCAAAAAATTGATTTTTTTCTATAACATCACTACTTTTACTTTTTTTCAACTCTTTTTTTGAATACTCTATTAAATATTTTATATAACCTTTGTGTTTAGAGGATATTTCTTCATAATATTTGAGTTTATTTTGTAAATATTTTTGTTTGTTGGTTTCAGAATTTACTTTTTTTATACTCTCAACAATATTTTTAAAAACACTAATCAAATTACTATCAATTTCATAGCAATCCCAACCTTCTCTTTCTAGGAAAAATTCATCATGAATTTTTTTATATTGAGCTTCATCAAATGTCTCATTTTGTTTTGAATATCTAAATATTCCAAATACTATTGCTATTACAAAAATTCCAAAAATAATTTTTTTCATAACTAAATAACCCTCTTTTCTAATATATCCTACAAAAGTAGTTATATTTATTGTAAGTTGTAAAATTTACATCCACTTAATAACTTTAATGATACAATGAAATAGATAAAAATGGAGTTTTTACGATGAAATCTAAATACAAAGTTGTAATAATAATATCACTTTTACTTACAATGCTATCAATAACAACCTCAATAGTAAATTATATAGTTTCCCTAAATAACGCCCAAGAACAATTAAAAAATCAATCTTTACCGCTATCTTTAGACAATATTTATACTGATATACAAAAAAATATTATAGAGCCTTTTTTAGTATCTTCAATGATGGCAAATGATACATTTGTTCATGATTGGCTTTTGCATGAGGAAGAAAACAGAGATAAAATTATCAAGTATCTTGAGAGAATAAAAAATAAGTATGAAATGTTTAATACTTTTTTGGTATCTGATATCACAAAAAGCTACTATACTCAAAATGGATTTATCGAAAAAATAGATGAAAAAAAAGTTTCAAATAAGTGGTATTTTGACTTTAAAAACCAAGAATCTAAACATGAAATAAATCTCGATTTCAATGAAAAATTATCAAATAATCTCATTATGTTTATAAACTACAAAATATTTGATAACAACTTCCATTTTTTAGGAGCAACTGGTGTTGCATTAAAAATCTCATATATAGATGATTTATTAAAAACATTTAGAACTAAACATAAATTTATAGTAACTTTTTTCAATGAAAAGGGAGAAGTTGTACTAGCAGAGAGAAATCTAAACTTTAATTTAACCATTGATGATAATTCTTCCCTAAAAGAGTTTAAAGATTTGATTTTATCAAAAAAACAAAATGTTATTGAATATGAAAAATTTGATGAAAAGCATATTTTAAATACTAAATATATTCCTGAATTGGATTTATATTTGGTAGTTGATGCAAATTTGAGTGATTTTACAAGAAATGTAAAAGAGATGTTCCATCTAAATTTATTTATATCACTACTTATTACAGTTATTGTTGCATTTATTGTATCTTTTGTAATAAAAAAATATAGCTCTAAATTGGAATATTTATCAAATCACGATGCCCTAACAAATATCTCAAATAGAAGAGATTTTGAAGCAAATTTAAATAGGGTTATAAACATAAAAAATGACGATGAAAAAATAGCTTTAATATTTCTGGATATAGATAATTTCAAACAGATAAATGATGGTTTAGGACATCAAAAAGGTGATGATGTATTAAAAAGAGTTGCATTGATACTAAAAGATAATATTAGACAAAAGGATTTTGTAGCAAGATGGGGTGGAGAGGAGTTTATTATTGCACTAATTGATACAAAACTTGATGATGCAAAAAATATAACAGAGAAATTAAGAACTTTAATAGAAGATGATATTTTACTAAAAGAGATTTCAAATACTACAATAACCGCAAGTTTTGGTATAACTATGATTAGTGAATTTGATTCTATTAACAAAGCTGT
>JBBITK010000145.1:0-3467 GCA_037440805.1 Arcobacter sp. | reverse complement strand
TATTACTTATCCAACTCATAAGCATCATGTAAAACTCTAACAGCTAATTCTGCATATTTCTCTTCTATAATCATAGAAATTTTAATTTCACTTGTAGAGATAATTCTGATATTGATATTTTCACTTGCCATTGCAGTAAATGCTTTTGAAGCAACACCTGTATGAGATTTCATACCAACACCAACAATAGAAACTTTACAAATTTTTTCGTTGTAATCAATATTTTCAGTTTCAGCTTTAAATTTCTCCATTACAGTTTTACAAATTTCCCAATCTGTTCTTGGAATTGTAAAATCTAAATCTGTTTTCCCATCAACACCAACAGTTTGAACAATCATATCAACATTAATATTTGCATCTGCAAGGGCCGTAAAAATAGCTGAAGCAATACCTGGTCTATCTGTTACTCCATACATTCCTACTCTTACTTGATTTTTATCTAAAGCAATTCCACTTACAACTGGTTTTTCCATAATATTCTCTTCCTTTGTTATTAATGTACCTTCAACTTCTGGCGTAAAGCTGCTTCTTGATACTAAATTTACATTTAATTTTTTCGCCATTTCAACAGATCTATTTTGTAAAACTTTTGCTCCTAATGATGCAAGTTCTAACATCTCATCATAAGAAATTTTTTCAAGTTTTTTAGCTTTAGGCTCAATTCGTGGGTCTGTTGTATAAATACCATCAACATCTGTATAAATCTCACAAACATCAGCTTCAATAGCTCCAGCAATAGCAACAGCTGTTAAGTCACTTCCACCTCTTCCTAAAGTTGAAACCCTTAAAGTATCTTGAACAACACCTTGGAAACCAGCAACAATAATAATATTTCCCTCTTTTATTGCTTGTTTCATTCCTGTTGTATCAATAGTCTCTATTCTAGCTTTAGTATGAGCTCCATCAGTCATAATTCCAGCTTGTCTTCCACTCATAGAAGTAGCTTTTAATCCCATTTCATTAAGTGCTATTGACAATAATGCAGAAGTTACTCTCTCTCCTGCAATTAGTAACATATCAACTTCATCTAATTTTGGAGTTTTAGAGTAAAATTCTGAATATTCTATTAACTTATTTGTTTCGCCACTCATAGCTGAAACAACAGCTATAATATCATGACCTTCTTCTCTTATTTTTTTTATAATGTTTGCAACATTTTGAATTCTATCAAGTGTTCCAACACTTGTTCCACCAAATTTAAGTACTTTTAACATCTGTTTTTTTATTCCTTTTTAAATATAACCTTCTTCTTTAAAATATTTCAAAACTTGTTTATAAACAGTTCGTTTAAAAAAAGTTATATAATCATATATATTTTCTGTTGGTACAAATTTATATTCACTAAACTCAGGAATTTCAGTATTTATATTGATTTTTGCGCCTTTTTTTAACTTAACTAGATAATATTTTTGCCTTTGTCCATCAAAAGGATACATTTTTTTTGCAATAGCAGGTGGGAATTCATATGAAACCCAATCTGGATATTCTGCAATGATTTCTATATCGCCTGTTCCAATTTCCTCTTCTAATTCCCTAAACAATGCTTCTTTTGATGATTCACCTTCATCAATTCCACCTTGTGGAAACTGCCAAGCATTTTCAACATCTGTTCTTGAAGCTATAAATATTTCACATTTTTGAGGATACTTGGCTGATAGTACAATCGCTGCAACATTAGGTCTAAATTTCTTATTTTTGTTAGTATCTAATTTGTCGTTTTTATCAGTCATAAATATATTTTCCCTTATAATTAGCTGGAAATTTTATAAAATTTAGGATTAAAAATTGCTTTTATACATACATATACCATTTTGCGACAGTAAATGTTTTTATTGTGCTTTCAACTCATACACAGATAAATCTAATCTAAAAAAAAATTATTTGGAAGCTTTGAAAATACAATTAAAAAATCAGTTGGAAAAATATGAACCAAAAATTGAAACAGTTTTCTTTGGAGGAGGTACTCCTTCTACAATTAAACATGAAAATTATAAAGAAATATTTGAAATAATAAAACCATATTTAAATGAAAATATTGAAATCACAACGGAAGCTAATCCTAATTCTGCAACAAAAGAGTGGTTGCAAGGAATGTATTCTTATGGAGTTAATAGAGTAAGTTTTGGAGTACAGAGTTTTGATGATAAAAAACTCAAATTTTTGGGAAGAGCTCATAGTTCAAAAACAGCCATAGAAGCCATAAATAATGCCTTTAATATAGGTTTTAACTCTATTAATTGTGATATTATATATGGTGTTAAAGATGATACATTTGAGAGTATTAAAAAAGATTTAGAGATGGCTTTTTCACTTCCTGTAACACATTTAAGTGCATATTCACTTACGATAGAAGAGGGAACAAAGTTTTTTTTACTTGAACAAAAAGCCAAAAATCAAAATAGTTTGAAAATTGATGATGAAGATTTGTCATATGAAATTTTTGATTTTATTGCAAAAAATGGTTTCAATCAATATGAAATTTCAAATTTTGCAAAAGAAAAAAATTGTGAATCTAAACATAATTATGGCTATTGGGAATATAAAAACTATTTAGGTATAGGTTGTGGTGCAGTGGGATGCATAGATGGTATTAGATATTATCCAAATAAAAATATAGAAGAGTACATATCAAATCCATTAAAATATGAAACAGAAGAATTATCTTTAGAAGATATAAAAACGGAAAAAGTTTTATTAGGTTTAAGATGTTCAACAGGTGTTAATTTGAATATTTTTGATAAAAAAGAGTTAGAAAAAATTGATGATTTAAAAGAACATAACAAAGTTTTTGAGGAAAATAATAGGATTTTTAATAAAAATTTTTTATTGGCAGATGAATTGGCTTTATATATTTTGGGTTAAAAATATATTATAATCCTCACTTTTTAAGGAAAATAGAAATTATGACAATAAAAGATACAGTTAGAAAATATAGCAATTTATTAAAAGATGTAACACATATACCTCAAAAAGAGATAGAAATTTTGATGTTACATTTACTTGATAAAAATGCAATTTGGTTACATTTAAACTATAATCAAGAGTTTGAAAAACAAAAAGAACTGGAAGTTTTGGTAAAAAAAAGAGCCACAAATTATCCAATGGAATATATTATAAATAAAGCTACATTTTTTGGTGAAGTTTTTATGGTAAAAGAGGGCGTTTTAATACCAAGACCTGAAACAGAACTTTTGGTTGAAAATGCAGTAGAAATTCTAAAAAAATATGAAAATCAAAAAGAGATAAAAGTCTTAGAAATAGGAACTGGAAGTGGAATAATCTCTGTAATGTTAGCTTTATTAATACCAAATATTAAAATAATTGCTGTTGACATTAATGAAAAAGCTTTGAGTTTGGCAAAAGAGAATGCTAAAAAACATGGTGTTGAAGACAAAATAGAGTTTATATTGAGTGATTTATATACAAATGTAAATGATAGCCACAAGTTCTATCTATGCTCAAATTTT
>JBBITK010000144.1:0-3474 GCA_037440805.1 Arcobacter sp. | reverse complement strand
CTGATTTTACTTGAGATAACTCTTTAGGCGTTAATATAATTTGTTGATTAGATAAATCTTCTTGAACAATCAAAAATGGAGAAAATACATCATTTGTATATGTTTCTTTTTCTTTATTTACCGCCATTAAAGAAATAGTCAAAAATATCAATAAAAAAATACTTTTTTTCATTTTTTTAAACCCTTCATTTTTCTTTTAACAAAATCTTACCACACTTAAATCACCCAACTTCATCACTCAAACTTTTTCAAATAAATATTAACATTCTCTTTTAGTTTAGTTTTCAACTCATCAGGTTCTATTACTGCAATATGTGGGATATATCTTTGTATTATTGGGATTATTTCCATAAAATCAGTTATTGTTAATTCTACATCACAAGATTCATCTTCATAGGTTTTTAAAACCCTTTGGCTTGGATTTAATGGTTTTCTCAAAAAATATTTTGAAACCTCTTTTTCCACATAAAGTTGAACCAAAATATGGGGATTTTCTGGTTTGTAATAAGCTGTTATTGCATTATTAAAAGAGTTTATTTTTTCTTCATCAAAAGAAAAACAAACATTTAAAACTTCTATATTTTTTATTGTGTTTAAATAAAATGTTTTAATTTTGTTATCATTTGGCTCGTAAATGATTAAATACCAAAATCCCTCAAGATTTAGGATTTTCAGAGGATATATTTCTCTATTTTTATCATTATAGAAGCATTTGATTATGGATTTTGATTCAACTGCATTTTTGATTTGGATTATCTCATTTTTGAAGTTATCTATTTTTTCTATTGAAGAAGTTTGATAGAGTTTGTTTGTCAATTCATCTTCAAACTTCAAAAACAAAGTATCAACTTTTTGGCTCAAATCCTCATCACTATATTTATCTTTTGATTTATTTTTTAGTATTGCAATGATTGATAGTTCATCGGAGTTAAACAAAGTTTTGGTTAAAAAGTTGTTTTTTGCTTTGTAGGTTTTGGAAGAGTAATCATAATAAATCTTATCATCTACAAACAAAGGCAAAATATACTCTTTAAAATCTGTTTGGATGATTTTTTTGCTTACACCAAATTTTTCAACCAAACTTGGAGTTGATAACTCATAGCCTTTACTTAACAATTCTAATATTGCGGTTAGTCTGTTTATTCTATTTTCAAAATCCATAATTCGATTATACCAAACTAAATTATTATTTTTTAAAAATTCTCATTTATAAAATCATAACTCTCATGTTTTTCAATAAATATTCTCTCTTCGCTCCACAAAAGAGCTTTTGCCATCTCAACACTCACAGTTTCCACACAATCCAATGCTTTTTGCTTATCAATCAAGGCTAAACCTACTCTTCTTATCAAAAAATCCATAGGTTTTTTGATATATTCATATCTTGCACAATAATCTATTTCAGCCTTCAAATAAGGCAATTTTTCATCAATCAACGAAAAATTATTATGCTCTTTTGCGATATTCAAAACTTCAACAGCCCTACTTCCATAAAGGTTTATCAAAGACTCTTTTGTTTGTTTAGTTATGGGATAAGAGTCAAGTAATTTGTAGGTTAATTTCAAATTATTAGTTGAACCCAAAAGTTTAATCTCTTTTGTTAAACTATCTTGAGTATGTTGTAAAAAGTGGCTAG
Source organism: Arcobacter sp. (assembly GCA_037440805.1). Lineage (GTDB taxonomy): Bacteria > Campylobacterota > Campylobacteria > Campylobacterales > Arcobacteraceae > Aliarcobacter. The sequence goes on along the minus strand of JBBITK010000144.1, from coordinate 1,838 downwards.
AAACCAAAAAATCCACCAATTCTTCGCCCATTCTTCGGTATGTTGTCCATTTTCCACCAGCTATTGAAACCAAACGATTTTTTGTTACATTGATAATATGTTCTCGCACAATCTGTTGAGTCTTTTTTTTGTTTGATTTAGCCAATGCTCGTGTTCCACTCCAAGTTGATAAAATATCAGCTTTTGTGATTTTTGTCTCAAAATATTGATTTATATGCTCCAATAAATACTCTATCTCTTCGTTGCTAGATTTGGAAACATCACTTGTGTTTGTGGGATTATCGGTTGTTCCAATAAGACATTTCCCCAAAAATGGAAGTACAAAAATCACTCTTCCATCTTTTGTTTTTGGAATAAGAATCCCCTCTTCATAGGGCAAAAATTTTTTATCCAAAACAATATGTATTCCCGTGCTAAATTGTAAGATGTTTTCAATATTTTCATCATCCAAAGTTCTTAATTTATCCACATTTGCACCTGTAGCATTTACTACAATTTTTGCATAAACTTTTGTTTTTTTGTTGGAAAATTTATCTTCAAACTCAACTCCACAAATTTTGCCTTTGTTGTCATACAAAAAGTTTGTAACTTCACTATAATTTCTAAGTGTAGCTCCGTAATATTGGGCTGTTTGTAATATGGAAATGACCATTTTAAAATCCAAAAATTTCCCATCATAAAAAGATATTGCACCTTTTAAGCTCTTTTTTTTGATATTTGGATTTAGAAGATTTAACGAAGTTTTGTTTAAAAGGCTATTTTTACCAAGATTTTTTTTACCGCTAATAAATTTATAGATAAAAATTCCTATATATGTATATAATAAACTAAAATAATTATATATTGGGATATTTATTTTGAGTTTTTTGGCTAAATGCGGAGCATTTTCCAAAAAAATAGCTCTCTCATCCAATGCCTCTTTTACTAAATCATATTGGGATTTATCAAAACGAGTAAAGGCTTTTTCTAAGTATCGAACTCCACCGTGAACAAGTTTTGAACTTTTGGAACTACTTTGACTTCCAAAATCTCCCTTTTCCAAAAGAAGAACTCTATACTCACGCAAAGAAGCATCCAAACACACTGAACTTCCCGTTGCACCGCCACCAATAACAATAATATCAAACTTTTGACTCTCCAAAAAATCCATATACAAATCCTATTAATTGTAATTTAGTATATCATTTTTTATTAGTGTAAGATATAATAACAATAAAAAAGGAGTAGCCCTTGAGTAAAATTGTCCTAGAAGTAGATAACAAAAACAAAGATACAGTTTTGATGATACTAAATAATCTAAAACAAGGATTAATCAAAAATATATCAGTTGATAATAAAACAATAAATAATAATTTAGAGAGTAAAAAATTTGTCAAAAGAAGTCAAGTGGAAGATGATTTTTTTGAGATTCAACCAAGTAGTGGAAAATACCTTTCAAAGTCTGCTTACAAAGCAAAAATTAGCAAATTGAGTGAATAAATCTATTGTGGTTTAAAACCACTTTTAGATTTACAAACTTGCGGAAAATAGCACTTATCACACTCAGGTTTTATCGCCTTACAAATATATCTTCCAAACAAAACCATAGCTTGATGAAAGATGTGTAAATCATCTCCTTTTAGTTTTTTTACCAAATCAGCTTCTGTTAAATCCACAGTCTTAGCATCACTAAGCCCCAATCTATGGGAAACTCTAAAGACATGAGTATCCACAGCCATAAGATTTGCACCCTCAAACTCAATCATAAAAACATTTGCTGTTTTGTTTCCAACACCTGCTAATTTCATAAGCTTCTTTTGGTCGTGTGGGATTTCTCCATCATATTCAGTTAGTACACT
>JBBITK010000143.1:0-3485 GCA_037440805.1 Arcobacter sp. | reverse complement strand
AGTTGTACATTTTGCACTCTTTTTATCTATTCTTGTCTAGTCAAATGGTATCAAAAATAGTTATAAGGTTTTCCATAAAAAGGAACTTTTTGACAATAAATGTAACTTTTTTTTACAAAAATAAAACTTGTACAATTTTATACAAAAAATGTACATACTAATCTTTTTTCTTTATGATATAATCAGCAAACTTTCTAAAATTAAAAGGAGATAATAAATGAGTTTATTAGCTAGTTACAAAGCACATACTGAAGAAAGACTAAGTCAAGGTGGTTTACCAGCGTTACCATTAACTGCTGAGCAGACTGCACAATTAGTAGAATTATTAAAAGCTAACCCTGTTGCAGAAGCAGAATACTGTTTAGAATTATTTAAAAATAAAATCAATCCAGGTGTTGATGATGCTGCTTATGTTAAAGCTGCGTTTTTAAATGATATTGTTCAAGGAAATGTTTCTTGTTCTGTTATTTCAAAAACTGAAGCTATCGAGATTTTAGGATCAATGATGGGTGGATATAATGTACCACCATTAGTTGAAGCTTTAAAAATTGAAGAAGTTGCAGAAGCTGCTGCTACTCAATTAAAAAATACTATCCTAGTTTATAACTCATTTAATGATGTTAAAGATTTAATGGATGCTGGAAATGCAAAAGCTAAAGAAGTTATTGAGTCATGGGCAAATGCTGAGTGGTTCACAAACAAACCAGCTTTAGAAGAAGAAATTACTTTAACTGTATATAAAATCCCTGGTGAAACAAATACAGATGATTTATCTCCTGCAACTGTTGCATTTACAAGAGCAGATATTCCATTACACGCAACAGCAATGTTACAATCAAGAATGGAAAAACCATTAGAAAAAATGGCTGAATTAAAAGAAAAAGGTCATCCTTTAGCATATGTTGGAGATGTTGTTGGAACTGGTTCATCAAGAAAATCAGGAATCAACTCTGTTCAATGGCATATGGGAAGAGATATTCCAGGTGTTCCTAATAAAAGAACAGGTGGGGTTGTAATTGGTTCTATTATTGCTCCAATTTTCTTCAACACTGCAGAAGATTCAGGATGTTTACCAATCCAAGCTAATGTTGATTCAGTTGAAACTGGAGATGTTATTACTTTAAAACCATATGCTGGTGAAATAGTAAAAGATGGTGCTGTTGTTTCTACATTTAAATTAGCTCCAAATACATTAACAGATGAGATGAGAGCAGGTGGAAGAATTCCATTAATTATTGGAAAAGGATTAACTGCAAAAGCTAGAGCTGCTTTAGGTTTAGGTGCTTCAACTGCGTTTATTGCTCCTGAGCAACCAGCTAACAACGGTAAAGGTTATACTCAAGCACAAAAAATGGTTGGAAAAGCTTGTGGTGTTGAAGGTATCAAACCAGGTATGTATGTTGAGCCAATCGCTACAACTGTTGGATCACAAGATACAACTGGACCAATGACAAGAGATGAGATTAAAGAACTTGCTGCATTATCTTTTGGTGCTGATATGGTTATGCAATCATTTTGTCATACAGCTGCTTACCCAAAACCAGCTGACATCAAATTAAGACATACATTACCAGATTTCATCAACTCAAGAGGTGGAGTTACATTAAGACCAGGTGACGGTGTTATTCACTCATGGTTAAATAGATTATGTTTACCAGATACAGTAGGAACTGGTGGAGATTCTCATACAAGATTCCCAATTGGTATTTCATTCCCAGCTGGATCAGGTCTTATTGCATTCGCAGGTGTTACAGGTATGATGCCTTTAACTATGCCAGAGTCTGTATTAGTTAAATTTACAGGTGAATTACAACCAGGAATTACTTTAAGAGATTTAGTAAATGCTATCCCTCACCAAGCAATCAAAGATGGTTTATTAACTGTTCCTAAGAAAAACAAAAAGAATATTTTTGCAGGTACAATTATTGAAATTCAAGGTTTACCAAACTTAAAAGTTGAGCAAGCGTTCGAATTATCTGATGCATCTGCTGAAAGATCAGCTGCTGCTTGTTCAGTTCAATTAAACAAAGAGCCAATTATTGAATATCTATCTTCAAACATCGCATTAATTGAAAAAATGATTGAAGAAGGTTATGAAGATGCTAAAACTCTTCAAAGAAGAGCTGACAAAATGAAAGAGTGGATTGCAAACCCTCAATTATTAGAGCCAGATGCTGATGCAGAATATTTAGCAACTATCGAAATTGACTTAAATAAAATTACTGAGCCAATCTTAGCTTGTCCAAACGATCCAGATGATGTTGCTACATTATCAGAAATCTTAGCTGATGAGTCAAGACCAAAAAATATTGATGAAGTATTCGTAGGTTCTTGTATGACTAATATCGGATTATTCAGAGCTTTAGGAGAAGTATTAAAAGGTGAAGGTGTTGCTAAAGCAAAACTATGGGTTGCACCTCCTACAAAAATGGACGAAGCTCAATTAACTGAAGAGGGTTACTATGCTGCATTTGCTGCTGCAGGGGCAAGAATTGAGATTCCAGGTTGTTCATTATGTATGGGTAACCAAGCTCAAGTTAGTGAAGGTTCAACAGTATTCTCAACAAGTACAAGAAACTTCGATAACAGACTTGGTAAAAACTCTAAAGTTTATTTAGGTTCTGCTGAAGTTGCTGCTGTTGCTGCATTATTAGGAAGATTACCATCTGTTGCTGAATATATGGAAATCGTTGGTAAAAAAATCAATGAAACTAACAAAGCTGGTGTTTATAAATACTTAAACTTCAACCAAGTAAGTGCTGATCATTTAACAACTTTAATATCTTCAAGATAATTTTAGATACTAAAAAATATTTTAAAACCAAGGATAAAATCCTTGGTTTTTTTATTTCTAATTTATTTAAAGGTTAAGATTTTGTACGAGAAATTATTAAAAGAATTGGAAAATTATTCAGTTTTATTATTAGAAGATGAAGAACCAACACAAATTTTAACTGAGCATTTTTTAAAGAATATATTTAATAAAGTTTATTGCAGTAAAAATATTTCAAAATCTATGGAATTATATAATACTTATAGTCCAAATATAATGTTGATAGATTTAAAATTGATAGGTTATGAAAATGGAATAGATTTTATAAAGTATATCAGAGAAAAAGATTTTAAAACCATAATTATTGTTTTAACGGCTTATGATGAAAAAAAATATTTAATCTCATGTATAGATTTACATTTAGATGGTTTTCTGAAAAAACCTTTTAATTTAGAAAGTTTTTTACATTGTATAGAGAAAGGATTATATAGACATTCTTTGAATGATAAAAATAACTCTTTTATTCTTTTAAAAAATAATACTAAATTTGATATAAAAACAAAAGAATTCTATTTGGAAGATAATCAAAAAGTCACATTAGGGAAAAAAGAACTTGAGTTATTTTTATTACTTTTAGAACACAAGAATTCTTTAGTAACAAAGGAAATTATTGAGGCATTTTTATATGATTATTATATGAATGAACAAACAT
>JBBITK010000142.1:0-3521 GCA_037440805.1 Arcobacter sp. | reverse complement strand
TGACTTAGGTGATTATAAAGCTTTAGTTCCAGCTGTTGAATTAAAAGTTGTTGAAGATTCTGAAATTCAAGCAAAATTAGAAGAGATTGCAGCTTCTTCTGCTCCTTTAGAAAAAATTTCAAGAAAAAGAGCTGTAAAAGATGGTGATTATGCAGTTATAGATTTCGAAGGTTTTGTTGATGGTGTAGCATTCCAAGGTGGAAAAGCTGAAAAATATCCATTACAAATTGGTTCAGGTTCATTTATCCCAGGTTTCGAAGACCAAGTTGTTGGAATGAAATATGAAGAACAAAAAGATATTACAGTAACTTTCCCAGCTGAATATCAATCAAAAGATTTAGCAGGTAAAGAGGCTGTATTTAAAGTAACTTTACATGAAATTCAAGAGAAAGTTCCAGCTGAAATCAATGATGAATTAGCTAAAAAAGTTTTACCAGCAGAAAAAGAAGCTACATTAGAAACTTTAAAAGATAAAATCAAAGAACAAATTCAAAATGAAACAAAAGTTGCTTATTACAGAGATGAATTAAAACCTGCATATTTAGAAACTTTAGTTAAAAGTGTAAAATTCGCTTTACCAAAAACTGTTGTAGATCAAGAAATCAACTACGCTTTAAATGGTAAAATCAGAACTATGAGTGAAGAAGAAATCAATGGATTAAAAGATGATGCTTCTAAAGTTGAAACTTTAAGAGAAGAGTTAAGAGAAGATGCTGAAAACTCTGTAAAAGCTACATTTATCGTTGATGCTTTAGCAAAAGCTGAAAATGTACAAGTTAGTGATCAAGAAGTAATGCAAGTGTTATATTTTGAAGCTATGCAAATGGGACAAAATCCACAACAAGTTTTAAAACAATACCAAGAAGCTGGATACTTACCTGCAATTAAAATGTCTATGATTGAAGATAGAGTTGTTGCAAAATTATTAGATGAAAAATTAGGTAAATAATAGGATTAAATGATGAGTTACATACCATATGTAGTTGAGAAAACTGGTAGAGGAGAGAGAAGTTACGATATTTATTCAAGACTTCTTAAAGATAGAATTATTATGTTAAGTGGTGAAATAAATGACGCCGTTGCATCTACTGTTGTAGCTCAGTTACTATTTTTGGAAGCTGAAGATCCAGATAAAGACATCTACTTATATATAAACTCTCCAGGTGGAGTAATTACAAGTGGTATGTCTATTTATGACACTATGAATTATATTAAACCTGATGTTTGTACTATTTGTATAGGTCAAGCTGCATCTATGGGTGCATTTTTATTATCTTCTGGAGCAAAAGGTAAAAGATACTCTTTACCAAACTCAAGAATAATGATTCATCAACCATTAGGTGGAGCAAGAGGTCAAGCAACTGATATTTTAATTCAAGCAAAAGAGATTCAAAGATTGAAAGAGGTTTTAAACTCTATTTTAGCAGAACAAACTGGTCAAGAAATCTCTCAAATTGAAAAAGATACAGACAGAGACAATTTCATGAGTGCAGAAGAAGCTTGTACTTATGGTTTAATAGATGAAGTAATTGCTAAACATAAATAAAAAGCCATGATTAGAGAAGTTATTACTTATCCCAATAAACTACTTAGAACAAAATCTGAAGATGTTGAAGTTTTCGATAGTGAACTTCATACTCTTTTGGATGATATGTATGACACTATGATTGCTCAAAATGGTGTTGGATTAGCTGCGATTCAAGTTGCTATTCCTTTAAATGTTCTTATTATAAATCTTCCAAATAATGATGATATTCAAGATAAAAATGATTTAATTGAAGCTATAAATCCAATTATTACACATAAAGATGGGGAGCAAGTTTTTAGAGAAGGTTGCTTAAGTGTTCCAGGATTTTCAGAAGATGTTACTAGAGCTATGAATATAACTGTAGAGTATTTCAATAGATTTGGTGAAAAACAGATTATGAATTGTGATGATTTCTTGGCTGTGGCTTGGCAACATGAAATGGAACATTTAGAAGGTCATCTTTTTATTGAGAATCTATCTTTTTTAAAGAGAAAAAAATTTGAAAAAGAGTGGAAAAAAAAGCTAAAAGATAACAAATAATTCTGTTATCTTTTAATTCTAAAACTTACTAAATACATTATAAATTATAGAAATCATTAGGGCATTAACAGCCATCCAAATACCCCAAAAAAGTCTTCTTTCAAAAACTGTAGCAAATAAATCTTTTGCAAAGATAGGGCATGATTTAAATGCTAAATAACCATAAACTAATACAGAAGCTAAAAAGAAGTAAAAATTACTTGATGTTAAAATCAATAAAACAAAAGAGACAAAAGGTAAAAATACTGTTTTAGCAAAAAACTTACCATAAGCTTTTCTCTTTTTATCTCCATTAAAATAACCTACTGTATATCCACAATTTGGGCAGATAGTTCCCATTCTTGATAAAATCTCACTATTACATTCGGGACAATTAATTGTATCCATATATTATATTCCTAAAAATTTTTGAGCTATTATATCTATATGAGAGTTAAAAAAAGAGTTAAAGAAAGGAAGTTTTTTATCTTCCTTCTTCTTTATTCCATTGTTTATAAAGTTCAACAGCTTCAGCTATTTCTGAACTAGAAGCTTTTCTTCTACAAGACATAAAACCTTTTGAACCATCGCAAGATTCAAAGGGGAAAACGGTAGCAAATACCCAATAATATCCACCACTTTTTGTTGCATTTTTAACATATCCTGTCCAAACTTCACCTTTATTTACTATATCCCATAAAGATTTAAAGGCTTTTTTAGGCATATCTTTATGTCTAACCATACTGTGAGGTTTACCGATTAGTTCTTCAAGTTGATATTCAGCTATTTTACAAAAATCCGAATTTGCAAAAAGGATAGTTCCTTTTGCATCTGTTTCACTAACTAAGAATGCATAATCATCTAATATTGTCTCTTGTCCTGCTGCCATATTTATCTCCTTAGTTAAATTTCTTAAAACTGTTTATTTCTAGCATCAGCCACTAAATCATGGGCTAATATAGAAACTTCGCTTGCTATTGAAGTAATTTGATTTGCTTCACTTGCATTTTCTTGTGTTACCCTATCAAGCATTGTAACAGTATCGTTAATTTGCTCTATTCCTTGCATTTGTTCTTTTGAAGCAGAACTTACATCATGAATAATATGAATAGTTTGTGAAATCTGATTATTAAGATTTTCATAACCTTTTATCATTTCTGAAGAGATATTTTTTCCATCATTTGCCTTTAATGTAGCATCTTCAACCAATGATTTAATCTCTTTAGCAGCTTCAGCACTTCTTGAAGCCAGATTTCTAACTTCTTGAGCAACCACAGCAAATCCTTTTCCAGCTTCTCCTGCTGTTGCTGCTTCAACAGCAGCATTGAGTGAAAGAATATTTGTTTGGAAAGCTATTTGATCAATTACTGTAATTGCCTCATTAATTGCTGTAACTTTTTGATTTATTTCATCCATTGAAGTTGCTGTTTTAGAAGCTAAAATTTGCCCACTTGAAACTGCATTTTTAACTGTC
>JBBITK010000141.1:0-3556 GCA_037440805.1 Arcobacter sp. | reverse complement strand
CAAGAGATTGAAATTCTTTTTTTGTAGGTAATATTTTTGACATAAATTTCCTTATATGTATATGTATGACTTATAATATAAAGTTACTTGTTCACTTGAGCAACATAAGTCATATATAACCATAAAGGCGACTATGTTTAATTTGAAAGAGTTATTTTCCGAAAGCGTGAACTGGAAGGTAAACAAACCTAAAGAATTATATCTAAATTAGTATTATAAAAATATATTAAATAAATAACTTTTTCCATATATTTAATAAGCAAATATTATGTAAAATATAATTATAAAATTATCCATAAAAGAGTCATTTTGAAATTTGCAATTTTACATTTAAGTGATATACACATAAAAAATACTGAGAATCATGTTTTTGATAAAGTCAATGAAATTATCAATTCAATTAAAAATAAACTTTTTGATGAAAAAATCCTATTTATTGTTACAACTGGGGATATAGCAAATACTGGAAATTCTGAAGAATATGCTCAAGCTATTAACTTTTATAAAAAACTAGAAGAAGAGCTAGTTTACTATGTAAAAGACTTATCAATAAAATTTATTTTTTCACCAGGTAATCATGATTGTGACTTTTCAACTAATAATGATATTAGAGAACTTGTTTTAGAAAAAATCAATAAAGATGATTTTGAAATAGATAATATAAAAAAAGATTACATTAGTAATTGTGTAAGTGTTCAAGAAAATTACTTCAATTTTAAATCAGAACTTGAAGATAAAAGTGCAATCTATGAGCCTTTAAATAGTTCTTTATTTACTAGATATGAATTTAAATTAGATGATTATATTATTGCTTTCAATTCATATAACTTTTCTTTTATGTCTTCGAGGAATGAAGAGCAATCAAAATTAAAATTTCCATGTAAGTCAATAAGAGATACTCTACAAAGTAGATCATCAAAAACAAAATCAATTAATATTTCATTATATCATCATCCATTACATTGGTTAAGTCATAGAAATATTAGAAGTGTAAGAGAATTAATTAATAGCACTTCTGAAATAGTTTTAACTGGACATGAACATACATCAACTGTAAAAACTGAAACAGATATTAATACAAATTCAACACATTATATTGAATCTTCCGCATTACAAACATCTAATGTTAATGAAAGTTCTTTTAAATTAATTAAAATTGATTTAGAATCTAAAAGTGAAGTAATTGATGACTTTAGTTGGGAAAAAGAATCATATACTGAAATTAGAAATAATTCAAGTATAAATTTGGATGTTAAAAACAATCATTATGAATTAAAAGATGAATATTTTCAAAAAATCAATTCTCTAGGAGCTCAATTAACACACAATTATAAAAGTGATGTTACACTTGAAGATCTTTTTATATATCAAGATTTGCAAGTTCTAAATACTGGTGATATTAAAGTTAAAGAAAATGCAAAATCGCTTAAAGATTTTGAAAAGATAGAAAAAACATTAATTCTTGGAGCTGAAACTTCAGGAAAAACTTCACTTTCTTATATGTTACAAATTTATTTTAAAAGAAATGGAAAATTACCTATTTATATATCTGGTACAAATCTCTCAAAAAAAGATTATGATTTTGATAAGATAGAAAGTTTGATTGAAAAAAACTTTCTTCTCCAATATCATGAGAATTTATTAGGAGCATTTAAAAAAGAAGATATAAACAATATATTAATAATTATTGATGAATTTGACAAGATACCTTTTAACAATAAATATAAAGGTCAATTTTTAGATAATATTTCTAAAAAATATAAGAATATCATTTTGTTTGCTCATGATAGTTTTGAATTAGAAGTATTTAATGATGAGATTTTAAATGATAAAGATTATGAAGTAAAAATAAACAATTTTAATCATTACAAAATTAGAGAATTTGGTCACTTACTTAGAGATAAATTGATTAAAAAATGGCTGATGCTAGGAAGAGAAGATGTTATTAATTCTGTTGAATTACACCAAAAAGTTGTAGAGTATGCTAAGACTATTACTTCTACAGTTGGATTAAATATTGTTCCTTCATATCCATTATATTTATTAACTTTATTACAAGCAATGGAAGGTAATAGTGCAGCCAGTCTAACAGAAAGTAGTTATGGTCATTATTATTCACACTTAATAACACATTCTTTTGTACAAAATGGTATAAATAGAAAAGATTGGGAATTATACTTTAATTTTTGTTCTAGTTTAGCTTTTAACTTTTTTAAAAATCAGAATTATAAAATAGATGAGGAAGATTTAGAAAATTTCTATTCAAAATATAAATCACATCATAAAATACCTGTAAAATATTCAACTATTGAAGATAATCTTTTAAAAACAAAGATTTTAAACATCTATGGTGGAGAATATAAATTTTCTTTTGAATATTTATATTATTTTTTTGTGTCTAAATATTTAGCAGATAACATTCATATGAGAGATATACAAGAAGATATAGAAAAACTTGTAAAAAATTCTTATAGAATAGAGTTTGGTAATATACTAATGTTTTTAGTTCATCACTCAAATAAAGATTTAATAATTCATTTACTTTTAGAACAAACAAAATTACTATTTAATGATATTAATGAGTTTAAATTTTGTGATGAAGAATTAAAAAAAATAAATGGAACAATATCTGGTCCTAAAACAATTCACATTGAAGAACAAACTATTGATGAAACTAGAAAAAAACAATTAACTCATTATGAAGAAAGAGATGAAAAGCTAATTAAATCGGATAGAGATGAAGCAAATATTAATGAAAATATAGAAATAAGTAAATTAGATCTTTTTGCAAAATTAAACTTAGCATTTAAACTAACAAATATTTTAGGTGAAGTTGCGAAAAACTATTATGGTTCTTTAAGTGGAGATTTAAAATTATCAATAATAAAAGAGACTTATGCACTAAATTTAAGAGCTTTAAATGTATTTGTATCAAATTTTGAAAAACATCATGCTTTAGTTGAAGAAGCAGTAATGGATCTACTTGATAAAAAAGGTTATGTAACTTCTGATAAGATTGAAACTTCAGCAAAAAGACTTATTTTTAATATGATAGCAAGATTAACTGAAGGTTTTATTTCTAAATTATCAAAAAGCGTTGCAAATAAAGACTTAATGCCTATTTTTAAAGAGTTGAAAGAAGAAAATAGTACAAATAAAGCATTTCAAATTATTTCATTAGCAATTGATCTTGATTTTCCAAAAGGTTTAAAAACTGATGTAGTAAAACATTATAATTCATTAGAGAAAAATTTTTTAGCACAAGAAGTAATTTTAAGATTAGTAGTCGATCATTTGTATATGTATCATGTAGATCATAAGATTAAAGATAGTGTAATGGATCAATTAGGTATAAATAAAACAGTTAACAATAATATCCTCGTTAAGAAAAATCAAAATACTATTAACTATAAAAAATAGTATATTAGTAAGAGAAAGGTGGATTTCGTTTGCTCTTTGTTATTTCATCCTTTCTAATTTAATACATTTTCTGTTTCGTGTATAAATCGAGGTTGCAAAACAATTAAGGAGTCATGAATGCAAGATATTGGCTACT
>JBBITK010000140.1:0-3567 GCA_037440805.1 Arcobacter sp. | reverse complement strand
CAAATAACCCTTTGTAAATTATCTTGAATAGTTTTACTCTTCATAAAAACTTCTTTTAATTCTAAAGAGAAATGTTGTCTATTTTGCATCATAGAATCAATAATACTCTGGCTATATTTTGCATCATTTAAAATATCACTTAAAAAAGCATAATCTAAAGGTATCATAATATGTCCATACCATTTTAAACCAAAAAAGCCTTGATAACCATTGGTTTTTCTAGTTTTTGCAATATAATCTCTTCCTTTGAAAGATACTATTCTAAACTTCTCATTTAAAACTATTGGAAGTTTTGTTTCCAAAGGAATATGGTCTTTATCACTTGAAGCAATAACATAACCCTCCTCATCAAGCAGGGTTAAACACTCTTTATTTTTTTCATCAATTAGATTGTTGAAAATACCTGTCATTTCATCAGTAAATCTAAAACATAAACATAAAACACCAATATTTTTATTTGAACTATTAGACTCTTTTACTTTATAAGAATAAACCAAAGATTTTTTATATTTTGGTAAAAATTCATGATATTCATAGGTTTCTACATATTCATCTGTAGTATTTAATACCCTTTGAATGAAGTGATTATTAATCTTTTCAATTTTTACATCTTCATTTAATCTAGCAGTGATATTTCCATTTGCATCTGCAAGAACAATATCAATATAAACAGAATATTTTGCAACATACTCTTTAAATCTACTTTGTATCTCTTTTCTCAATACCAAACTATCTGCATCATATTTAGAAACATAATTTGTTAAGAATGCTCTAATATCATCATCTGTTGCTAAAAATCCGATATCTGCTGTTCTTTCAAAAAGATTTCTTATCATAATATCTATGGCAACTTGTGCTTTAAATCTCATTTCTCTATAAACTTTTGTAATTTGTTGTTCGCTTAAGTGATTTAGTAATGTAGATGTAAGATTTAAAAAATTATCTTTTGTTTTGCCAATATCGATATTTATATCGCCAAGTTGACCCAAAAGAGTTAAAATATCCCAAGAAGAACTCAATCTTCCCAACTCTTCCCTAAATTTTTCCACATCTTCGATGTACTTAATAATAGGGTACAAATCTCTTTTTATATCAATTCCCTTATAATTTACAATATTCATACAAACAACCTTATATCTATTTATGATTTTATAAATTATATATATTTTGATTGAAGATTGCTGTTATACAGCTGTATATAAAATATACTTTTAAAGAAAATAATTTTTACTTAGATATATTAGAAGCCAAAGAAACGAGGTTTACAAGTAGTAGTTCATCAAAAATATCATCTTCTATTATAACTATTTTTGTGTTTGAAATCATAGATTTTACAATATCTGAAGATTCATTTTTGGAAATTAATAACTTATTAACACCATTATCTTCTGAAAATTTAATTAACTCAATAACCTCTTTTGCACTAATATAACGCTTCTCTTTTTTAATCAAATTCAATCTAAATCTTTGAGCAAAATAAAACCAATAATCATCATAAACATATAAACTGCTTGTTGCTGAAGAATCTATTTTTTGTTTAACTCTTAGAAAGATATCATCCAATTCATTTAAAAATGTTTCATAATTAGTTTTGTAATACTCTTTATTAAACTCATCATTTAGTACCAAAGCATTATAAATATTAGTTGCAACATCTCTTAAAATTAATGGGTCAGTCCAAATATAAGGATTATTATCTATTTTTTTTATATTTTCAGATAAATCAACCACTATCAATTCAGAGTTATACTCTTTAAGTATTTTTGCATACTCTTTTTCTATTTTCAAACCTAAATGGAAGTATATTTTAACATTAGCTAATTTTTCAATTTCACTAGGAGTTAATTTTGTATAACTATCACTATAAACATTTTTTATCTCTTTGATTTTAAATTCATTTTGACCTATTTTGTTTAAAAGTATTGTTTCAAGTGGGAAATATGTAGTTACTAAATATTTTGCAGATAATAAAAGATTGGAGAAGAGAAGAATTAAAACTATTTTTAACACTTCTTCTCCTTTAAAATTTAAGCTTGAGTAGCTTTTCTAATTCTAATACTTAACTCTTTTAATTGCTCTTCGCTAACTTCACTTGGAGCTTGAGTTAATAAACATTGTGCTTTTTGAGTTTTAGGGAATGCAATAACATCTCTGATAGAATCAGTACCAGCAAGTAACATAATCATTCTATCAAGTCCCATTGCAAATCCACCATGACTTGGAGCTCCATAAGATAAAGCATCTAATAAGAATCCAAATTTATTTTTAGCCTCTTCATCACTTATTCCCATAAGTTTAAATACTTTTGATTGTATCTCTTCTTTGTGAATTCTTATACTTCCACCACCAAGTTCTGTTCCATTTAGTACAATATCATAAGCAATAGATTCTATCTCTTCTAAATCATCAATATTATCTAAATCAAATTTTTCAACATTTGGCATAGTAAATGGATGGTGTAATGCTTTTGTTCTCCCATCTTCAACTTCAAACATAGGGAAATCCACAACCCATAAGAACTCATAAGCATCAGCAGGAATTATGTTCATTTCATTTGCTAGGAATAATCTAAATCTTCCCATATAATCCCAAACTACTTTTTTAGCTCCTGCTCCAAAAAATACCACATCTCCAACTTCAAGTTCAGTTACTTTTACAATCTCTTCTAAATCAGCCTCACTAAAGAATTTTGTTAATGGACCTTTTAATCCATCCTCTTTCATTTGGAAGTATCCAAGACCTTTAGCACCGAATTTTCTTACATAATCTTCAAAACTTTTCATTTGTCTTTTTGAGAAAATATTATCTCCATTTGGAACTCTTAAAGCTTTAATTCTATTTGTTTTTTTATCTTTTGCAATTTCAGCAAAAATTTCATTTGTAGAGTTTGCAAAAATATCTATAACATCCACAAGTGGCATACCAAATCTCAAATCAGGTTTATCACTTCCATATTTTTCCATAGCATCAAAATATCTCATTCTAGGGAAAGTTGAAGGAACATTTTTACCACATTTTGTGAAAACATCATAAATTAATCTCTCAGCTACCTTCATAACATCTTCTTGGTTACAAAAAGACATCTCAACATCTATTTGAGTAAATTCAGGTTGTCTATCAGCTCTTAAATCTTCATCTCTAAAGCATTTTGCAATTTGAAAATATCTATCAAATCCAGCAACCATTAATAATTGTTTAAATAATTGTGGAGACTGAGGTAAAGCATAAAATTCACCAGCATGAACTCTACTTGGTACTAAATAATCCCTTGCTCCTTCTGGAGTTGATTTTGTTAAAATTGGAGTCTCAACATCTAAAAATCCTAATTCATCTAAAGTATTTCTAACTTGAATAGTTGCTTTACTTCTTAATTGGAAAATATCATAAGATTTTCTACTTCTTAACTCTAAAAATCTATTTCTTAATTTAATCTCATCATTTACTTTTTCATCATTGATATCAAATGGCATTGGTTTAGATCTATTTTCAATTACAAGATTTTCTAAAACAATCTCAATTTTTCCAGTAACTAAATTTGGATTTTCTAATCCCTCACCTCTTGCTCTT
>JBBITK010000139.1:0-3575 GCA_037440805.1 Arcobacter sp. | reverse complement strand
GAACAATTCCTTTAAATCATATGACCCTATTCGACCATCAAAATCAATTACACTACTAAGTTTCTCCGAAAACTCTTTAGCATAAAGTTTAAGTTCAATTATTTTAGTCTCATCATCCCCAAACAAAATTTTGTCATTTTCAATTAAAAGATTATTTAAAATCAGTTTTTGAGAGATACTTAAAGAAGTAGCATAATATTCATCAAATGATTTTTCTATTTTATCTATGTTTTTTATATCAGGAAGTTCTTTTTTTATGGATTTTAAATTCTGTTTTATTATCTCTGCTTGATTTTTAGTTTGTTCTATTATTTTTAATTCAGAAGATAATACAGCAGTGGTTAAATTTTCTGCAATTTGATTTAGAATAAGTGAATTATTGGTACTTTGTTCTAAGGCAGGTATATATTTTGTATATAACAGCTTTGTGTTTGAAGCAATAGATTTTGATGAATAGTGATTTATTCCAATCATAATTATTGCCAAAAACATAGAACAAATAGGTACTAGCAATACTTTTTTCAATAAAGATAAATTATTGAAAAAAGAAAAAATCTTATTCACTTAGATTTATCCTTTTTAAATCAGAATTATATTCATTTGGCAAAATGTAAAAAATCGAACATTTATTCTCTTTTAAAATATCATTCCACTCTTTTATACTAATTCTTTTTGGAGGTTTTCCTCTTCCTGTAAATAGCATTCTAACCCAATATTTTTTTAACAAAATAGGAGTTTTTTTCAAATAATCAACTATAAACTCATCATGTAAATTTTTCTTATCTCTATCGTAAACTATAACTTCTTGATTATTTACCTCTGTTGTTAAACCTAAATATAGATTTTTTAAATCGTTTTGATTTAAGTTGTTAAAATTGCAGTTTTTAGATGAAACAACAAATAAACTAGCAAAGGTATAGGAACTAAAAATAATTAATAATATAAATTTCATCATCTCATAATTCCTAAAACACAAAGTCTAAAGTTATACTATAAACATCAAAGTGTTTTTTATCAAAAGGTACATCATCCATATAATGTACAGTTTTAGCACCTTGCTTATAATAAACCCTATCCATTTGGAATTTTAAAGCCATATTTTCATAAACATCATATCTTAGCCCATAAGAGATACTCTCTTGGGTATAAGCAAATATACTTATCATTTTATCAAATTGGCTTTTTATAAAATCTCCACCATAAATAGGGTCTAACACAGGAATATCATCAGATGTTGCACCCTTTTGCTTGGCTTTTCCATATGTTATATAAGGCATAATTTTATCAAACTGATAACCACTACTTACATACCAACCATTAATATTATCAACAACTTTATTGTTTGAATCTACCCATACATATTCCCCTGATAAAAATAGATTATCCCCTTGATAAGAACTACCTAAACTATAATATTTGAATTTTAAATCATCTAGCGAGTAGTTTTGTGCAGAACTTATACCCATAGATTTTGCAAAATCTATTAATTGATATAGTTCATCAACGGCTATTTTCCCATCACCTTGAAAATATGAACTTCTAACTTTGAAATTTTTATATGTATCACTCAACGAAACACCAAAAAGATTTTTTAGTTCACTTTTGGCAGTTCCTTGTTGTGTATAAAGATTATATTTTTCATAACCACTTGAAAATTCAAGATTGAAATCATGGTCGTTATAACTTTGCTTGATTTCTGTTTCAATACCGTTGAAACTTTTAAATGGTATCAAAGTATAAATCTCTTTTGGTAAGTGAGTCCAAGTATTTGCATAGTTTATATTTGTGGAGTCTGAATACATAAATAAAGGAAGTTGCATTCTTCCTAGTTTGAAACTTATATTATCATTTGGAATATATTTAACATTTGCCCAGTCCAAATCTAAATCGATTTTTCCATCTCTTTTTTTTGAGCCTACTTCTTGAAGTGTAGCTTCTAAAGAATCGCTTATCTTGTGGTCAAGTTGTAAACCTAATTTACTATGGGTTGTAAGTGAAAAATCCCCCTTTGAACCAACATTGCTAATCTAAATAGTATATTTTCATTACTATTATAACTTCCCCCTAAAGTACCAAATCCATTAATACTTGTATTTGAACTTACATCCAAACCATAAGAGTAAGAGTTGTATAAAAATAGAATAAAAATAAGTTTTGACCTATTGGACATTTGAACTCCATAAAATGTAAATTTTATATATTTTGTGATTTTATAATAAATATCTTTGTTTTTAGATTTTTTTATCCCAAGTTAGAGCTTGGGATAGATATTTAGTTAGATTTTTTGAAATTATTTGCAATAGCTTCAAAAATAGGTAAGACTTTGATAGTTAAATATCCAATAATAGCACCAATTAAAGTTTCACTTAGAAATCCACCAAGGGGAATAGATTTTATTGTTTCATCAAAGGCGTGTAACATATGAGTTTCATGAACTATTATTCCACCACCAACAGCTAACATAGCAACTGTTCCAACTATTCCAATAGTTTTTATAATCCAAGGCATAGCATTTACAAAACCATTTCCAATACTTTTTAAAGTAGAACTTTTTTTCTCTTGTAAATAAAACCCAATATCATCTAGTTTAATAATAAACGCCACAATTCCATATACAAAAACTGTAGTTAAAAGACCCACGATACTTAAAACAGAAACTTTTGTAATAAAATCATCAACAGTTATCATACTAAGACTTATTACAATAATTTCAAAAGATAGAATAAAATCAGTTTTAATAGCACCTTTTATTTTTTCAGCTTCCAATTTTTCTGTGCTAAGTTCTTGTATGGTCTCTTTTTCGTCGGCAACTTCATGATGATGACCTAGTTTTTCTAAAACACTCTCCATTCCCTCAAATGCTAGATAAATTCCCCCTAAAATTAGGATAGGAGCTATAAGCCAAGGTGCAAAAACACTAAGAGCTAGAACCACAGGAATAATTATAAGTTTGTTTTTCAAACTACCAAGAGCTATTTTATAAACTATTGGTAACTCCCTTGAGGCTGCTTTTCTTTTGGCTTCAAGTATTACAATTTCTCTTAAATGGGTTAATTCTTGAAGAATTTTTTCTTTTGTTTTTTTATCTAATTTTTCTATATTTTGTTTGAATTCTTCCTCATTGTGAGCTTTTTCTAACTCTTTTTTCAAAATATCAGAAGTAGTTTCATTTGTAAAACTTGCAATGGCAGCCAAATCATCGATTATTATTCCTGTAGATTTTACACCCGCAAGTTTTGTATATGTTGCAATATCATCAAAAAGCAATCCAATATCATCTAATGAAGTTGCCAAACTCTTTGTAGCTGTTGCCATTGTTTTTCCAGCAAGTGAACTTACATCATCTGCTAAAAGTGATAAATAACCCAAAATTCCAGCCATTGAAATTCCTTTTGTTTTTTTATTTTGCGGATTTTAGCAAAATAGTCTATATATTTTCTTATGATAAACAAAAATAACAAGTTATTTAATAATAATATAATTTACTAAAAGTTATCATATAAAAATTATTTTATTATACAAAAAAGAGAAAAAGATGGCAGAAGAACTAATAAAACAAAGCAAGAGTTATGAAG
>JBBITK010000138.1:0-3618 GCA_037440805.1 Arcobacter sp. | reverse complement strand
TGAACCACCATCAGTAGTTCCACCATTGTTATCAGTTGAACCACCATCTGTTGTAGTTGATTTATTTTGAGTTGAATCACTATTTGTTTTTTGGATTTCTCTAGCTGTTGCTACTAGTTGATCATTGCTAACACTAGTATCTTTAGCCTCTCCATTATCAACTACTATAGAATCATCTACTACATTTGAAGTGTTACTTGCCAAAGATATATCATCTGTTGCAAAGTTATCAACAATTAATAACTCTTTATTAATTTGTTTTAAGTCATCTTTTCTAATAGTTTGAACTTCAAGTTTTTCACTAACATTTCCGTCAATAACAGTTACATAGTGACCTTTTGTTACTATGTTTGAACCAATAGCAGGATTAGAATATGTTACTTCAATTTTTCCTTCTGTACAGAATATTTTTTCTGATTTATCATCAAGTTCTGTAACTATTTGAGTTCCTCTAATCCCAATAGAAGCACTTTTTGTTTTTAGTTTAAAGTTTTCAGGTGCAATTTTTCCTATTTTACCTGTAATAGTTCTGAAAACACCATTTCCCATTGTAAATTCAGCTTTAACATTGTCTTTTTCAAAAACATAATCACTAATTTTTAATGTTGAGTTTTTACCAACAGAAATTATTGTTTCATCGTTGAAAAGAATCTGCATTTTTGAGTTATTTTGAGTTGTAATAACATCGCTTTTTTCTAATTCAGAAGTTTTTGATGCTTTTATATCGTGTCCACCTCTTGATATTACCGCATCACCACTTATTGCAACAATTTTACCAACACTTGCATAAACATAACTTGCTAATAACATTAGCATCAACATAAGTTTCTTCATTTTACTCTCCTTTACCAAGTAAATGTTTTTATATAGCTAATTTTGTTCTCAAATTCATCGTAAGAGTATAATACACTTTGATTTGAATCATTTTTTGTATATCCAGAAGATATTATGAATTGATTCAGATTATTATACTTATATATGTACGATAATTTTAAACTATGTTCCCTGTCTTTTCTTTTTGAATCTAAGTTTAAGCTGCCCGCAGTAACATTA
Organism: Arcobacter sp.; assembly: GCA_037440805.1. Lineage (GTDB taxonomy): Bacteria > Campylobacterota > Campylobacteria > Campylobacterales > Arcobacteraceae > Aliarcobacter. The sequence continues at coordinate 2,565 of JBBITK010000138.1, read as the reverse complement.
TCATTCTTATAATTACTTAGAACAAAATCATAATCTAATTTTAACATATTTTTGTTATTTATTTTATAAAAATATTCAAAACCATTTTCATATGCCATTCTATCTACCAAATAATCGGCATTTGTTCTTCCTAAATATTTTTGTAATTTTGTATATATTTTTAGATTTTCTAATAAATTGTATTTAAAAAGGAATTCATACTTGTCATAATCTGAATTTTGAGAACCATCTTTATTTTTATTTTCTAAATAACTATTTTTCTGATAAGTTAAAGAAGTTAAAAAATATCTGTTTACGTATTCAGGCGATACACTAAAACTATTGAAACTTTCATCATTTTTTCTAATTACTCTATTGATTCCTAAATTTAAAGAGTATATATCTTGACCTGAAGAGTTAAAAAATAGTAGAGCTGGCTTATATCCAAAAACTGAAAAGTTTTCATCATTAAGATCAAAATAGTTTTGGTTGTATCCTAAAAGAGAATTTTTCATTTTAAATGAAGAGTCTCCTAGTCCATTGATAAATGAGATATCTACAATTTCATTATGTCCAAAATCTGATTTTGATTTCTCCCCAGTTAAATTACCAAAAATCTCATCTGAAGCTTTATTAACATTTGAAGAGTGATTTACTCCTATCAAGATATTTGCATTAATTGAACCATATTTAGGTTCATTATCTATACTTTTTATGTATTGTCTAATTTTTGATTTAGTTTGATTATTAATATTTGCGTTTAGTAGAGTTTCAAACTCTTTTTTTGCTTCATTTTTTAATTTTAATAGATATAAAACTTTTGCATAATCATATCTAGCTTTATTAAAATTTGGTTTTTGAATTAAAACTCTCTCTAAAGCTGCACTTGCTTCATCAAACTTTTTAAGTCTTATGGCACTTTGTGCTAGAAAATAGTTTACATTAACATTATAGTTATTTGCTAAAAAAAGTTTTTTAAATAAACCATATGATTCACTATAATTTCCCAAATTGTACATTGTAACTGCTGTTAAATAAACATTTGAAGATTCTATTTTATGGGAATAAGATTTTTTTCTTGTACTTCTAACAGAATTGTTAAAAAAAGGTTCATCTTTTACAAACTCTTTTTTAACACTTTTTGTAGGTTCTAAAGTTTCTTGAAGGGGTGAAGTTTCTACAACAGCTTTAGAAACTATGTTTGGATTATTTGCAATTTTCTCTTTATTTTCTGGATTAACTACATTATAAAAGGGTTCCTCTTTGAATTTTTTGAAATAAGTACCTTTAAATAAATTTTTTGAAGATAGAGAATTTTTTAATTTTATTGCCTCTTCTCTATTTTTCAGATATCTAATAACTATACTAAAATCACCTTTCTCATGGGTTCTTATTATTAGATTTTCATTTTGTACTAAGTTTTTTGTTTTATTATATATATTAATCGCATTATCTAAATCAGGCGTTGAAGCAAGGTATAAAGTATAAGTATCTGCCTTTAATAATGAAACAGCATATAAACTAAAAAATAAAACTCTTTTCGAAATCATCAATTTCCTTTTACTAAAAAATAGATTTTATCATAAATAAATTAAAATAATCTCATAAGCTTTGATTATTTCTCTGTGTGCCTAAAAACAGGATTGAAATTATTATTTTTAATATAATTTTTTATTCTGTCTGCATGGATTTTATATATTTTTACAGATGGAAAATCTTTTATTAATAATTCTAAAATCTCTAATGATTTTTCTAATTCTTTATTTTTGAAATAATACATAGCCTTGTTATAAATATTTAATTCTTCTGAGATAGTATGAAGTTTAGTTTTGTTTGAAATTACTTCCCACAATTCAACTGCATTATCTTTCCCTTTTAGTTGAACATAGTCTAAATATCTAAAAGTATATTCTGATTTGAGTAAGTTTTTAGTATATTCAGAAATAATAATATTTGCTCCATAATATTTGCACAAAGATTCTATCCTCGAACCAGTATTAATTGTATCTCCCAAAACTGTATAATCACTTCTTCCTAAGCTACCTATCTCTCCAACTGTTGCAATTCCAGTTGTTATTCCTATACCTATTTCTATTTTTGGTTGATTTAACTCTAATAACTCTTTATTTAGTAATTTTAATTTTTCAATTTGTTCAATAGCACAAATTACAGCTTTATCTGCATGATCTTCAATGGTAAAGGGTGCATTCCAATAGGCCATAATAGCATCACCTATATATTTATCAATAGTTCCTTTATTTTTAGTTATTATTTCACTCATTGGGGTCATATATTTATTGAGATATTTCACAAGTAAAATTGGATCATTAATACTTTCAGATATAGATGTAAAACCTCTAATATCACTAAAAAATACGGTAATAGTTTCATTTCTAGATTGTAATTGATTTGTATCTGAATTATTTATTAATTGTTCCATAACATCTTTAGATACTTTTGTGGCAAATTTACTTTTAATTGCCTCTTTTTTCTCTAATTCATAAAAATATCCAATTAAAACACTAACAATTGAACTAATTACGATGGTTATAAATGGGAAAAATATATTTAAAACCATTCCTTTAT
>JBBITK010000137.1:0-3711 GCA_037440805.1 Arcobacter sp. | reverse complement strand
TGTTAGACCCAACTAAAAATGATGATTTAAAAACTTTTTATACCAAAAGATTATCAAAGATTTTAGTTCCTGTTTTATTTTGGACTGTTATTTATCTTTGCCATGACTCTTATGTAACTGTTTTAAAAGGTGGAGAGCCAACATTTGATTATCTATTAGGTAAGTTAATGTCTGGAAAACCTCACTATCATATGTGGTTTCTATCGATGATTATAGTTTTATATGTGTTTACCCCATTTTTGAAAAAAATTGTTGCAAACTCTACAAAACAAGAGTTGATGGTTTTTATAATTGTATCTTTTGTGTTAGCAATGATAAATAATTTCAATGCTAAGTTTTTAGGGTCTGGTACTGGACCTTTTATAAACTGGTTTTTATACTATGTTCCATTTTTCTTTTTGGGATATTTAATAAGAGTAGATGAAAAAATCTATTCAAAAACTCTTTTATTGGGAGTATTTATTGTAACTTCTGCAATTACTGCTTATGCTTGTTATTATTTTGGATTATCGGTTAATTCAGCAGCAGGGCTTTATTTTTATGAGTATTTGAGTATCACAGTTATTCCTATGTCTATTAGTGTTATGTATTTATTGAAACTATGGAATAAACCAATTTATAGTACAAACACAACTAAACTTTTTTCAGCTTTGACTTTGGGAGTTTATTTGGTTCATCCAATTATATTGGAAGCTATGCAAAGAGCTGGATTTGGTCCTCAAGATTTTAATCCAATAATTTCTATTCCTTTGATTACAATTTTTGTCTATTTTGCTTCTGCTTTTGTATCTTGGATATTACAAAAAACGCCTTATTTAAAAAGGGTAATTTAAAGCAAAGATTGGCTAAAATAAAGACCTTTTATAATAAAACTAAGGGAAATTTTGAAAGATATATTAGATGTAATAATTTTAATTATGTTTGTTATTATGGTAGCAATGTTTATCATTAATTTCAATAGAGAACAAATTGGCAAATATAAAGATAAATTAGAACAAAACAATGCAAATAAGGAAAAAATAGATGAATAAACCATTATTAATTGAGATTGGTGTTGAAGAATTACCAGCTATTCCATTTTTAAATGAATTACCAAATATTGAAAAAAAGTGGAGTGATATTTTAGAAAAAAACAGATTATTATGTAATTTTGAGTTTTATTACACACCAAGAAGATTAGTATTGTGGCACAGAGAGTTTCAAGTAGCACAAGAAGATTCTATTCAAGAGCATTTTGGAGCACCTGTTAAAATAGCTTATAAAGATGGAGTTCCTACAGGAGCTGCTATTAGTTTTGCTAACAAATGTGGAGTTGATGTATCTGAGATTGGAAAAATAGACCAAGGAAAAGGTGAAGTTTTATATTTTAAACAAGAAGTTCAAGGTAAAAATTCAAAAGAGTTATTAAACGAAATGGTAAATGAATTTGTTTACTCTTTAAACTTTGGAAAATCTATGAGATGGGGAAGTAGAACAGATAGTTTTATAAGACCTATTAGAAATTTATCAATAATTTTAGGTGAAGAGATAGTTGATGGTGAACTTTTTGGAGTTAAATCATCAAATTATTCTTTCCCTCACAGGATGTCTTCTTATGAGCCATTTTCTTATGGTTTTGCAGGAGATTATTTCGCAAAACTTGATAAGGGTGCAGTTATTTTATATCCAGATGATAGAAGAGAAAAAATATTAGCACAAATGAAAACTATTGAACAAAGAGATAGTGTAAAAATAGAAATTGATAGAGATTTATTGGAAGAAGTTGTAGCAATTACTGAATATCCAACTGCATTAATTGGTAAATTTGATGAGGAGTTTTTGGAATTACCAGAAGAGGTTATTGTAACTTCGATGAAAGAACATCAAAGATATTTTCCAGTTTATAAAGACGAAAAATTGACTAATAGATTTGTTGTTGTTTCAAATGCTAAAACAGATGATTTTGGATATATTATTGCAGGAAATGAGAAGGTTTTAAGACCAAGATTATCAGATGCGATGTTCTTTTATAAAAATGATATTAGAAATGGTTTATCAAATGAAGGACTTAAAAAACTTGTTTTTGTTGAAGGTTTAGGTTCTATGTATGACAAATGTGTAAGAGAATCAAAAATAGCTTCACATTTAGCAGAACTTTTAAATTTGGAAAACAAAGATTTATTAAATAGAGCTGTTATGCTTTCAAAAGCAGATTTAATGTCAGAAATGGTTTATGAGTTTACGGAACTTCAAGGACTTATGGGATATTACTATGCAAATATTGCAAAAGAGGATCAGTTGTTGGCTCTTGCTTTAAAAGAGCAATATTTACCATCTGGAGAAGATTCAGAACTTCCATCAAATGTATTTAGTTCAATTGTAGCCTTATCAAATAAACTTGATAATTTAATGGCATTATTTAGTGTTGGAAAAATTCCAACTGGTTCAAAAGACCCATTTGGTTTAAGAAGAGCAGCAGCTGGAATTGTAAAAATAGCAATGGAACATAAATTATCAATTGATTTTAAACAAATTGTTGAGGATTTATCAATTCACTATACAAATCTTGATAAAAAAGTTTTAGTTGAGTTTTTTAATGAGAGATTATTCAAAATTTTTGAAGTAAATCCAACAGTTTTAAAAGCAGTTCTTGCAAGTGGAGAAACAGATATTTATAAAATTTCTCAAAAAGTTTGTGCTTTAAATCCAATAGTTCAAAGTGATAATTTCAAAGATTATGTTGCTACATTTAAAAGAGTTGCAAATATTATAAAAGATATTGATGTAAATAATAAACTTTCAATAAATGAAGATTTACTTGAAGTTTCAGAGGAAAAAGAGTTATATACAAAATTCCATGAAGCACAATTTAAAAAATATATTACTGTGGATGAAGAGTTAGAAGCTTTATTTGCTCTAAAACCATACCTTGATAACTTCTTTGATAATGTTTTTGTAAATCATGAAAATGAAAAAATCAAAACAAATAGAAAAAATCTAATCGGTTTAGTATATCAAGGATTTAGAAAAATCGCTGATATCAAAGAAGTTACTATTTAATTTAACACTAAATTAACACTTATTTTATATACTCAAGCAAAAAGGAAAATATTTGTATAAAATCTTGCTTTTAGAAGATGATGAACTTTTTGCTACAACTGTTGAAGACTTTTTATCGGATGAAGGATTTGTCGTGGATATTGCCTTTGATGGTGAAGAGTGTTTGGCTAAAAATTTTGATAAAAATTATGACTTATATATTTTTGATATAAATGTTCCAAAAATCAATGGTTTAGATTTGTTGCAACAATTACGAAAAAGCGAAGATAATACACCAACCATATATTTGACTTCCTACAAAGATAAAGATACTTTACATGATGCTTTTTTGAGAGGTTGTGATGATTATCTAAAAAAACCTGTTGATTTAGATGAGTTGTTGCTTAGAATTAAGGCTTTATTAAAAAGAAATAAAAAACAGTTTGATATTATAAAACTCTCTAAAAATCTTGTTTTTAATCCTGCAAATAAAAGGGTTTATGAAAATGATGTTGATTTAAATTTACCTGTCAAAGTTTTGGAACTTTTGGAATTATTTGTGGAAAATAGGGGAGAGATTGTTACAAAAGAGATGATAATTTCAAGGCTTTGGAGTGTTAGTGAAGAGTATAGTGATGGCTCAATTAGGGTTTATGTAAATCAAATAAAAAAACTTTTAGATAAAGAAGATTC
>JBBITK010000136.1:0-3760 GCA_037440805.1 Arcobacter sp. | reverse complement strand
TTTAAATTTATTGAAAACGAGCTTTATGTAGTTTGTCTTGCAAATGAAAGAGAAGATGCAGAATATCCAATTGATAAAAGATTTAGAACACATTATAAAAATGAAAAAGTACATTTTAATGATAAGATTTTCTTAAAAGCACTTATGCCTGAATATAATTCTGTTCCTGGATATCCTCTTTGGTTTAATGAAGATGATATTCCAAGATTTAATAGAACAGATGAAAAGGGCAATACATATAATTATTATAATTTACACGAAAATACAGTAGTACAAACAGGAATAGTTTTTTCAAAAGTAGGGGATGTTCAAATAATGTTATTCAATTCAAAAAATGAATTGAAATATACATTTAATGAAATAATTGAAACAGAGCCAAAATATATTAAATCTAATGAATTAAAAGCAAATTTAATTAATCCTCATCCTTTTACAGAAGTAAATAATATCTTAAATTTAGATGTAAACAATCAGATAGAAAACAATGAATATTTAACACATATGCTTATAAGTTATAAAGATAAACTATACAATATTAAATTTCCATATCCCGCAATGTATCCTAATTTATTTAGTGTAGTTGCACTAAAGAACTAAGGAAAAATGATGATATCTAAAAATGAAAAAATTTTACATTGGTTAATTTTACTAGCATTTCTAGGATTATGTACTACTGCATTGGCTGCAGAATACTTTTTTAGTAAAGAAGCTTTAATGGATTCATTTAAAAAATCATTGCCGATGTTAGAGATTTCAATTGCACCTGCTGATCAATTCTTTATTAGTAGAATTGCAAGAAGAGATACTTGGGATATTCATTTATATTTTGGACTTGCATTTACAACATTTTTACTAATTTGGATAGGGATCAATTTTAAGAGAAAGAACAAGCGATATCTATTACTTAAAACATTTTTTTTTACTAGTTCATTAACATTTGCATTAAGTGGAATTTGGATGTGGTTAAGGTTATATATTGAAGTTACTGAAGATATGTTTTCATTATTAAAAAAAATACATTATTATGCATATTGGACATTTATATATACACTATTAGTTCATATTTGTACAGTAATTTATATAGAAAATAAAAAGAAACAAGGAGTGTTATCAAATATGATTAATTTTAAAAATTTATCAATAATTGTATTATTTGTTGTTAGTTTTACAGGAGAAAATATTTATGCTAAAACAGAAGAAAAGAATGATCTAGTTATATGGGCAAATGATAAGAATTATATAGAAGGTGTTTTATATATAGAAGGAGAAAAAGGAGCAGATGTATTAATAAAGGAGATATCTAATTGTCCTTATGACAAATGTAAATTAGAAGATGTAGAAAAAACACAATTTGGTACTAAAAATATAGAAATTAAAAAACCAGATTATAAAAAAGCAATTGAGTTTCTTAGAATTTCAAGTAATAGTGGAAACCCTCTTGCCTCAGAAAAGTTGATTAGTTTTTTGATTAAACGAATTGATTATAAATCAAATACTCCAAATGACTATTTATTAAAACAATTAAAAGATGAAACAGGCTTGGATTTCAATGGTTATAAAGCTATAATTAATAAAACATGGAAAGAGGGTGTTAAAACAAATAAAAGCTGTTTAAGTGAATATACTGCAGGTGAACTTTTAGAAAAAGGTTTAATGAATAATGAAAAAGATATAGCTGCAGCAAGAATTCATTATCAAAGAGCAATTAACATATGTCCAGATAAAAATTTATATAAACTTCTAGCACAAGGCAAGATAGACAGATTATAATTGGAGAATATTAAATGCAACAACATAGAATTTTACTTATAAAAGATGAAAAACAAGAGAGCTTATATTTTAAGTTTCGAAGTGATTTAAAAAAAGAAGAGAATAAAAAAAAGTTATTAACACATTATAAAGTTAAAAATTCAATACGATGTATGTGTGATCAGAAAAAAGAGCTTTATTTATATGTTAAAGAAAATGGTGTTGTTGCAGTTTATCCAAAATCTGAAGAGCATAAAGAGAATTGTCCTTTTTATTCAAAAAGAGAAGAGTTTATAGATGATGAGACGGGGGAATATAAATCTAATATTTTTAAAGAAGTTATATCTCATAGTAAATTAAAAGGTAAAGAATCTGGTGAAGAAAAGTGTCAAAGACTAACATATTATGATTTTTGTAGGGAAGCAATAGCTATAGGTGCACTAGATGCATTTAGGCATGATTATGAAAGATATAATAAGATTTATAACATAACATTTAATCAATTCTGTTTTTCATATTCAAATGGACTTAAGAATCTAAAATTAAAAGGTAATGAAGATGTCTATACGTTTTTTAAGAATAATAAAGAGTATAAGTTTGAATATGGAATTTTGAATAATGATTTATTGACTTTAATATCTGAAAATGCAAAAGATGAAGATATCAAAAGTATAAATATTGATGAGATTAAGTACGATTATACAAATAAAAAATGGGTAACACAAAATAAAAATGCAAAGATATCACATAGAAGACTTAGATTATCAAAAAAATTAGTTCAAATTTGGAATAATCTAATAGAACCACCATTCTTTTATACAGCAGTTTATCATGATGATATAATAATTAGATTTTATTTAATGCCTATATTTTTAAATGAAAAAAATATTGTTTTTGTTGAAAGTAATTTTGAGAGAAACTACGCAAAAAAACTTATAGAAGAAAAAATAGTATTCATTAAACCAATAAGTAACGATGAGGTGTATAAGATTGAACCTAAGATTATAAACACTAGGTGTGAATATATACCTGAGATAAAATTTCATCCAGATTTTTTAGAGTTTTCAAATAATAAGATGATTATAACTGAGGTAAGTGGGTTTACTGATAAAGATTATGTTAATCATTTAGAAAAGAAAATGAGATATTATTTGAAATATATTGAAAATAAAGAGTTCTTATTTGAATATAAATGTATTGATGGGAAGAGTTTAGAAGCTATTGATTATAAATTTGATCCTGATTATTGGGATGGAGAAGAACTTGTACAAAAAGGGAGTTTTCAAGGAAAAAAATGGAGTGAAATATACGAAGAAACATTAAATTGGTATAATGAGAATACAAATGGATATTTTAAAGATTGTGCGGTAAAAGAACTTAAAAGAAGAAATTTAATAGATGATATCTAATGTATTTATTTCAATTTGTAATATATTTGAAGTACTTTTCTTATAAGTGTTAAAATAAAAAAAGTACTAAAGTTTTTTTTTAGAGTTTATTTTTAATAGGCTCGATTGAGGAAACTCAAAATTATTATGAAGGATTTTTAATGAATAAAGTAGAATTTATTGATGCAGTTGCTGCAACATCAGGTTTATCAAAAAAAGATGCAAAAAGTGCTGTTGATGCTGTATTAGACACTATTACTGAAGCATTAGTAAAAAAAGAATCTGTAAGCTTTATTGGTTTTGGTACTTTTACTACTTCAAATAGAGCTGCAAGAACTGCTAAAGTTCCAGGAACTGATAAAACTGTTGATTTACCAGAAACAACTGTTGCAAGATTCAAAGTAGGAAAATCTTTAAAAGAAGCGGTGGCGAAATAAAAGAGGATTCCCTCTTTTATTGATAATTAAAAAATAAATAAAAAAAGGAATTTAATGACCTCATCAATCAATTCATTTGGTTTTCCAAAGAGTATGAATTTAACAATTATTAATAATTCATTAAAGCTTTCATCTTTTGAGCAAAAGAATTTAGCTATTTTAATATTAGTAAGATATAAGTTATCA
>JBBITK010000135.1:0-3876 GCA_037440805.1 Arcobacter sp. | reverse complement strand
TTTACAATGGCTAAAATACTCTCTTTAGCTTTTTTAACAGCTAAAGAGAGTATTTTAGCCATTGTAAAAGCTTCTCAAAGTTTCCATAAAGAGGGACTTATTACAAAAATTGATGTAAAACAAGCGATGGTTTATGAATTAAATATTAATTCCAAAATGATAGAGGCTCAAAATCAATTTGATTTAGCCATTGCTTATCTCAAATTTTTAACTTCAAATAGTGAAATTAGTGATGTGGAAAATCTATATTTCCAAACAAATACAGATAGTTCATCAATAGAAGAGGCTTTAAAAAATAGAGATGAAGTGCAAATGCAAAATATCCAAATTCAAGCTTTGAAAAAAAATGTTGAAATCTCAAAAGCTGACTACTACCCAACCATCTATTCCCACGCAGAATATGGTTTTAATGATGAAACATTGAACCTTTCAAAAGACAATGATTACTATTTGGCAATGATTGGACTTAGCTATACACTTTTTGACAACACAAGAGCTTATCAAAAAGAGAAAAGTAAAATTGAATTATCAAAAGCAATAACTGATTTTGAAAAACTAAATGATGGAATTAAACTAGAGTTTGAAAAAGCGACTTTAGAATTAAAAGCTAAAGAAAAAGTTTTAAAAGAGAAAAGTTTAGCAAAAGAGTTAGCACAAGATATTTTAGAACAATCAAAACTTATGTATAAAAATCAACTAATCTCTATGACAAATCTTTTGGAACAAGAGGCAAATCTTAGAAAAAATGAAGCTGATTTGATTTTGGCACAATATGAAAAAACACTAGCCCACGCAAAACTATATCAAGTTTTAGGGAAAAATTTCTATGAACAAAAATAAAAGGATTATTATGTTAAAAAAACTATTATTAACAACTCTTACACTATCTTCTATGACTCTTTTTGCAAATGATATAGAACTAACAGGAACAGTAATTTCTGATAATGAAAAATTAATCTCAAGCAGAAATATGGGATTTGTAAAAAATGTTTATGTATCTGAAGGAAGTATGGTAAAAAAAGGTGAGTTGCTTTATGAGATTGATTCATCAAGTATTGATTCAAATAAACAAGAGGTTTTAGCAAATATTGAAATATTAAATAACCAATTAAACAATATTAAAACAAATTATGAAAGATATAAAAGATTGTATTCTCAAGATTTGGTTTCTAAATATGAAGTTGAACAACTTGAATTAAATCTTTTGAACACAAAAAATATGCTTTCAATTACAAAAGCAAAATTAAATGAAGTAAATGCTCAATATGATTATCTAAAAATCAAAGCTCCAAATAATGGAATTATTATTCAAAAAACAATTAAAGCTGGAGAAATGGCAATACCTGGTATGCCTGCACTTATTTTATCTGATTTATCAAATCTAAAAATCAAAACAGAAGTTGCAGAATCTGATTTAAATAATATCAAAATCAATCAAGAGGTAAAAGTAGAAATCCCTTCTCAAAATATCTCAACAACAGGAAAAATTGACTCAATTATCCCAAATGTAAATAGTTCAAGCCACTCTTTTGTTTTAAAAATTTCATTTGATAAAAATGAAAATGTTGTTTATCCTGGTATGTATTCAAAAATTTATATAAAGAAATAATAGGATTTTAAATGAATAAAGATTTAAATATTGCGGGAAAACTATCACTATTTTTTATAAATCATCCATTGACTATGATTTTTGGTATTTTTATTTTGATTTTGGGATATTTATCTTTGGTTCTTATGCCAAGAGAAGAGAATCCTCAAATCAAAGTTAGTGGAGGAGTTGTAATAGTTGCTCTTCCAGGGGCAAAGCCTAGCCAAATTCAAAAGGTTGTTATTGAACCTTTAGAGAAAAAAATCAAAGAGATAAAAGGTGTTGAAAATATCTACTCTTTCGCAAAAGAGTCTGTGGGTATTGTTCAAGTTCAATATTATATTGGAGAAGATAAAGAGAAATCAAATCTAAAACTTTATGACCAAGTTATGAGAAATATGGATTTAATGCCTATTGGAGCAATGCAACCAATAATTAAAACTATGGATATTGATACGGATATTCCAATAGCAACTGTGGCATTTTACCCAAACAAAAAAGAGGGAAAAGAACTCATATCTCAAACTGATTTATTTAATGAAGTTGATAAAATCTCAAGGGAAATTAACAAAATCAAAAATGTTGCTTTAGTGGATTTAAAAGGTGAAAAAAAAGAGCAATTTAATATTTTAGTTGATGTAAATAAATTGGCTTCATACAATCTATCTATTGGTCAAATAATGCAACAAGTTCAAGCTTTGTCATATAAAACTCCAGAAATTTCCACAAATTCAAAAAACAACGAAATTGTAGTTTTTGGAATAAAAGAGGCTATTGAAACCACAAAAGATTTGGAAAACCTAATTATTTTCCACAACTATCAAACACCAATATATCTAAAAGATGTTGCAAAAGTTGAAAAATCATATGACATCCAAAATAAAAAAGAGGCTTTAATATATGAAAAAGATGGAGATAAATTTGTAAGTTCTCCTCAAGTTACCCTAACTGCTTCAAAATTAAAAGGGACAAATTCTGTAACTATTAATGAAGAAATTTTTACATATATGAACTCTATAAAAGATGAATTATTGGCAAAAAATATTAAATTTACAATAACAAGAGATGATGGATATACAGCAAATAATGCTGTAAATTCATTGGTTGAAGAGTTATTTATCTCAATAATAGTAATTGCCATTTTATTAATTTTTTCATTGGGATTTAAAGAAGCTATGATAGTTTCATTAATGATTCCTATGATTTTATCAATTACTTTATTTATTGGATTATTACTGGATGAAACAATCAATAGAATAACACTTTTTGCACTTATTGTATCACTTGGAATGCTTGTGGATGCTGCAATTATTGTTATTGAGAATATTCATAGACACAGAAAAGAGTATCCAAATGAGACTATTTTAAATATCTCAATAAACGCTACAAACGAAATAGGAAATGCAACAAATATTGCAACTATTGCGATTATAATGACATTTATACCTATGTTTTTTGTTGGTGGAATGATGGGACAATTTATGCACCCTCTTCCTGTTTTTGTACCTATTTCGTTGGTAGTATCACTTTTTATTGCCTATGCTTTTACTCCATATTTTGTAAAAAAATTTTTATAGGAATTTGTGATGAAATTAGAAAAATTTATTTTAGATATTCTTAATAGCAATAAAAAATCATTTTTAGTCTATTTAATCACCCTTATACTTTTCATTATTAGTATTGCAACTTTTCCAACACAAATTGTAAAAGCAAAAATGCTACCAAATAAAGATTCAGATACATTTTCAATTTATGTTGATTTGAAAGATGGTGCAAATGTAAAACAGACAAAAGAGGTAACATCTTGTATTTCAAATCTATTACAACAAAATGAAAATATTACAAATGTTTCTGTATTTTTTAAAGAGGGGCAACCTTTGGATTTTGCTGGACTTGTTAAACAAAGTGCATTAAAAGACAAGGAATCTCAAGCTGAAATGATGATAAATATCAAAAGAGCAGAAAATAGAGATATTACAAGTTATAACTTGGTTAGTAATTTAAGACCTATTATTCAAAAAGATTGTTCTTTATATGAAGCTAATATCAAATTTGTAGAACTTCCAGCTGGTCCTCCTGTTTTAGCTTCTATCGTTGCAGAGATTTATGGAGGAGATAGTTTTAAAAGTAGAAGAGATTTCTCTTTGAAAATTGCTCAAATACTTAAAAAACAATCAACTTTGGTAGATATTGATGTTTTAGCTGATAATGATTATGTTATGTATGAAATAGAGTTGGATAACAACAAAATTATAAATAGTGGTATTGATTTAAATCAAGTTAAAAAT
>JBBITK010000134.1:0-3877 GCA_037440805.1 Arcobacter sp. | reverse complement strand
AACCTAAAGTTCTGTTTTGAGCAAATTCATCACCACTCCCCATAACTAAATATATAACAATATAAAAAATAGGAGTTGTGATAAGAAAAGTATCCGTTAAAAAAGCTTTTAATCTTGAAGGAAGAGAGGCTAAAACACCATCTATTTTAGTTGTTTTAGCAAAAGCATTTGAATTTTTAGAAATCTCTTCTTTTATTCTATTTTGCTTTACATCTCTCCATTTTGCCATTAATTTCCTCTACTACCAGGTTTGTAAGCAACGCTTCCTTCTTTGCACATAGGACAATCTTCAGGTGCATACATCTCAAATGTAAAATCTTCCAAAGCAAAAAGTGGTTTATTAAGTGGTAATTTACAATTTGATTTTGTTTGAATACTACTTCCAACTCTTGAACAGAATCCTCTATTTGCAAGTGCTGCATAAGCTACTACATTTCCACCAGCATTTTCAACTTCTCTAGCAGCTTCTAAGGCACTTCCACCAGTTGTGATAATATCTTCACAAACAATATAGTTTTCACCTTTTTTTACTTCAAATCCTCTTCTAATTGTCATCTCACCATCAACTCTTTCTGCAAAAATAAATCTCACATCAAGTGCAGTTGCAAGTGCAAATCCAGCAATTAATCCACCAAGTGCAGGTGAACAAACAGCATCTACTTTTATTCCAGATTCTTTTATTTGTTTTGCTAATTCATCAGCTAAAAGTTTTGCAGTTTTTGGGTCTTCTAAAACTTTTGCAGATTGTAAATAAAATTTTGAATGATTTCCACTACTTAATTTAAAATGTCCCTCTAGTAGTGCAGAAGCGTCTTTATATATTTGTTCTACGTTCATAATTATACTTTTAAGATTTCAGCTTCTTTAGCTTTGAATGTATCATCAGCCTTTAAAACATAAGAATCAGTGATTTTTTGAATTTCGTCTTGAGCTTTTTTGCTATCATCTTCAGTAATTAATTTGTCTTTTAACAAATTTTTTACTTTTGTATTTGAGTTTTGTCTAATATTTCTAATAGCAACTTTTGCATTATCAGTCATAGTTTTAGCTTGTTTTGCTGTTTGTTGTCTTTGTTCAACAGTCATTGGAGGGAAAAATAGTTTGATAATATTTCCATCATTATTTGGATTTACACCAATATTAGCAGTTTGAATTGCCTTTTCGATAGGTCCTAATAGGTTTTTTTCCCATGGACTAATTGTAATAGTTGTTGCATCTGGAGCTAATACAGAACCAACTTGACTTAAATCTGTTGGTGTTCCATAATAATCAACTTTTATACCGTCTAATATATTAGTACTTACTTTTCCTGTTCTTAAAGATTTGTAATCTTTTCTTAAAGACTCAATAGACTTTTCCATATGTTCTTTTGTTTGTGTATATACTTCTGCTAACATTTTTACTCCTTTACTTTTAGATTTATTTTTTTACAGGTGCAGGTGCAACTGGGGCTACTGGAGCTGTCGATTGTGTTGGTGCTGGAGTAGAAGGAACAATATTTTCTGTTTTTACCTTATCTACGGCACTCTCATTTCTCTTTTCATTGTATAAATATCCAAGAGCAACAGTGTTGATTACAAAAAGTAATCCTAAAGCCATAGTAGCTTTACTTAAAAAGTTTGCAGGTCCTTTTGCCCCAAATAAAGATTCATTACTTCCGCTATAAGCTCCAAGTCCTATACTTGAACTTTTTTGTAATAAAACGATAATTGTTAGCAAAATAGCCAAGACAAACTGAACGATTAAAAGTGTAGATGTCATTATCTATTTCCTTTTTTAAAAATGGTAAATATTTTATCTAATACTTATTTATAAAAAGTTAAAATGAATATTTAACACTAAATACAAAGAGTTATATTGTCAGTAAAAAACCAATTTTCTAAATATGCAAAAGAGTATCAAAGCCATAATATAATTCAGCAAATTGTTGCTAAATCTTTGATTAGAGAACTAAAATCAAAACCCAAAAAAATATTAGAACTTGGTTGTGGTTCAGGTCAAGTTTTTAATTATATAGATTGGGAAATAGATTTTTATAAAGCTATAGATTTTTCTGCTTCAATGTGTGAATTACATCCTAAAGCGAATAATTTAGTAGTAAAATGTTTTGATTTTGACAGTGATGAATTTTTTGAAGAGATAAAAAACGATACTTATGACATAGTTCTTTCTTCTTCTGCTTTGCAATGGTCAAAAGATTTATCAAAAATAGTTTTTAACTTGTCAAAAATTACAAAAGAGATAAATGCAATTTTATTCACATCAAATACTTTTAAAACAATTCAAAATATCACAAATACAAAATCTCCAATATTAGATGAAGTTTCTATAAAAGAGGCATTTTCAAAATATTTTATTTGTGAATTTGAAACTATTTTATATAAATTAGAATTTGATAACAAAAAAGATTTATTTGACTATATAAAAAAATCAGGAGTTAGTGGTGGAGATGCTACTTTGGATTTTTCTGATGCAAAAAAATTGTATAAAGAATATAATTTAAATTATCTAGAATTTGAAGTAATTTTTGTTAAAACCGTTTCCAAATTATAGAGTTCATATCTTATATATTTGAAATTTTCACTATCTTTTATAGATATTAACTTTGTAAACTCTTCAAGTACCCTTGCACTCTCTTGGGCTCTTTTAAAGTTTGCTATCAATATAGAGTATAAATCATCTCTATTTTGTTCACTTTTTATTGAGCTTCTTAAAACATCATTATTTACATCCCTTGATTCTAAAAGTTCAGTATAATTTGAAAGTCTTGATAAATGTCGAAGATTTTTAAGTTTTAAAGCATTTGTTTTATCATTATAGATATATCTAAAAATATCCTCTACCACACGGATACCTTCCCTTAATCTATTTAGATTTGCATCGATTAGTCTTAAATTTGAGTTCATGTTTTTCATTTAGTATATGATTCAC
Source organism: Arcobacter sp. (assembly GCA_037440805.1). GTDB lineage: Bacteria > Campylobacterota > Campylobacteria > Campylobacterales > Arcobacteraceae > Aliarcobacter. The sequence goes on along the minus strand of JBBITK010000134.1, from coordinate 946 downwards.
CAAAAGGTGAACCATAATTTTTAGTCGTTGTTGTTACTATTCATAATTCCTAAAATTTGTAATAAAGAAGTAAACAAATTAAGGAAATCTAAATATAAAGCTAAAGCAGCTTCGATAGGAGAATCATAAGCACCTCTAATTATATTTTGCGTGTCATATAATATGAATGCAGAAAACAGTAACGCACCAATAGATGCAATAGCTAATTGGAACATAGTTGATTGAATGAAAATGTTAGAAATACCTGCAACAATTAATATAATTATTGCAATAAACAACATTTTACCCATAGAAGAGAAATCTCTTTTTGTAGTCATAGCAAACATAGAAATTCCACCAAATGCAACTGCTGTCATTAAAAATGCTTGTCCAACAATAGATGCTCCACTAGGCATTGCTATAATTGAAGCTAATAAAGGAGCTATTGTTAATCCTGTAATAAATGTAAATGCAAATAAAACAGCTAAATTTACTCCTGGAATGTGTTTTGTTCTAGGTATTATAAAAAATATCATTCCTAATTCAATAGCAAATAATATCCATTTTGTTACACCCATAAGGTAACCCACAATTTCTAATCCTATATATGCCCCAGCTGTTGCAGCTAATAAAGAACCTGCAAAAAGTTGATAAGTAGCTTTTAAAAAGCTCATTAATTGTACTTGTGAAGATTCTTGAGTATATTGAGAAGATTGATTAGACAAGTAATCTCTATTATACATGTTTATTCCTTTTTAATTTTTAGTATTTAAACTTTGCAAGTCTACAAAAATAAGGCTTACAAATTAAAAATATTATATATATGAAAGGTAAATAGAGAATTAATAAGATATATTTAGGACAAGAAAGCTCAATAAAAGGGGGATTGGAAGGGAATTTTGAATAAATTTTAAAATTTCTTGAAAAAAGTCTTGACAAAGTGGTAAGAATCTATTATAATTCCCGT
>JBBITK010000133.1:0-4026 GCA_037440805.1 Arcobacter sp. | reverse complement strand
ACCACTACTTCGTATCTCTTCTAAATCTTTTTTCAATTTTTCATAAACTTCAGCTGATGTTATATTCTTCAAAGAGGCTGTTACACTAACTATTCTTTTATTATCTTCTTTAAAAATTTGAGAATACGCAGGTATTTTTATAAAATCAACAACCTCTCTTAATAAAACCCTTTGATTATTTGAAGTAACTATTTCAAAGTTTTTTAAATTCTCTAAAACATCTTTTTGCTTACTCTCAAAAACCATATCAACTATACCATTTTCATCAAACATCTTAGAATATGAACCCTTTAAATAAAATGGTCTTAATTGATTTAAAATCATCTGCTCATTTATTCCCAAACTATCAGCATATCCATTTACTCTAAATTTCAATTCATAATTACCAAATAACATATCATTAGATATATTTAAAACACCATTCACTTTTGACAAACTCTGTTGCAATTTTTCAACAGCTTTGCTAATTTTTGTTTTATCTCCTGATACAGCTATTTCTATATCATTTTTTATAATACCAGCTTGAGGAGTAAATACTTTGAGTTCTTTGAAATTTTGAGATTTTAACTCTTTTGATAATATTTTCTTAATCTCTTCTTCTATCTGTGTAGAACTTGGAAATCTTATCATATTTGAATCATCATATTTTGGAGATAAATATGGATTTATATATTTATCAAAAAAATTACTTGGAGCCATTTCATGTAGATTTACAAAAATTTGGAAATAAAACTCTTCATACTCTGGTTGATTTTTACCATCAAGTTTCATTCCCACAACAGAAGAGACTGAACTTACTACATTTTTAAAATCTACACTTTTTAAAAGCTTATTTTCCAGCTCTTTTACTGATATTTCTGTTTGTTCTATTTTCTTACCTACTCCCAAAGAACCTGAAACATAGATTTGCATAGAATCAAATGTTGGCATAAATTTAAACTTAGAATTAACAAGCATAAAATAAGTTCCTATAGATATTCCCAATACCAATAAAAGCAAAGTTACATATTTACCTTTAAGTAAGAAGCCCAAAATTCTTCCATATAAATCATATGCATATTCCCAAATTTTACTAGCTTTTTGAGAACTCTTAACTTTTAAAATCTCTTTTGCATGTAGTGGTAAAAAGAAAAACGCTTCAAACAGTGAACTCAAAAGCAGTATTGTTATCATTATTGGTAAAATTTGCATAAATTTACCAATCTCTCCTGTCATAAGAAGTATTGGTAAAAATGCAAAAATAGTAGTTGCTGTGGCAGTTAAAACAGCAGGATACATTTCTAATGCACCATCTTTTGCAGCTGTATAAGGGTCTTTCCCCATTTCAAGATGTCTATATATATTTTCAGCGACAACAATAGCTTCATCAACTAGCATTCCTAAAGCAATCAAAGCACCAAGTAAAGATAGCATATTCAAACTATAACCCATATAATCGGCAAATATTAAACCTATCATAAAAGAAGTTGGTATTCCCAAAGCTATAACAATAGAAACTCTAGCATTTATGAAAACCAAAAGAGCTATGGAGAGTAAAATAAGACCAAATAAAATATTTGAAACAACCGTATTTAGCCTATTCTTTATCCAAACTGAAGTATCAATATAAGTATCAAATGATAAATTTTCATATTTTTTATTAAAGTTCTCTGTGATATTTTTTATATCTTTAACAAGTTCAATGGCATCTCCACTCTCACCTTTATTTATACCTATTGCAACATTAGTATTTCCATTAAAATGTGAGATATTAGAAACATCCCCTAATACAAATTGAACTTCTGCTATATCTTTTAAATATAGTTTTACGCCATTTATTTTTATTATAGTATTTCTGATTTTCTCAATATCTTTTAAACCATTATATGTTGAGAGATAATAGTGAGTAGAATTCTCCTTTATCATACCAACTGGAAAAATTGTACTCAAAGCCGAAACTGCATTTATAACACTATTTTTATCTAAACCGTAAGCAGAAATTTTTTCATCATCAAAAGTTACCAAAAGTTCTTTATCGCTTTTACCAAAAATAGTAACTTGAGATAAATCTTTTAGTTGCATAACTTTAGATTTTACCTCTTTTGCTATTTGAATAAGATACTCTTTTGAAACCTCTTTATCTTTTGAAGAAACTGAAATATTTATCAAAGGAATTGGATGTTCCATAACTTTAACCGTAGGCTCATCCATATCTGAGGGTAAATTTGTTTTTATTTTAGTGATAATGTCTTTTACATTATCTATCTCTTCTTTAGCTTTATATCCATCTTTCAAATCAATAGTTACAAAAAAACTTCCATTTTTAAGGGTTGAATATATTTTTCCAGCACTATTTAAACCACTTAATTCATCTTCCAAATCAACTACAGCTATTTTATCCAAAAGTTCTGAACTAGCACCTGTATAATGACCTTCTATAATTATTGAATCCAAATTTGAGGGAGGAAAAATCTCTTTAGAAATCTTTGTGTAAGAGAAAAAAGCGAGTAAGAAGATGAAAAAAAGAAGAAGATGATTTAAAATAGGTTTTTTTAAAGAAAACTCTATAAACCAGCTCATTTTTTATCAGCCATAGGATTAACTAATAAAGAATCAATAATTTGATTCTTAAACTTCATATCTTCCAACTGTTGTGCCAAAAATTTATTCTCTTCTTGTAGAGATATATAATGGGCATATAAATTATTAATATCTTTACTTGTGTAATAAATATTATTTACCAAATAGACTTTAGGCAAATACAATGCAAAAGTAATAACCATAATACTAAAAATAATAACCAAAGCTTTTTTTGCTGTTAAACTATACAAATTTAAAAATCCTTAATTTAGAACTTCTACTTCTAACGTTTTGTTTTATCTCTTCATTCGTTGGAATTATAGGCTTTTTTGTAATAATTTTTCCTAAAGCGTGATTATTTCCACACTCACATCTAAAAACATTATCTGGACAAATACAAGATTTACTCCATTTTTTAAAATAATTTTTTACAATCCTATCTTCTAGAGAATGAAAAGAGATAATAGCCACCACACAATTTTTTAATTTTGCTTTTTCCAAAGAATCAAAAAGTCTTTCCAAAACACCCAACTCATCATTTACTTCTATTCTTATTCCTTGGAAAGGCAAAGTTGCTGGATGAAGCTTACCCTTTGACATTTTCTTTAACAAAAAATTCGATAACTCTTTTGAACTATTAAAAGGACGATTATTTACAATTAAAGAAGCAACTTTTTTATATTCCTTAACTTCACCATACTCTTTAAAAATTCTCTCTAAATCTTCTTGGGAATAAGTATTTACAACAGTTGAAGCATCTAAACTTTGATTTTGATTCATTCTCATATCCAAAGTTTCACTCTCAAAACCAAAACCCCTGTCAAGTTTATCAAGTTGCAAAGATGAAACTCCAATATCTGCTAAAAGACCTCTAATATCAAAATCTTTAAACTTATCAATCACATGTTCAAAATTACCTTTATTAAAGGTAACCCTACTTTCAAATGGTTTTAATCTTCTTTGACTAAACTCTAAAGCCTCATCATCTTGGTCATTACATATAAGTTTAACATTATTATTTTGTTCTAATAATCCACTACTATGCCCCGCAAAACCTGTTGTGCAATCTATTATATAGCCATCATTTATATCTATAAAAGTTTCTAAAACTTCTTTATACAAAACGGGAATATGTGGAATTTCCATTAAAACTATCCTTAATTAAATTAATATATAATAGCCTAAAATAGATTTAAGGCATTTTAAAATGGTTGACAAAACTACCGTTAAGCTTCTCACTGATTTATCTCTAACAATGTTTAGAAAAAATTTCTTTGGTATTTATCATGGTGCAATTTCTGCAAAACTTGACCAAGACAACTTTTTAATAAATACAGCTGATGCCATTTTTGATGAGATGGACGAACACTCTTTTTGTACGCTAAATTTGAATAAACAAGATTATAGATGGAAAATGGCAAGTATTGAATCACATATACATGCAACAATATATTCAAATATTCACGA
>JBBITK010000132.1:0-4065 GCA_037440805.1 Arcobacter sp. | reverse complement strand
AAAACAATTTCCTACTTTGTATCCGAACATAACAAATAATATTAAAAGGTGTTTATTGCATAGATTTCCATATAGTATATTTTATGCAATTTCAGATAATACAATTTTGGTTTTATCTGTTGCACATCAGCATAGAAAACCATTTTATTTATAAAAGAAAATTTAAAACAACATCCAATTATCTTTTTTGTCTTCTTCTTGCTACTTTTTTTAAAAAAAGTGGCAAAGAAAAAACAAAACCTATCAATAAATAACAAATTGCAATATTTTTAAAGAAGTCTTTTAAAAGATGATAGGATAACAAAAACAAAAAAATGTGGATATTTATTTAGAGGAATCGAAGACAAATTACTTCCAAGTGAGCATAAAAAAATCCAAGCTTTAACTCAAAAGGTTAAAGACTTACTGGATGTCGTGGTTGAGTTGTATATAAAATATAAGGAAAAGTCAATAAATGAAAGAAACTATAAAATCAAAGTTCATAACAGATATTAGACTGCAACACTATACAAACTTTGAAGAGTATAAACAAAATATCTGTATGAGTGAAAAATATTATATTTTGTTATCTATTTTTGAAATCAGTTTAATAAATTCTATTGACTATTAAATATCTTAATTCTAAAATATTGACATAAACACACAATGTGTGTTACAATTATTTTAATAAATACGAGGATTAAAAATGACTGTACCATCTAATAAAATAAGAACAAATGTTTATCTTGATGCAACTACAAAAGAAAAAGCTCAAGAGATATTTAAACAATATGGTTTAGGATTAAGTGAAGCTTTTAATATATTTTTAACACAATCAGTTTTACAAAGAGGTATTCCATTTGAGATTAAAATCCCAAATGATGAAACACTTGAAGCTATTAAAGATGCAAGAGCAAATAAAAATATGGCAAAAGTTAGTTTAGAAGATTTAAAAAAGGATTTAGGTGCTTGATTTATCAGTTCATAAAATCTTTACAAAAGATTTAAATAAAGCTCAACTAAATCCAACAAATAGTGCAAAGCTATTTTTGTATATTTCACTACTTTTAAATAATGAAGAATTACCAAGTGAATCAAAAGACCATTTTTTAAGTGGAGAATGGAAAGATACTAAAGAGTTTCATATAAGTGGTGATTTACTTGTTATTTATATGATAAATAATAATACATTACAACTTCTTAGAATAGGAACTCATTCTCAACTATTTAAATAAGTTATTACTCCACCAACAAAATAACAAATTGCAATATTTTAAGTCCAAATCAAAAAATTTATATAATTCTTGCATAAATCTAAAAGGCAAAAAAAATGGTTTGCATTTTCCAAATTTGAAATGGAAAGTTTAGAGATTTTGGAGAGATTAAAATAAAAATCATTTTGTATTATTTCCTTGATAATATGACTTTCCTTTAACACTTTCAGCAAAAACATATTAATATTCCACATAAAAAACAAGGTAAAAAACGAGGAGAAATAAGTATGAAACAGTTGTTTTTATTGTTATTAGCATCTACTTTATTATTTTCTGAAAACATAGAAGATAAGTTAAATACAATAGGTGAAGATGTTTTTATGGACAATGCCAAAAAACCAGAACCTAAATTGACAAAATATCAGAAATTAGAGCTTAAAGCTAAAAAAGGCGATGCTGAGGCTCAAAATTATATGGGATATATTGTTGGAACAGGAAAAAATAGAGATATAAAATCTGCTTTTCAATGGTATTTAAAATCTGCAAAACAGAGATTTGCACCAGCAGAATTTAATGTTGGTTTATACTATATGTATGGTTTAGGTGTTAAAAAGAACCCTTATGAAGCATATTTTTGGATGAGAAAATCTTATGAAAATGGCTATAAAAATGCAAAAGTTAAATTGGACTATTTGTGTAAAGAAGAGGATATTTGTGGAGGTATATAATCTCCACTCTCCTTTAAACTTCTAAAATCTATACCAATCTACACTAAACAAAACTTTTAAAACTAACTTATCATTTCAAATCCAACTATAAAGCAACAATCTTTTATAATCAAAAATATCTATTTTAGGAAGTTTATGAATACAATTTTGATTAAAGTTAGAGGAATAGTTCAAGGTGTTGGTTTTCGACCTTATGTTTATAATTTGGCAAATAAATATAATATAAAAGGTTGGGTCAATAACGACGATAGGGGTGTTAATATTTTACTTTATGCACCAGTTCAAGATTGTAATTTATTCATAGAAGAACTTCAAAAAAATCCACCCAAATTAGCAAAAATTGATGAACTTGAGAAAGAAGAAATAACTTTTTTAGAAGAGTTTAAAACCTTTGAAATTTTAGAGAGTCAAAGCAATAATGATAAATCTACAATAGTATCTCCAGATATGGCAATATGTGATGATTGCATAAAAGATATAGATGATATTAATAACTTCAGATACAATTATAGTTTAACAAATTGTATTAATTGTGGTCCAAGATACTCTATAATAAAAACTGTTCCTTATGATAGATGTAATACTTCAATGAAAGATTTTCAATTATGTCCTATATGTCAAGAAGAGTATCAAAATCCATCAAATAGAAGGTATCATGCACAACCAATTTGTTGCCCTAACTGTGGACCTAAAATAGGATTGTATAATAATAAAAATCAACTTTTATTTTCCGATATTGAAGCCATTGAAAAATGTGCAGATTTAATCAACAATGGTGAAATTATAGCTATCAAAGGAATGGGTGGTTTTCATATTGTTTGCGATGCAAAAAATGACAAAACTATAGAAAAACTAAGAGATAGAAAAAACCGAAAAACAAAGCCTTTTGCTGTTTTGTTTAAAGACTTAAAGAGTATAGAGAGTTATACAATATTGACAAAAAAAGATAGGGATATTTTGGAATCAAAAGAGAAACCAATAACCCTCGTAAAAAAGAGTCCAAACTACAATCTTTCATCTTTTGTTGCACCAAATATAGAGGTCTTAGGATGCTTTATTGCTTATACACCACTACATCATATACTCTTTAAATATTTAAATAACCCAATTATTGCCACAAGTGCAAATTTAAAAGATGAACCAATTATCACTTCAAAGGAAGAGATTTTAGAAAAACTCTCTTTAGTTGTTGATTTTGTTTTGGATTTTGATAGAGAAATTATAAATGGATGTGATGATAGTATTATACAAAATGTAGAAAATAATACTTTTGTATTACGAAATGGTAGAGGTTTTGCTCCATATGGTGTAAAATTGAAAGAAAAAAGAGAAAAAAGAGTTTTGTCTCTAGGTGCAAATCAAAAATCAACAATAGCATTAAGTTTTAAAAATAATCTAATTTTATCTCCTTATATTGGTGATTTAAATTCTATTCAATCTGTGGAATATTTTTCAAAAACAATAAAAACTTTTGAAAGATTTTATGACTTTAAACCAGATATTTTAATATGCGATAAACACCCAAAATATGAATCTACAAAATATGCTTTAGAGTTAAAATCACAAAATCCAAATATACAGTTTTTGCAACTTCAACACCACTATTGTCATATTTTATCAACAATGGCTGAATATGGTTTGGATGAAGAGGTTTTGGGCTTTGCTTTTGATGGAACAGGTTTTGGAGATGATGGAAATATTTGGGGTGGAGAGGTTTTTTTAGCTTCAAGAAGTGGTTATAAAAGAGTATATCATATTGAGTATTTTAAGCTTTTAGGTGGAGAAATGGCTATAAAAGAGCCAAAAAGAGTGGCTTTGTCACTATTGTTTGATAATTTTTCACTGGAAGAGATTATAGCTTTAGATATTCCAACAACCAAAGCTTTTACAACTCAAGAGATAAAAAATCTTTTTATGCTTCATCAAAAAAATCTAAATGCACCAAAAACAAGCTCAATAGGAAGGCTTTTTGATGCAATATCTTCATTTGCCAATATTTTGCATACTCAAAGTTATGAAGGAGAGACAGGGCTTTTAATAGAGCAATACTATGATGAAAAAATAAAAGAGAGTTATGCTTATGTATTACTTGAAAATAGTATTGATATATCTTTGATGATAAAGCAGATTATAAAAGATGAAAA
>JBBITK010000131.1:0-4098 GCA_037440805.1 Arcobacter sp. | reverse complement strand
AGCACAAATTAAAAATAAATTCTTCATAATAACTCCTTCTTATTGTTTTGGATTTTCAAAGAAAATATAACTTGTTGAATAATCAGAAAATTCAAAATAAACCTTTTTCTCATCAAGGTCTTTTTGAAAATTTAAATTTTCATCTAAAATCCCATAACCATATCTATAAGGTCTAACTTCATTTCCATCTGTTGAATTTGCAGTAGAAAGCTTATCTATTTTGATAAATCTTTTCACTAATTTCCCTCCAGAATAAACCTCTAAAACACCATTAACACCTGTCCAGTTTTGTATATACCTATTTATTTTATTTTGTTTTTCTTCACAACCTGTAAAAACAAAAAGAAGAGATACAACAGTAAAAATAAAACTTTTCTTCATTATTTTCCTTTTTAAAACTAATAATATTTATTATAACAAAATTTATTAAAAACAATTTATTAATCTAAATCATCAAACTCTCCATCATCTTCCATATGTTCAACAACTCTATGTGCTACAACTTTTTTCTCTTTTAGAAGATAAAATGGCTCTGTTCTATATAATTTACCATCTTCATCAATAAATAAATCATCATCATTCTCAATAACTATTATAAAAGAGTAATAATTTGTATCATCATCATCTGAAAATCCTTCTAATTCCAATGTTTCATCATTTATATCTTTATAGGCTAAAATTACCTCTTCATCAATCAAAACATAATCATTTTTTTTACAATTCTCTTTTAATAATGTATAAATATCACCTTTTGTCATCATTTTCCTTTTTTTGTTTTTATTATAACTTATACTACTTTATACTAGGACTAATCTCTTTCCAATCTTCTCTTAGCTCTTTTATTAATTTAAATCTCTCTTTAGGAGTTGCTATTTGCATATATTCATAAGGTGTTACAACTACCAAACCACCTTTTATTAAACTTGTAAATGTGTTTGATTCGACCTTTGAACCAGAAAATACAGAAAATTTCATCTCAAATCCACTTATGTCATAAAATTGAGAATTTTTTCTAATAAATTTAGTATATCTATCAAAAATTAAACAATCAATAATAACCTTAGAGCCATCACTACTCAAATCAATTTTATTAATTTTTCCTATTTCCACATTTTTATAGTATATAGGTGCATTTACATTCACACTTGAAGCTGTACTATCTTCAACTTTAAAAACTGTTCCAAGTTGAGATTTTTCTAGTGAAGGCATAGAATCATAACCTTTAAAAGTATTTTGAAACTTTTCTTTCTCACTTTTTAAAATACCAATTTGTACGGGCATTACTGTTGAACCAATATTAGAAACCTCTTGAAGGGTAATAATAGGTTTTTTTAGATAGAAAATTGTTCCCTCTTTGGCAAAAGAGTTATAATTATCAAAAATTGTAGCCTTTACTTCTACTTTTTGTTCTTTGTTTAATTTTATAGAAGATACTTTTCCAATATTTGCACCTTTATATGTCAAATAAGAGAACTCTTCTTTTAACCCTTCCACATCATCAAATAGAATAGTTATTGTATTTGATGCACTATTCATTAAATCTAAGCTTCCATAAATTTTGTAACTATCTTGATATTTTGTTGCACTATTATCCAAATGAATTGAACCTTCTATTAAAGAGGTAAAATTATCTACTTCAAAAATTATTCCATTAAGACCTGCTTTAAAGTTTATAATTCCTTCTTTGTAAAATCTACTTTGTGCATTGATAAATTTTTTATAATTATTATAAATAAACAATTTAACTTTAGATTTTTTATCAGAAAAATTAATATCTTTTACATAACCTATCTCTTGATTTTTATATACAATAGACATATTTTTCTTTAAAACAAAATCATTATCAAAATAACTCTCTAAAATAAACCCTTCATTCTTTATTCTTTTTAACTCTTCAACATCTTTATAAGAACTATATAATAAAAAGTTCTTATCATTTAATTTATCTTTATATACATCACTAACTAAACCTATACCACCATTTAGTAAAGCATCTATACCTGAATAATTAATATCTAAATTCATATTTTTTATTTCAACAAGCTTAGAACTCATATCATAAAACATACTGTTATTTGTTACTAATTTTTCATATTTTTTGTCTATTAATATTTTAATTTCAACTTTTTTCAAATCCTTAGATAATCCATAATCTACAACCTTACCAATTTCTATATTTTTATAATAAATCTTTGATTTTTTATTTATAGAATTTAAATTGTCACTAAATAAAGTTAATTTTAAATCTTTTTTAAAACTCTGTGTTTCATCATAATCTTTTGAATAAAATTTTGTAGAAAATTCACCTTCAACATGATCTAAAGTTACATAATTTCCCTTTACAACTGTTCCTAAATTCTTAACTCCATCCAAACCTATATCAACTTTGGCTACATAAAACTCACTATTTTTTGTCAATAAATATTTATATTTGCTATCTATATAGGCTTTTGCTGTTATAAAACTACTATTCAAAAGAATATCTGTGATTTTTCCTATATTTACACCCCTATAAATTATTGGTGTATTTTCCCCTATTCCATCTGCTGTACTAAACCTAATATCAATATCTATAACATCTTTTAGTTCATCTTTATCTGAATAAAGCTCATAATAATCACCTTTTGGTTTTTTATAATCATTTTTCTTAGGAGTTGTAACGGTTATTCCTCCAACAATAGCTGAATAAATAGAACCTAATTCTAAATTCAATCCTCCTGCACCATAACTAACTTTTAAAGCTTTGTTCAATACAAAGTTTGAACTATTATTTATTAAATATACATATTCATCATAGATATAAGCTTCTAAAAAAACTTTGTCACTATTTAAATTTTTTGAAATAATTTCACCAATTTGGAATTGATTATAAAAAATAGGAGTACCCACTTCAACTATTTCATCATTACTATCTGCCAAAATAGAGACAGAATAACCATTATCAGCAAGTTCATCTTCTGGTTGAGATTCTAAACCTTGAAATAAAGTCTTTGTTTTTGCATTATCAAACTCTTTTTGAGTTTTAAATTTAGGAGATAGTTCGATTTTATAACCACTTATCAAAGTATTCAATCCAGAAACTTTTGTCAACGATACGGTTGGTTTTTTAATCCAAAATCTTGAACCATCAACTGCTACATATTTTGAAGCTTCATTATTTATAAGTATATTTACCTTTACATTTTTCATATCTTCATGCATTGTTATTTTAGTAACTTTTCCAAGTTGTAACCCTTTATATTCTAAAGGTGTAACATTTTCCTTAAGTCCTTCTGCACTTTTTAGAACAATACTTATATTTGTTCCCCTTTGCATATAAGATTCATATGCAATCCACCCTAAAACTACTAAAATTACAAGAGGTATTATCCAAATAAAAGATACTGATTTTTTATCCTCTTTTAGTGGTTCATAAGCCTTTATTTGATTTTTATTTTCGGTCATCCCAAATTATCCTTGTATCAAATTTATGTGCTGCAATCATTGTTAAAATAACCATTAAAGCAAAAGATGTAGCAGCTAAACCACCTTTTATATTAAAAACTTCATCCATTTGTATTATTGAAGCCAACAAAGCAACAACATAAATATCAATCATTGACCATTTACCGATAGCTTCAATAAATTTATAAACTAATACTTTTCTATTATTGCTCATTTTTACATTGATTTTTAAGGAAATAAAAATAAACAATAATCCAATGAGTTTTATTATAGGTATCACAACACTTGCTGTAAAAATCACAAATGCTATAAAATAACTCTTCATATCCAAAAATGTTATAACACCCTCTAAAATGGTACTTTGTGCATTTACGCCCAGTTGTGTTACTTCCATCATAGGATAAATCATAGCTGGAATATAAAATAAAATTGCACTAATAGTCAAAGCCAAAGATATTTGCAAAGAATTTTTTACTCTTTTTGTTACTTTGTGATTACATCTATCACAAACAAACTCTTCATAACTCTCTTTTTCATAAACTTTATGGCAACAAGATTAACAAAACCAATGTTTTAAAAATTCGCAATCCGTTAATTCGTTAATTTAAAAATTATATATTGATCAGTTTCTTCCAAAATTTTGTAGTTTTCTAT
>JBBITK010000130.1:3243-4197 GCA_037440805.1 Arcobacter sp. | reverse complement strand
TCCCAAATCTTCTAAAATAGTCTTTAATTCTCCTCTTCCAATACTCATCGTTCCAGTTATAACTACTGTTTTGCCTTTGAATGGATTTTCTAAAACCTCTTTTTTTACTTCAACTGTTGGTTCTATAATCTCAAAAAGTTTCAAAACAAGCTCTTTATTAACCCTCATAAACTCAACCAATGAATTAGCCATTTGTTCACCAAAACCGTCAAGTTTTATCAAATCATCATAGGTAACATCAATAATATTTAATCCAAATTCCAAACAAACTTGTTTTGATGCAACTTCTCCTATATGTTCTATTCCCAATGCATTTATGATTCTATGGAGTTGAGATTTTTTTGTATTTGCAATAGCATTTAAAAGGTTGTTGATTTTTTTCTCTTTGAAACCTTCTAAATTCTCTAAATCTTCATATTTTAGGCTATACAAATCCAAAATATCTAATATCTTTTTCTCCATTACCAAAAGTTCAACTATTTTGTTTCCTAATCCATCTATGTTCATACAATTCTTACTTGCAAAATAGATAATAGAATTTACAACTCTTGATGGACAATCAAGATTTTGACACTTAATCAAAGCACCTTCATCAAGTAACTCACTTTTACAATCAGGACAACAAGTTGGTCTTAAAATATCTATCTCTTTTCCATCTCTTCTATCGCTTAAAACCTTTGTGATTTTAGGGATTACATCTCCACTTCGTATAATAATTACGCTGTCATTGATTTTTATATCTTTTCTTTCAATCTCATCAAAGTTGTGTAAACTAGCCCTTTCCACAACAACACCTTCAATATTTGTAGGTTCAACCACAGCAACAGGGGTTATAACGCCTGTTCTTCCAACTTGCAAAATAATATCTTTGATTTTTGTAGTTTTTTCCAAAGCAGGAAATTTATAAGCACATGACCATCTAGGAAATTTAACCGTAAATCCTAACTCTTCTTG
>JBBITK010000130.1:0-3233 GCA_037440805.1 Arcobacter sp. | reverse complement strand
TCATCAACTTTTACAACCATTCCATCAAGCATCATTTCAAAATCATCTCTAACTTTTATGATTTGATGATAAATAGTCTCTATTTCTTCCACATTTAATGCCACTCTTTGAAATGCTGATTTTTCAAATCCTAAAGAGTAGATATAATCCATCATCTCTGAGTATTTTGCAAAATCCAAAGAGTTCTGACCAACTCCCCACGCATTAAAAAATAGCTTTCTTTTTGCAGTAATTGATGGGTCTAACTGTCGTAAACTTCCAGCTGCTGCATTTCTTGGATTTGCAAAAACTTGTTCATTGTTTTTTAATCTCTCTTCATTGATTTTTTCAAAATCGCTCTTTTTAATAACAATCTCACCTCTTATTTCAATGGTTGATTTTTCTTTTATTTGCAAAGGAATAGAGTGTATTGTCAAAACATTGTTTGTTACATCTTCTCCTATACTTCCATCACCTCTAGTAATTGCTTGTTTTAAAACACCATTTTCATATATAAGATTTAGACTTGCCCCATCAAATTTTGGTTGGCAAAAAAATGTTAAATTATCACTTGCTTTACTTGCTCTTTTTATCCAATCTTCAAGCTCTTGAGTATTAAAAACATCTTCTTGCGACCACATACGACTTAAGTGAGAGGCTTTTTCAAAACTATCCAATACAAAACCACCAACTCTTTTATTTGGAGAGTTTGGGTGTGAAAGTTGTGGATTTTGTTGTTCAAACTCCAAACATAATCTTGACAACTTATCATACTCTTCATCACTAGCCATTGGATTATCATCAACATAATAAGCCTTTGCCCATAATATAAGTTTTTCAATATTTAAATCATATTCTGTTTTTATCATAAATCTTTTCTCTTATTTTTTGTTTTATTATACTAAATTGATATATTCTAATAAATAAAAGTTTCCAATAAAGTAGCTATTAAGAGAAATATTGTAAATATTCATTCACTAAAAAACAAGGGTTTATATGAGTTATTTGGATATATTTATTATGGGTTGGAATTTAAATGCTGTTATGTTTGCCATAAATTTTTTCTTAGCTATCAAAGTTATTTCCACAGAAGACAAGGAACAACTACAAAAACAAAGCTTTGTACTCAAAAATCTAAAAGAAGAGTTAGATAAATATTATCCAAACAAAACACTAACTACACTATTAAGCTATGCTGTTCCATTTACTGCATTTTTTAGATTAAGTTTTAGATTTATAGAGATGTTTTTTTTCTTCCAAAAAAACAAAGAAGCAAAAATGTACGATTATATGATATATAGATATTCTTATGAGATAGAGAAAGCAAAGAGTAGATAATAAAATACTACTCTTTATCTTTAAATATATATCTTTGAGAAGATACAACAGATAAAAATCTAACAACTAACAAAAACAGTATTACACCAGCTAAAATAAATAAACTATTATTTATAGAACTTGAAAATATAGCATCTAAACTTGTTAATTCCTCTTTATTGATTTTCACAACATTTACAATAAACTCTCTTAATGCCAAAATAATAAAAGCATCTACCAATAAACTCAAAGATACCCTTTGCTCTCGTATATAATTTACAACAGCCCTTACAATTTCAAGAAAAATTATAAAATAAAGCATATATATTATAAAATCCATCAATTTATCTAATGCAAAAGCAATCAAAAATAGTACAAATGCAACTGCCAATTCGATATAAAGTTTATCTGAAAAAAAGTTTTGAATGGTTTTTCTCATTATTTGCCCTTTAATTTTTATCTATTCCAATTTTTATAATTTTGAAAAGCTGGAAATTGTTTATTAAACTCTTCTTTATCAAAACTATATGAATATGAATCTATATATTCTAACAATAAATCATAATAATCTTTTAACTGTTGAAATTTTTCAATACTACCATCAGGCATATCTGGATGATATTTTTTCGACAATTTAAGATATTTTTGCTTCAAATCTTTTTTTGAAACTCTAGTTAAAATTCCAAATAAATCCACTGCTTTTTCAAATTCTTCATAATTCATAATTAATTATCCCTTATACTTTATCTAAATATAGAGTAAAGCATAATATAATATTATAGTTTAAAAGGAGGCAAAATGCCTAATAACACAGCCGTTTATATTTTTAATAGAATATTAAGAACTTCTATTTTACTTTTTATCTTATATTTAATATTTACTAATTTTGGAACTTTCTTAATTATAGTATCTATTTTTTTTATATCCATCGCATTTTTAATTTATAATTTTAAGAAAAAATTATCTACAAGAAACTTTCATTTTCAGTTCAATAACAAAGAATTTTTTGAACAAAATAGTAATTTTAATGATTTTAGAAACTTTAATTTTAATACCAATTCTTATACAAATCAAAATGAAGTAGAAAAAGCCAAAGAATTTTTTGGATTTACTCAAACTCCAACAAAAGAAGAATTAAAAAAAAGATACAAAGAATTAGCACGAAAATATCATCCAGACATTAATCAAGGGGATGATAAACTAATGAAAGATTTAAATCATTATAGGGATGTATTAACAAATATAGCAATTTAAAAAGAGGTTTCCTATGAAAAAGTTGTTTATGTTATCTTTTTGTGTCTCAACATTTTGTTTTGGGAACTATAGTGTCTATTTTAATGGAATAAAACTTGGAGATATTAAGAACTTTGACACTTTAAAAGAAAACTATCTAAAAGGAAGTGTAACGAATGGTTTGGCTAATTTTCTATTAGGTAAAGATTTCTTTGTTTATTATAATGAAGATTACAAAGGTATAACTAACGATAAAAACACTAAATATAAAAAAGATAAATATGGAATAATCTATATTCTTAAAAAAGCCTATTCAAACAATTTAAAAGCAGAGAAAATTCAAATAAAAGAAGACAAATATATTGATATATATTTAGATGAGAATTTCAAATTTGAATACAATTCAAAAGGAGAAATTAAGAGTATAGGTTATTTCAAAATGAGTAATGGAGAATTAGAAGAGTTAAAAGAGACTATAAATTCAATATCAATAGAGAAAGAGTAGAAGAAGATAGGCTAAACAAAGAAACAAAGAAACAAAGAAACGAAGAAACGAAGGAAAGAAGAGCAAGGAAAAAAACTAAAAAAACTAAAAAAACTAAAAAAACTAAAAAGACTAAAAAGACTAAAAAGACTAAAAAAAAACTAAAAAAACTAAAAAAAAGGGTATAAAGGGTATAAAGGGTATAAAGGGTATGAAGGGT
>JBBITK010000129.1:274-4248 GCA_037440805.1 Arcobacter sp. | reverse complement strand
GGGGTGAATGTGAATAAAATAGAAAAAGTTCTTTTAAAACAAAATTATAAAGTACCAGCGTTTAGCTTTATTGCTTAAGGAGAACAAATGTCACAAAACCAAACACAAACAACAATTATTCCAAATTTTGCATTTCCTAGTGAAAAAGTAAAAGATGAGAAAAAATATTTTGAAATAATGTCAAAAAGTGAAAAAGGTAATTACCTATTTTCAAGATATGGATTTTGGCATGGAGGAATTCATCTTGGAGAAGATTTTGGAAATAAGATTTGTTCTATCGCAGATGGAGAAATAGTAGCCTATAGAGTAAATGAAAAATATTTACAAAATGCTGATGAAAAAGATAAAACAAAAGGATTTTATTCAACTGGATTTTTTCTAATTCGTCATAAATTAGAATATCCAGCAAACAATAAACTAACATTCTTTTCTTTATATATGCATACAGCAAAGAAACAAGAGTACCTAAAAGAAGAGTTTGTAACAAGAACAAAAGGTAAAGATATATTTTTAAGAAAAGGGTATGAAAGTAGTGCATATTCTCCTGCTGTTGGAAATGAGCTACCTTCTAATACAAAAATCATCACAGATGGGAATTGGATAAATAATAGAGCACGTGTGTTGTATGTAGAAGGAAGAGATATAGATTTGTCTTTAAAGCTAACAATCCATAAAACAAATGTAAATGATAGCCATAAAAAAGGTGTTTCAAAATTAGAAGAGATATATGTAAATAAGAAATATAATGAAGTGATAGTTCTTCCAACTCCAATAAAAATAAAAGCAGGTGAAGTAATAGGACTGATGGGAGAATATAACGCATCAGAACAAAGTAATAATAAAGTTACTCATCTTGAAGTATTTACAAGTGATGATTTTAAAAGATTTGTAAAAAAAGCACGAGCTCAAGATAAAAAACTGGCACAAAGCTTTAATTGGGCAAAAATAATAGATGTAGAGAGTAAAGACCATATTTCAATATTTGATGATATATCAAATTTTTTACTACCAGTAAAATATCAAACAGATGAAATAAAGATGAATAAATCATATGAAGATTTGTTTAAGTTGATAGATAAAGACCATGATGGGAAGATGGAAGTGCAAGAGATAAAAGATGCAGTAGTAAATCAGAAGATAAAAGAGATAACGTCAAAATATATAGTAAAACACTCAAGTGAATGGGATGAAGAGATAAATATGGCAGAAGTGTTGAGTAATTTTTTTGAAAAACATGAGAAGATATTTAGTGATATAGTGAAATTGAAGAGCCATTATAGAAATGAAAGGATAAGAATAGAGAGATTAGAGTTTTATAGTAAATGTAAAAAGATAGAAGGATTTCCGAAAGAAGATAAGGTTTATCATATACATCCTATTGGGTTGATTGGGGCGTTTGGGGTTGCTAAGTGCTATTGTTTGGAACAAGGTATTGTTAAAAATTCTTGTAATGGTAATGGAATTTCTATAAATAATGAACATTATGAAAAATTGTCTAAAGAATTAGGAGTAGAAAAAGAAGTTTTACAAGCTGTTGCAGAAGTTGAAAGTGGCTCAAGAGGAGCATTTCAAAGAGAAAATCCTAAACACGCAACGATTTTGTATGAAAGGCATTATTTTAGAAATTTTATTACAAAAGTATCAACAATTAATAACGCAAATAATACAGTAACCATTAGAGGTATAGCTACTTTAAATGGCGAAGAAAACACCAGCGAAGTTACTGTTTCAAATAATGATTATCGAATAAATCAGAGAAATATAAAAAAGCAAGTTTTTTATGAAGCTTCTCAATATTTTTCTAATAAATATCCAAATTTAGTTGGAGATAGAGGAAATTATGGTTCATATGATTCTCAATTAAATAAATTACAAGAAGCAAAGAAACTAAATAAATCATTTGCAATACAATCTTGTTCTTGGGGTAAATTTCAAGTGATGGGAAGTAATTATAGATTATTATATTCTACTCCACAAGAAATAGAAATAGCACAAAATCAATGTGAATTACAGCATTTGCAACTATTTAAAAGCTATTTAAACAATGTAAATATTATTAATGATATGAAAAATAAGAATTGGCGAGAAATTGCAAGAAAATACAATGGTCCAAAATATGAACAAAACAATTATCATGTAAAAATGGAAAATAGCTATAAAAGATTAAAAGGTATACAATGAAAAATATATTGATTATAATATTTTTATTATTAAGTAGTTTAATTGCTCGTCCTTACGATTCAAATGAAGAATGGGGATTTGACCATATTGAATATTTTGATACATATGTTATTGTTCAAGGAGACCATATATGGGGAAGTGATGAGAATAATATAAAATTTAGTGGGAAAAAAGGAGTAATTAAACAAAATAAAAAAACGCTTATTTCAAATAATATAACCGATTCTGAAATAATGAACAATTTGTCTTTATATTATCCAAAGAATTTAGAACAGGCATATAAAGAATTAATTAAAACTTTAGATGATATAAAAAATAAGAATAAGATATTAAATGATATAGAATTCTATAATTTAGTTTATGAAAATTGTATTTATGATAAAACAGTACAAAAAATAAATGATTTAGCTTATTTTTATTCAAAACAAGAAAATATAAATTATGATGTATTAATACAAATTTATAGTGATATTACAAGTCTTTATCCAAATAGAACAGTTGCCTATCTAAATCTTGGTGATGCTTATTTAGGAATAAATAATAAAGAAAAAGCAAAAGCAAACTATGAAAAATACATAGAACTTATGAAAAAATCAGGGAAAGAAGTCAAAATCCCAAAAAGAGTTTTAGAGTTTAAATAACTCTAAAATTCTACTGCTTTTATAACCAATTATAATTCTTTCAAAAAGTATAAATGAAAAGTGATTCAGTTAATTAATATAACAATTTAGAGAAAATTACTCACAATTAAGAAACTCAAAAAAACAAGAAGTGAATAGATGATTATTTTAGATTTTGAAACAAATAGTTCTAATATTGGAGATGTATTGGAAATAGCAATGGTAAAGATAGATAAAGAGTATAAAGTAATAGATAAGTTTCATAGATACTATTTATCCCGTTATCCTGTAAATAAATACTCCTATGAAGTTCATAGGCTAACTCCTGAATTGATACTTGATTATAGAAAAGACAAAAATTATAGTTCATATTTTACAGAGGACTTGGATTTTGAAGAGTTTTGTGAAGGTTGTGATACTTTAGTTGCTCATAATATAAAGTTTGAGTTGCGACATATAAACAAAAGAGCAAGTTTCAAAAATCATATCTGTACTATGACTTCAAATAAAGAAACCATAAAATTGTATAATAAAAGAGGGTATTTAAAAAACCCAACACTTGATGAAACTTGCAAATATTTTGGAATAGAGTTTGATGCTTCAAAATATCATAGTGCTACTTATGATGTTACAAAAACCTATGAAATATTAAAAAGAATGAATATAAAACTATAAAATGATAGTTTAGACCTACAAGAGGTATATATTTTTTCATAAAATAAAATAAAAAAGGAAGTTTTATGAAATTAGGTGTATCAGCTTGTCTAATAGGAAATGCTTGTAGGTATGATGGTGTTGGTGCAAGTGATGATTTTGTAATAAATACTTTGAGTAAATATTTTGAGTTTGTGCCTTATTGTCCAGAGGTTATCATATTTGGAAGTCCAAGGGATGCTATTAGACAAGTGGAAGAAAATAACCAGCTTAAAGTAGTAACATCTACTAAAAATCCTATTGATGTAACACAAAAACTGATGGATATATCTATACAGTGTGCTGACAAAATTAAAAACGATGATTTATGCGGATTTATTTTAAAATCCAAATCTCCCACATGTGGACTTGAAAGGGTAAAAGTTTACAAAGATAAGAACGCCCCTAGTGAGAAAAAAGGTGTGGGTTTATTTGCACAACAAATAAAAGATAAATACCCATATTTGGCACTTGAAGAAG
>JBBITK010000129.1:0-264 GCA_037440805.1 Arcobacter sp. | reverse complement strand
ATTACAAGATGCGTGGCTTAGGGAAAATTTCTTAATGCAAATATTTGCGTATTCTGATTTGCAAAGTTTTTTGAATAGTAATCCATCATATTTTGATTTGGTGCAGTTTCATACTTCTTATAAATATCTTATCTATTCCAAATCACAAAGTGCATATAAAAGCTTAGGTAATGTTGTAGCTAACCATAATAAAAAGAGTTTAGATGAAGTAATAGATGAATATAGAATGGAGTTTTTAAAGGCTATAAATCTAAAAGGAAATAT
>JBBITK010000128.1:0-4331 GCA_037440805.1 Arcobacter sp. | reverse complement strand
TTACAAATCAGCTGCTCTACCAACTGAGCTACACCAGCTTAAATTAATCTTTTTCAGACTAATCTAAATTTAGGTCGCAATTATAATTAAAATTTATACTTATGTCAATACCCTTTATTTTATTTTCCACAAAATTAGGTATAATTCCCATCTATTAATACAATAAAATAATATATAAAGAGAAATAATGAATGCAATAACTAGAGTAAAAGAAGCAATAGAAGAGATTAAAAAAGGCAATATGGTAATTATGCTTGATGATGAAGATAGGGAAAATGAAGGAGATTTAGTATATTCAGCAGCATTAAGTACACCAGATAAAGTGAATTTTATGGCGACACATGCAAGAGGTCTTATTTGTGTATCTGTTACAAAAGAGACAGCAAGTAGATTAAATTTGGCTCCTATGGTTTCATCAAATACATCTTCTTATGAAACAGCTTTTACAATTTCTGTAGATGCTGCAAATGCAAGTACAGGAATTAGTGCTAAAGAGAGAGATGATACAATAAAAATTTTATCAAATCCAATTTCTAAAGAAAATGAACTTGTAAGACCTGGACATATTTTCCCTTTAATTGCAAAAGAGGGTGGAGTATTGGTTAGAACAGGTCATACAGAGGGAAGTATTGATTTATGTAAATTAGCAGGATTAAATGGAGAAGCTGTTATTTGTGAAATTATGAAAGATGACGGAACAATGGCAAGAAGAGATGATTTAGATATTTTTGCTCAAAAACATAATATGAAGCAAGTTTATATTTCAGATTTAGTAGAGTATAGATTATCCCATGAAACACTAATAGAAGAAACTTCTTCTATTGATAAAAAATTCTTCAATACAGATGTAATACAAAAAGAGTTTAAAGATCATTTTGGAAATGTTCATACTGTAGTAGTTTTTGGACAAATAAAAGAAAATACACATGTTAAATTCCATACTATAGATTTAGACATTAATCTATTTTTAAATGATGAGAAATTACATTCTATGTTAAAAACTATCAATTTTCTTCAATCAAAAGGAGGCGTTTTGATTTTTTTAAGTGATGAAAAAAGAAATAAAGATTCTCAAAAAGATTTTGGAATAGGTGCTCAAATATTAAATTCATTAAATATTAAAAAAATTAAACTTATGACAAGTGGAGGAAAACACTCTTTTGTAGGAATACAAGGATTTGGATTGGAGATTGTAGAAGAGATACAAATAGAGTGTTAAAACTCTATTGTATTTCTTAGTTTAAACCTGCTTCCATTTTTATTATTTCAAGATTTTTTTGAGATGAAATTAACTCTTTAGCTAGAGAATCAGAATTTTCTTTAAAATATTTAGAATCAATAATAGCATTAATTTTATCTTCAAATTTTTGAATCACTGTTTCTTGTGTACTCTTATCTTCAATATCCAAAAATTGTTTTGGTTCTTGGTTTACAACCCTTGCTAATCTATAGTCAAAAAGATATTTATTATCAAAATTTTCATTAAATAATGAGCAAACAATTTTGTAAACATCAAATATTTCCGATTCATATTTTCTATATATTATATTTGCAGAATCATTTAATGCCTTTGAAAAATTTTCATAATCGACAAAAAGCTTTTTTAGCTCATCATTAGATACTTCATCATTTTTAACATCAAATTTTTTTGATAAAAGATGATTACAACAGTAGAATACAACTTCTTCTTGTTCTTTTTGGATATTAGATAAAAACTCAGATAATTTCATATTAGCCCCTTTGTAGTATATAATAAAAAAGGAGCAAAAAAATTCGCTCCTTTTACATTAAAGTTATAGAATAATTATATCCTATAAACTTGGACCTGCAGCTGTGAAATCATATTCACTTTCTAAAGTTAAGTATTTTTTAAAGTTTTCGATGTACATTCCTGCTAATTTCTTTTTAGTAGCATCATATTCATCTTTTTCTGTCCAAGTATTTCTTGGATTTAAAACATTTGTATCAACACCATTTAAAGTTTTTGGAATAGCTAAATTAAATATTGGTAAATTTTCAAATTCTGATTTTTCAATAGAACCATCTAATATACCATTTATGCAAGCTCTTGTGTTTTTAATGCTCATTCTTTTTCCTATACCATATGGACCACCTGTCCATCCCGTATTAACTAAATAAACATTTACACCATGCTTATCAATTTTTTGTCCTAAAAGCTCTGCATAAACTGTTGGATTTAAAGGTAAAAATGCCTCTCCAAAACATGAAGAGAATGTTGCTATTGGTTCAGTAATTCCTCTTTCTGTTCCTGCAACTTTTGCAGTATAACCACTTAAAAAATAATACATTGCTTGTTGTTTATTTAACTTTGCAACAGGAGGTAAAACACCAAAAGCATCAGCACAAAGGAAAATTATATTTTTAGGATGACTTCCTCTCATATTTGGAGTATGATTTGGTATATGATCTAAAGGATATGAAACCCTAGTATTCTCAGTTTTTGAACTATTTGTAAAATCAACAACACCATTTTCATCTGCAACTACATTTTCTAATATAGCTCCTTTTTTAATAGCATTAAAAATTTCAGGTTCACTATCTTTATCAAGATTAATTACTTTTGCGTAACAACCACCTTCAAAATTGAAAATTCCTTCATCATCCCAACCATGTTCATCATCACCTATTAAAGCTCTATGAGGATCAGTGGATAATGTAGTTTTACCTGTTCCAGAAAGTCCAAAGAATAAAGCAGTATCACCATCTTTACCAATATTAGCAGAACAATGCATTGGTAATTTACCCTCTAAAGGCAACCAATAATTCATCATAGAGAAAACACCTTTTTTCATTTCACCTGCATACCAAGTTCCACCTATAATTGCAGTGTTTTCTTCCACATTGAAAATTACATAAACTTCAGAATGTAACCCATGGCTAACATAAGACATATCAACTGTTTTACAAGCATTATAAACTGTAAAATCTGGTTTAAAACTATCTAATTCTTCTTGAGTTTTTGGAACAATAAACATATTTTGAACAAAGTGTGCTTGCCAAGCAACTTCTGTTATAAATCTTACAGATTTTCTAGAATCTAAAGAAGCTCCACAATACACATCAGTAACATATACATCTTTGTTACTTAATTGTTTTTTAGAGTTTTTTAATAAATCTTCATAAACTTCTTTTGATACTTTTCTATTAATATCACCCCAAGCAATATATTTATTTGATGGATCTTGATTTACAAAAAATTTATCTCTAGGACTTCTTCCTGTAAAAATTCCAGTATCCACCATTAAGGCACCACTTGAAGATACTTTTGCACCTTCATTTTTTATTGCATGTTCGATTAATGTATCTACATTAAGATTTCTTCTAACTTCACCTACGTTTTCTAAACCTAAAGAGTCTTTAATCCCAGACATAATTTAACTTTCCCTACTTGTTAATTTTTATTTAAATATCGATAAAAGTACACCAGCTGCAACTGCTGAACCTATTACTCCCGAAACATTAGGACCCATCGCATGCATTAACAAAATATTTGATGAATCATAACGTTGAGCTTCTTTACTAACAACCCTTGCCGCCATTGGAACTGCTGAAACACCAGCTGCTCCAATTAATGGATTAATTTGATTGTCTTTTGAACTAAATAAATTCATTATTTTTGCCATTATAACACCCATAGCAGTTCCAGCTGCAAATGCAAATAATCCAATTGCCATTATACCTAAAGTTTCTGCAACCAAAAACTGTTCTGCTGCTAATTTAGAACCAACTCCCAATCCAAGGAATATAGTAACCACATTTATTAATGAATTTTGCATTGTATCAGAAAGTCTATCAATAACTCCTGATTCTCTAGCAAAATTTCCAAAACAAAGTGCACCAATTAATGGAGAAGCATCTGGTAATATTAAAATTGTTAAAGATAAAACCACTAAAGGGAATATGATTTTTTCTAATTTTGAAACTTTTCTACCTGTTTTCATTTTTATTTTTTTCTCATCCATAGTTGTCAAAGCTCTCATAATTGGAGGTTGAATTACAGGTACTAAAGCCATATATGAATAAGCAGCAACTGCTATAGCTCCCAATAGTTCAGGCGCAAGTGCTGATGCTATAAAAATTGAAGTTGGACCATCAGCCCCACCAATAATAGAAATGGCTGCTGCTTGTTGTAAAGTAAAATTTATTCCAGGAACATATTGAGATAACGCAACTGCAGTAACTAAAAATTGCAAATTGAGCTGCTCCCCCTAATAATGCTGTTTTAGGATTTGATAATAATGGACCAAAATCTGTCATTGCTCCAACACCCATAAATATTAATAGTGGAAAAAATTGATTTGTGATCCCCA
>JBBITK010000127.1:0-4558 GCA_037440805.1 Arcobacter sp. | reverse complement strand
ATTATTGCGGGTCTTGCTATGGGGTATTTCCCTGACATTGACTTTGTTCTTGGACTTTTTAATCGCAAGTTCTATATTCAGTATCATAGGGATTTTACACATTCACTAATTCTAATCCCATTTTATGCATTCTTCTTTAGTTGGCTATTTAAAAAAATGTCAAAGCGTGATGATTTCTGGGGATTTTATAAGATTACATTAACTTCACTTTTAAGTCACGTTATCCTTGATCTTCTTACATCTTATGGGACAATGATATTTTCCCCTTTTCATGAAATGCGTTTTTCTTGGGATCTTTTATTTATAATAGATCTGATATTTTCGGGGATTATCTTTCTACCCTTCATTGTTAGTATCTTTTATAAACCGAAAGGTAAATGGATCTGCCGTGGTTCGATAATCGGTGCAAGCATTTATGTGCTTTTCTGTTTTTTTCAACACGAAAAAGCAATCGAATCAGGAGATAGATTTTCTAAAGATCTAAAAGAAGAGGTTTTACAGATATCATCCCTTCCACAGCCACTTTCACCATTTAGATGGGCAACTTATGTGGAGACAAAAGAAAATATTTACCTGGGATATATAGACCTTAGAAGAAAGGATGTTCCGGATGATATAAAAATTGAATCAAATATCTCAAGATGCCAAGCTTATGAAAAATTAGCAAAACAATACGGATATAGAACTTATCATGATATTAAACCTCTTTTAAATGATACAAAACAATCTCTTGATTTAACTTCACTTCCTGGTGTTGAAATAATTACTCATGATGAATTTTACAAAATGCAAAAAGAACAGATGTTTAATGAAGCTTCAAAAGTTAATACATATTTTAAACCTTATCATCAATTCAAAGCACAAATGCTCATAGAAGGTATTGCCTATGAACCTAAATTACCAAATAACTTTTGGAATACTCCTAATGAAGATAGAGATTTTGAAGAACTTGAAAATTGGTGGGATGTTGCTTTTATTGTAAACAATGGAAAAGGGTATTTTATTGTTTATATACTAGATGGAGGAGCATGGGATAGACCTACACGAAAAGGAACTTTTGATAAGTTTGAAGCAGCTTTAGAATTGGCCCAAAATTTAAATAATCTAGAAGTGACAAATAAGAATAAATATATTACATTATCAACAGGTGCAGTTGTGAACTTTAGTGGACTATTTATAAATGCAAAAGGTATTAGAACAGTTGCAGAAATAAGTTCAAAAAATTTAGACCATAATCAAATAAACAAAGCAAAAATATTTATTGAAAATATTATAGAACAAAGAGAAACAATAAATAAAACAAATGGAACTTCGTATTCATTAAAACATAGAGTCGAAGAATTTTTATACCATTATTTTAAAGGTGAAGACAATTATATTTCAAATGGAGAAATGATAGCTGCAATTGATAGATCTGGTTATTTAATAAAAGAAATAAAAAATAGCCAAAATATATATACTAACTATAAATCTTTGAAGGACTACAAATTAAGACTAGAAAAGAGACCGTTAAATATTCCGTGTCAAAGTAATTCTGATAGGAGAAATCCTATCACACCTATTTAGCTATTGCAACAGCTACAGCATTCTTCTTTAGTATCTTTACCAGAGTATAACTTGATTAAATTTTTAATATCTTTTGAGCAACACTCACCAGATGGATTTAGTTCTTTACAACTGCTTCCAGTACAAGCTTTTGTAGATTCTTTAATTTTAGAAAGAGTGTCATTTCCATTTTTTATAGCATCTACTATAGTTTTTTTATCAACTTCTATACAATAACACACTAACTCTGAATCGTTTGCTTCTGACCAATTTATCATTTAAAAATTCCTTTGCATATTTTTATCATACTATCACTTAAATTTTAAGCTCACTATCTAATCTACCCTCAAAAAATATTGCCAATTGTGAAAGTGTTAAGTTCCAGTTCCACATTGGCATATTCCATTTCTTTGTAGCATTTTGAATACCCATATAAAGTAATTTTAGAAGTGAATTTTCATTGGGAAATGCACCTTTTGTTTTGGTAAGTTTTCTAAATTGTCTATGTACTGATTCAATTATATTTGTTGTATAAATCACTTTTCTTATCTCTGGAGGATATTTAAAATAAACAGATAAATTTTCCCATTTATTATTCCAAGATTGAAGCACAATAGGATATAGTTTTCTCCATTTTTCATCTAAAGCTAAAAGAGCATCTTCTGCAGCTTCTTTTGATACAGCTTGATAAACTGGCTTCAAATCATTCATAAACTCTTTATGGTTCTTAGATGCCACATAACGGATAGAATTCCTGATTTGATGAATAATACATAATTGAACTTCAGTTTTAGGGAAAATAGTTTTAATAGCTTCAGGAAAGCCTTTTAAACCATCAACTGATGCTATTAAAATATCATTTAATCCTCTATTGTTTAAATCAGTTAAAACACTAAGCCAGAAGTTTGCCCCTTCAGTTTCTGATAAATATAAACCAAGTATATCTTTCTTTCCATCCATATTTACACCTAAAACTGTGTAAACAGCCTTAGAAACATATTTACCACCATCTTTAATTTTATAATGTATTGCATCAAGCCATACAAATGGATATATCGAATCAAGAGGTCTTATTTGCCATTGCTTTACTTTATCAATTATTTTATCTGTGATAGCACTAATTGTTGCAGTTGAGATAGATACTTGATATATCTCTTCAATATGAGATGATATATCACTATAACTCATCCCTAAGCCATACATTGAAAGAATCTTATCTTCTATTTCGTTTGAGATTGTAGTTTGATGTTTTTTTACTATTTGAGGTTCGAATGTTCCATTTCTATCTCTTGGTGTTTCTAATTCAAAACTACCATTAGATAAATCTTTGATAGTTTTTTTATTTACACCATTCTTTCTATTTCTTGTTCCAGAAAGAACATCATTAGCAATATGTGATTCTACTTCTGCTTCTAAAGCAGCTTCTGTTAATTGTTTTATAAGTGGAGCTAAAAGTCCATCTTTACCAGTAAGATTTTTACCACTTTTAAATTGTTCTAAAACTTCATTGAAGTCAAAACCTATTTGTTGTTCCATTGTCAATCCTTGATATTATTTTATCTGATTGACACGAAATTTCTAACACTCCCCTAGAAAAAGATGAATTTATAGATTGTAAGTTAAAATTTATTCAAAATAATTGATGAGGTTCACAACCTCATCTAAGTTTATCTATATACTATGGAGATACACCATAATCATTTTTGGATAGTATTATAATCTAGTTTCCTTTGTAGATAAATCTACTTTTAAAGCAAATTCTTTTTGAGATAAATTTAGTTTTTTTATTATTAAATCTATTTTTTCACTTATTTCCATTTTTAAACCTCATATTATTTTATTTTAAATTCCTAACTATCAAACTTAATCTTATAATCATTCTTCCTTTGATATGTATATAAAATCCTTTCAGTTTCATCTGCAATTGATTCTAATGTATCAATAAAAGATAAAAACGCATAAGTATTAAAATTAAATGAGAGCTTAATGTTTCCACTACTCATATTTATAAAATAAGTGCCCTCTCCTATTCCTAATGATAACTCTTTTTTATTTCCAACTGCAGTTGAGGTAAGTCCTGGATCTGTATAATTTTTATAATTTGATTTTCCAGTTTTATAAAGCTCTTTACACGCATACATTAATTGTCTTAAATCATCAAAATTCATCTGCATTACAAGTTGATTTTTTGTGTCATATGTATATCTTCCATTTCCTTGAGTACCAGGAGCTAATTTGAAAAATATTACATCCTCTAAAAAACTGTAATAATTAAGCTCTGAACTATTTTTAGTAGCTTCTATGTTAGATTCTATATTTAACATTATTTTTGCTTTAAAGGCTTTCTGTGCAACTCTAAATAGGTGTTTTAATTCTTTTTGATTATTCATTTAGTAAATTAATCCTTTAACATATAAACATTTCCAAAAATTCTAATAGAATTATTTAAGAATGTATCAATTTTATTATCTTTTCTTTTTTTTGAACCGCTATTTTCATCAAATACTAATATATTAGGTTTTTCAGATGATAAATGTTTTTGTTCATCCGTTTTTTCGCCACTGTCATTTAAATAATAGTATCTTATTTGTCCATGTAATACAGGTTCACTTGCAATCTTTAATTTATCATTATTTTTAAACTTTTCTGGATTATTCATAATAGAATCATAATAATCCTTTTCTTGCTGCAGTTTTTGATTTAATTCATCTAATTTCTCATTGTATGTAAGTTCACTAGGATCATTATTTTCTACATATTTATCAAAATCTTCATTTAGAATATTTTTAGACACTTCAAGCTCTCTTGCAAGTGCTAATTGTATCTTAGAGAAATCTGTAATTTGTTTTCTTTTTAATACAGGTGTTAGAGTATATGAAAATGCAGTATTTTTAGGATTTATTATATTAATAAATGAATCAATACTATAGATATTAGTTTTTTTAGTACCCTTTTTATGAGGTAATAATATTGAATCAATAGCCAATAATTTTTTATACCCAGATTGGTCAAT
>JBBITK010000126.1:0-4680 GCA_037440805.1 Arcobacter sp. | reverse complement strand
GTGGTGGGATACAAAATATCTTGAAAGATTTGCAACTCAAAGTTGTGATTTGACAAAAAAAGAGTGTGAAATAGCTATTTTAGAGTGTGAAAATGCTATAAATATGGTCAATGAAGAGATAATTCTTAGATTAAAAACCCAAAGCAATCAAGATAAAATAACTCTTTTGGAAGAATTAACAAAAATATTAAACCTCTTATAAACAGACACAAATTTGTCCACTTAAACCATTAAACTTCCCATATAAAATATGAAGCCTATATTCAAAATTAGCAATTCTAAAAGATGATGAAGAGTTTTTCAAAACTAGCAAAAAAAATAGTGTAATCAAACAGCTTCAAAAAGAGCTAAAACTCTCTTTAGAAGAAGCTACAATTTTCTCAATAATTATGTCATATCAACTGGATTCCTCATATCCTTCAGAGTTTTCAATCATAAAAAATGATTTTAAATTGGCAAATGAAGAGTATTTGAAATATCTAAATATTGCTTACAAATTAGAAAAAAAAGGTTTTTTATCCCTTGCAGAAAAAAGAAGAAGAACATCCAAAATCAATCCTGAATTTCATATTGATGATATGATTTTTAATAAACTAATTTTGGGATTTGATTATTTAGATGAAGTTGATTTTTCAAATATAGGCTACTTGGGAACATTTGGGAAAAATGCGACAAAGAATTTTAAATTAACCTTAAAATCAGATACTTTGCTCTATGAGCCTCTAGAATTGATTTTCCCATACAAAGATACCCTTTCAACTCCAAAAACGATTTCTAGCTCAATTTCATAAATATTCTATTCTAACTGATCATTGCACTCACTTTTTTATCAACTTTTGTAAAGTCATATGTGCCATAAAAATTGATATGAGTCCAGTGAACTATGGAACTATTTTTGATTGCATCAATGATTTCATCTTTTTGAATCTGAGATTTAGCATCTCTTAGTTTTTTATCAATATAGAGGTAATTCCAAAGTATCACAGAATTTTGGATAAGTCGTTTGCAATTATTTGCGATATTTTGCTCCTCTTGAGAAGCGAATATGAACTCTGCATTATTTCCAAAAAATACTGCTTTTGAAAAACGATTTGAAGCTTCTATTTTATTGAGCTGTTTTTCAATCCTTTGACGAAGCTCCACATCATCGATATAGGTAAGGAGGAAATCGGTTTTGATAATTTTTCCAAACTCTTTAATTGCAGTGTAGAGTTTATGGTGTTTTGAGTAAGATGTAAGTCGCTTGAGTAATTGTGAAGCTGTTGTTTTTCTTGATTTTATCGTAAGGATAAATCTTAAAATATCATCCCAATGTTCTTTGATAATCTCAAAGTTGATTTTTCGTTTTGGAACTAATTGATATCCTTTTTGTAAATAGTATTTTGGTGAAAAGATTCCATAGAGTTGTTGATCTTTAAAGTTTTTAATCCTTGGTCCAAATGCAAATCCTAACAAATGAGTTATTCCAAATATAACTTCTGAAAAACCATGTGTATCGGTGCTGTGGATATCACTTTTAACAACATCATTATGCATAAGTCCATCAATTACATATCCACTTTCCCTTTCACTTACATTGATAACAACAGAGTAATACAATCGATGTTTTTCATCTATAAAAGTGTTAACAATAACACCTTGATCTAATCCAAAATATTTATGAGACCATCCAGCATTAGTTGAATCGATTGATGATTTCATATTATACTTTTGCCCATCACTTGATGTATGATTATACTTAGGATCATGCTGTAGTAATTTCGCAATATCAAGTGAATCGATAAATGCAACAATTTTATCATTTGCTTCCATGGTATTTTCTTCACTTAAGTACCATGTAGTGGTAGTATCAAGTTGATTCTCACTGATCCCTTTAGATATTTTTGCCATCTTTGAAAGTGTGATATTACAACCATATCCAACAATTGAAGCATATAACAGATTTGGTTCAAGTTTTTTAATAGGTGTATTTTGGAGTGAATAGTGTTTAAATGAATCTAAAAAATCTGCTTTTATTTGCACCGAATGGAGCAGATCAATTACAGATATAAACTCTGCTTGTGGAAAATATTTTCCAATAGTGTGTTCTAATTGATGATCTGTTTTTTCTAATTTTGGAGTAGTGAGAATAAACGAATCTGGTGTAGGTTTAAAATAGATATTGAGCTCTTTTTCAATTCGTTCATTGGTGTTTGCAAAGCTCATTTCAAGTTTTTGGATAATTGGTTTTATAAAAGTATCGAAATCTTCAAGATGTTCCAATTCATGATATTTGAGTAGCTCTTTTTTATTGCTTATAAACTCATCTTTAGAGATTAAATAATCTTCAAAGCTTTTGTATTTATAGGAGTATTTGAGATTTAAAATCCCTGATCGTATCCCATCACTAAGATGAACAAATAAAAATGCTTTATAGAGAGAGACCCTTATTTTCCCTTCACTATCAAATATTACCTGCTGTTCTTCATCATCTAAAAAACTCAATGGTGCATCTTGTTTGATATTAGATGATTCTTTGAAATATTTGATAGCAGTTAGTAGATTTTTATTAGATGATTTCTCATCAAACTCTACTAATTTAACTACTCCAGATAATTTTCCTTGAAGTGATTGTGATCCTTTTTCAAGAAAATCAAATCGATCTAAATTTGAAGTTTCAATTAGAGATTTTTCCACTAAAAGTGTTTTTAAATTTTGTGTTTTAGTTTCAACGAGTGCTCTTAGGGCAATGATTTTATCTCTGTCACTAAGCTTTTCATTGTTAACAATACTACTCACATCATTTAAAATTGAAAGATTTGAATCCTCTAAAGATTGCACTAAAGCCCTTTGTTTAGGTTCATTTTCAAAGTGAAGATCCTTTTGATGGCGAAGAAGAGAGCTTTTAGTACTTTGCATAATAGCAATAAATCTATCGATTAGGTTATCATTTCTGATAAAATATTGATATTTTACAAACGAAAGAAGTAAAAATTGTTGCTCTAACTGTTGTTTTCTTGTAAGTTGAAACATTTTAATTTGCTCAATCCATTTTGAGTGATACTGTGCAATTTTATCTGTAATACCAACTTCATCAATAATTGGTTTGAGCATATCAAATTTGGATTTGATGGTGTTTAGTTGTACTACTGAATTATTCATCTCCTTTTTCTTAGTAGAGTGTCCTAATTTTTTGAAGCTATTGATGTTATATTTGTTTGTATAATTTTCATCTTTATTGGTAAAATCATCAAGAAGCATTAGTCTTTTATCTTTTTGAAAAGTTTTTAGATGAAGCAGAATACTTTTTGTTTGATAATTGAGTGCAAACTCAATAAGTTTTGACAAGGCAAAATAGCTAGGTACTTCAATGTTTATCTTTTTTGAGTAATCTACAAGTGAAAAAAAGATTTTTTTACGATTAGTAAAATTATTCGCTAGTTCAATGGCATGGTGTTTTAGTTGTGATTCAATATCTAAAGTATATTCATTGATAAAGAGATTTGATTTGATAAGTTGTTTATATCGTTGAATTGTTCTTGGAGTCACAACACGAAAATCAAATGAATCAAAATTGTTTCTAGTAGCTATGTACAAATAATTTTCATCATCTCTTTGAATATCAAAAAATTTATTGGTAGCTTTAAAATACCCATACATTAAAATGAACAAAATTTTATTTGAATCATTTTTCATCTCCATTGTCATATGGTTAAGAGCATCAGTCATTTTAAAAAAGTGATTTTTTGCAAGCAAATCAAATTTTGGAGCTGATTCAAAGTTTTTAATTTCATCTTTTGTGAGAATTTGTAATACTGACATTGTCTTTCCTTAAAATTGTAATTTATACTTATTTTATATGACATTTAATATAATTTGAATAATTTATATGTTAATTTACATTATATAGGTTCTTTAGAGAGATATTTTTGAATGTATATTAAACGGTCGTTTGAGATACACTTTTTTACGAGGAGAAAAAAATGTTCATTGGATATGCCAGAGTTTCAAAATCAGATAATTCACAAGTATTAGATTTACAAATCGATGCACTTAAAAATGCTGGAGTTGATGAAAACAATATTTATACAGACAAAATCTCAGGAAGTAAAGATGAAAGACCTGGATTAGATAATTGCATTAAAGCTTTAAGAGATGGTGATACTTTAGTTGTGTGGAAGCTAGATAGACTTGGAAGAAATCTAAAACATCTTATATCCATAGTTGAGGATCTTGCAAAAAGAAATATTGGATTTAAAGTGCTAAGTGGTCAAGGGGTTAATATTGATACAACTTCACCTGCTGGTAAAATGATATTTTCAATATTTGGAGCTTTAGCTGAGTTTGAAAGAGAACTGATTCGTGAAAGAACAAAAGCTGGAATTGCAGCTGCAAGGGCAAGAGGTAGAATGGGTGGAAGAAAATTCAATCTTACAAAAGCTCAAGTGAGACTTGCAGAGGTTGCCATGAAAAATAGAGATACGAGTGTCACTGAACTTTGCAAAGAATTAAAAATAACAAGAGCAACTTTATACAAATATATTTCACCAACTGGTGAGCTAAGAGAGTACGCTAAAAGGGTACTTGAGAAATAAAGCTTAAGCTATCTTTAAATTTCTTTGTCGCATTTTTCCCAAATGTTCCCAAGTAGCCTATATTTCACAAATACTCCTTTTTTTAAACAATGTAATTTATTGTAAA
>JBBITK010000125.1:4470-4705 GCA_037440805.1 Arcobacter sp. | reverse complement strand
TTATTTGGCGTCATTATATCAAATTTCTCAACAAAAGGGTAATTTTTATTGTTGTATAAATAATATATAGTTTTATATAAAATATACAGTTCACTTTTTGATATAATCAATACATCTAAAAAGAAAGAAAAAAATGGATTACATATTACTTACTATATTTTTGGCTATTTTTATAGCTACTGCTTTTAACATTGTCTTCAAAAGATTTGGAATTTCTCATATTATTGGTTACATT
>JBBITK010000125.1:0-4449 GCA_037440805.1 Arcobacter sp. | reverse complement strand
GACAATTATTAGTTATCTTTTTAACTTCAATGGAATGGATATAAAATCTTTGGAGTTAATTGCTGAATTTGGGATTGTTTTTTTGATGTTTACTATTGGGCTTGAAATGAGTTTTGACAAAATCAAAAAAATGAAAGAGATTTTGCTTTTAAATGGATTTTTACAAGTAAGTATTAGTGCTGTTTTAATATATTTGGTTGCTTTTTTTGTATTTAATCTAAGTGTTGAAATATCTTTGATTGTATCTTTGGCATTCTCTTTATCTTCAACAGCAATTGTTTTGACATATTTAAAACAATCAAAAGATATTCATACTCCCTATGGTGAAAAAAGTACAGCTATTTTGATATTTCAAGATTTAGCTGTTATTCCTATTTTATTGTTGATTACATTTTTATCAAATCATGAATTATCAATTCAAGAAGTTTTACTAAAAACTTTTATTTCCGCAGTTGTAATAATAGCTTTTATGTTTACACTTGGAAAAATCCTTATCTCTTGGTTTTTAAATGTTGCTTCAAAAAGTAGAATAGAGGAGCTTTTTTTAGGAGCAGTTTTATCAATAGTTATTGGAACTTCACTTTTGGTTCACGAAATGGGATTTACCTACTCTTTGGGGGCTTTTATTGCTGGGATGATTATTTCAGAAACAAATTATAGTGTAAAAGTTGAATCTGATATTTCAAGTTATAAAGATTTACTTTTAGGAACTTTTTTCTTTAGTGTGGGGACTAAAATAGACGCTTTATATTTTATGAATAATATTCATATTATTTTAGGTATTTTTATCGCTGTTATGCTTATAAAGGCTTTGGTTGTTTATGTGATAATTATTAGAAAAGAGGATAAAAGTACCGCTGTAAAATCGGCTTTGGCACTTTGTCAAGTTGGAGAATTTTCATTTGCTGTTTTTGCTATGGCTTCAAGTAATAATATTATAAGCTCTCAATTGGCTAGTTTTTTATTATTGGTTTCTGTTTTATCTATGATTTTAACCCCTTTTATAGTAAACAATATCTATAAATTGGCATCTTATGTTGTTGTTGAATTTTATGAATCCGATAAAATTACACCAATTAAGGCTAAAAACCATGTGGTGATTTGTGGATTTTCTCTTTTAGGAAGGGTTGTGGCAAAGGATTTGAGCGAACAAAATATTCCTTTCGTAATAATCAGTGATGATTTAAGACATGTTTTACTTGGAAGAAAAATGGGATATATGGCATATTTTGGACACTTAGATAAAAGACCTGTTTTGGAGTCTTTAAAAGTTGATGAGGCTTCAAGTGTGATTTTAACTGTTAGTGATACCACCACAAAAAGGCTTATTTGTGAAGCTGTTTTGGAGTTTCATAGGGAGTCAAATATTATCATGAAAATAGAGTCTTTAGATGAACAAAGAGAATTTAAAGATTTACATATTAAAAAATTTGTCCACGCACACTATGAAGTAGGGCGGTTGTTGGTTGAAGAAGCTAAATTGAGTCTATAAAAGAAAAAATCAAAACTATCTAGCTATAAACTAGATAGTTTTATTTTTAATAAACCCAACCTGCTTGAAATAAAAATCTGCTATTATAATCAGGTTCACTTGTTACATCTTTGTCATTTGCTTTCCATGTTATTTGGGCTTTTGCAAAAAAAGATTTGTAACTTGTATAGTAACCAATTCCCACATCTGCTAAAGTTCTATTGTTTTCATTTGTTGTTTTTTTAGCCATATAGACTCTACCAATATCATAAAAAACAGTAACTGTATTGTTTAATTTTCCAAGGCTAGGTAATACATATTTAACTTCAGCACTTGCAGAATATCCATTTTCTGCACTTGATTCACTAACGGGATAAAATATTACTCCACCAATTCCAGTTGCTGTAAAATCTTCACTACCATCTAAATTTTTGTTGTTTAAACTATGTTGATATTTCCCACTTAAATTAAAGTATGTATTTGTTGTAAGCTGTGTATTTTTTGATAAAGCTAACTCAATTTTTGAGTAATTACCACTTGTATCTCCCAAATCTTTAGCTTTATCATCAAACTCTAGTTTTCCTATTGTGTAACCAATAGATGCTGTATCTTTTGTGTTTAAACCAAAAATAGTATCATTTTTATCATAATCCAAAGAGAACTTTGCACTTTTTGAGTTTTTGGAAGTTTTATTTGATGTTGCTCTAATATCATCTTCTAAATCTTTTGCTGATAAATCTACAATAGAGTATAGGTTTTGAAATTTACTTCTAATTATTGGATAAGAGAATTTTGTACCAACCCTTTGAGAATTACCAACAGCATCCAAATTTTTATACTCTTTATCCAAAGAATAATTTGTTTTTGAATACGATAATTCCCCTTTTAAACCACTTGCATTTAAAGGAAGCATATAAGAAGCTTCGCCATTTTTTAGATTTTCACCATTTGAAATTAATCCACCAATAGATAATTTATCACCAATTTTAAGGGGAGAATTGACACTAGCACCTGCCATTAGTCTATTTTTACCAGTATATTTACTTCCGTAATTATCTCCAATAATATAAGCATTATAATTTTTTGAAGTTTCTGTTGTAAAAGTAAAATCACTTGTTCCTACTTCACTTCCTGGCTCTATTTGTGTCTGTTTAATAATAACACCTGGAGTATCATTTATTAAATACATTGTTCTTTGAATTGTATTTGAAGAGATAACTCTATCTTTTTGAGAAGTGTTATCTATAATAGCTTGTAAATATGAATCTTTTGTTTTTGAATTATTAACTAATTTAAATTTATCATATTGTCCTTCAATTATTGCAATAGTTACATTACCATTTTGAATATTTTGTACAGGAAGATATGCTCTAGCAACAAAATATCCTTTATCTCTATATTTTTTTGTAAGAATATCTGTAATTAATTTAAGTTGATAAAAAGTTAATTCTTTGTTTGTATAAGGGGTTATAGATTCTAATAACTCATTTTTATCCACATGAATAGCACCATCAATTTCAAAACTCTTTACTAAAATCTTTTTAGTACTTGATTTGTTAATATTCATAGCTGGAGTATATTTATCCAATCCACTGATTTCAACAGTATCTTTTTTTTCTGTTGTATCTTTTTTTGTTGATAGAATCTCTTTTTCTATATTTGAGATATTTGGAACATTACTGGCATTTAAAAAAAGTGCAGTTGTAACAGATATTGTAAATATTTTCATAAATTTCATTTTTTCCCTTTAATTTTTAATCATTGTATAAATTTTTTCTCATCTTTAAATAACTCTTCGGATTTGTTTGATTTAATAATATTTTTTAATTGAGTTGATTTATATTCGTTTCTTGAAATTTTAAATAGACTTTGAATATTTCTTTTAAATTCATTTTCATTAGAATCCAAAGTTGTTTTTTCAAGTAAATCTTCTTCAACCAGAACATCAGTGTTCATCGTCATATTTGTACTACTATTTGTCGGGTTTGTTTTTAGAATCGTTTCATTTTCTATGGGAGTAATGACTCTATCCATTTCAATTATAGGCATTTCAATTACAGGTGTTTCAGTTGGAGGTGTTTCAGTTGGAGGTGTTTCAATAGTTACAGTTGCATAAATAACATCATCTTTATCTAGTGTAATATAATAATTTGATGAATCTTCATCTGCTAAAGAAATATTAGAAACAACTACTTTTTTATTTATATCTAAATCATTTGTTTCAAATTTAGAATCTCCATTGATAGTTACATTATCAGATGTAATAATGTCATTTGAAGTTAATTCTGTAGTAGTAATTACTGTCCCATCATAAATTTTTAAATTAGTGTTAGCTGTAATATTTATGGGTTTGGCAGATATCTTTATTGGTGCAGTTATATCATCTAATACTGGAAGAATATAGTTTGAAGCTAAAGTAGAACCATTATCCAATAAAGTAATTTCAGAAATATAAGATGCTCCATTAACATTTTTGTTATTTGCAATAGCGTCTCTATAATTTAACTCTTCTCCTTCAATTCCAGTGTTAATATTTACATAACCATTCAAATCTGTAGTTCCATCATAAGTTTTAGTGGCACTTAATGTAACAGTTTTTGGAGTGATGTCAGCTGTTGTTGAAAGAATAGTGTCTAAAATATTGTAATTTTCTGAATCAACACCTGATTTACTTATGGATGTAATATTTATGGATTTATTTGTTCCTGTATTTTTATCAATAAAATTTGAAATACCATCAAATGATATAGTATCTCCAAATATTATGTCATTTGAAAAAATTGTTGATGAATTATTTGTAGTTCCATCATAAATTTTATCTGTACCTATGGCATTAAGTGTGATATCTTTAGTATTAATTATTGTTTTTGCGTATGTTGAATCTAAAATTGTTTGATAATTTGAAGCTAAAGTGGAGCCATTGTCCAATAAAGTAATTTCAGAAATATAAGATGCTCCATTAACATTTTTGTTATTTG
>JBBITK010000124.1:0-4770 GCA_037440805.1 Arcobacter sp. | reverse complement strand
TTAAAATTCTTTGTCGCATTTTTCCCAAATGTTCCCAAGTAGCCGATATTTTACTAAAAAACTTTGTTCCTATTGTTTCATATGATAATCCTGATGGCTATCCTATAACTGGAATATCATCAGGGTTCTTTTTGTTTAGAGGTAAAGATATTTATTTATTCGGAGCATTACATGGTATCGTTGCAAATGTAAAAAAGTTTAGTAAAAGTTATCAAAAAGCAAGAAATATTGCAGCTGAACTTTACTTTGAAGAAAACAAGGGTGCTGCTCTTTTGTCTTTTAAGATGGAACAATTGAATTTTTCTTCTACTCATAATTTAAACAAACCAGAAGATGACTCATTTACAGATTTTTTCTTTGTGAATATAGATAGAAAATATTTATACAAATTAAACTCTTCAAAAATTATATCTAATGATGGAACAATTCAGAGTAATTACAATCATGTATTTAATAAAATTGAAAATATTGATAAAAATGAGAAATATGCATTTGCAGGAAACATAAAACCAATATTAAAAGAAATTAATGAATACCCTTATAATCAGAAAATTGTTCAACTTGTTAGTTATACAGACATGGTATTTGAATATGAAGATGAAAAAAAACATACTTACATTTTTAAATTAAATATTAAAGATAAAACAATAGATGATTTTAAAGGATGCAGTGGAGCTCCAATTGTAAATAGTAGGAACGAACTTGTTTCAATAGTTACAGATATTGCAATTGCAGAGAATGGTGATATTTTTGCTATAGGAGTTAATTTAAAACACTATGAATATATAATTGATTTACTAAATCAGAATTAGACTATAAAAACTGGATGTGTTTAAACCTTATTTTTAAATTCTATTTAAACACACCAATAATTTAAGATGACTTACAACGCACTACTTGAAAGAATTGATAAAAACCAAATAGAAAACTATTTTTCTAAATGGATATTCTCAATTTGAAAAACCATTGCTTCAACAAAGTTTTGATATGTTTTATTTGTTTTATGAAGTTCTATAACATTTTCAAAACTATCAAAATTCTTAATTTGATGAAATATTTTTGCAGCAGTTTCAATTGAAGACCCCATATTGAATATATATAAATTTATATCTTCATCAATTTCTAATTGAAAAAATGCGATAGCAAGTAAAGTTCTAATTGTTGAGTCTAAAACATAAGTATTACCTTTACCCTCAATGTTCTCATATATTCTTTTAATATTAGTTTTATTATCTTCAAAAATTTTTTCATTAGTTTTGTCATTAATATCATCTAATAGATTCAGTATTTGAATATTTCTTGTTTCCATATTTTCAACTAAATCTTCAACTCTTTGTTTAGCATTTTCTTCAGCAATTAATGCAGGTTTAATTGTGTTATAATCTTTAAATCCCAATGTTCTAGCCATCAAATTTAATGTCGCACCATGCGACAATTCGAAGCCAAGTGTTGTAAGTTCTTTATTTAAGTTTTTTGTAGCTTGTTTAAAAGCTTTTTCATTATATATCATAAGTATATCCTTAATATTTTATAGCTCTTACAGAGAAGTAAAGGTCAATGTTCTCATTTTGTACCAAGCTATTCAAATATTAAAAACATTCTGCTTGAATAATAGACTTTTACCATACCAAAAAGGCGAGAACGGACTGGTAGTCTTAACCATTGCCGAATTATACAACAATTTGTTTTAAATAATTTTATAATTACTCAGTTCTTTCTAATTTATAATTTTTGATTACTTCAAGTAAATCTGATTCAGTAATTGCATAAGCTTTACAAGTTGCACCTAAACGTAAGACTTCATATTGTTCAGATTTTTTCTTTTTGTAAGTTTCAACTATATTATTCTTTGTCGTTCCATAAATTTTTGCAATTTCATTATCATCTAATGCATATTTTGAATAATCTATGTTCTTTTTTATTGAAAATATTGAAATAAAAAGTTTTAATTTATTTTCAACAGTTGTGTTAATAAATTCTTTTTCAATTTGTTCTTTTGATGGTAAGAGCAAATGTAAAGAGTAATATGCAAAATCAACTACATTTAAATTCTTATTTATATTACACATAATAAGATTTAAATCTAATGGATTAAAATTTTTGATATCAATATTATCAATTGAGAATATCTTCTTATTTGACATTTTAGAACAATATAACGTATTATCATAATATTTAAAAAATAAATTATTTTGTGCCAAAAAGTTAATAAATGTATTTTGATTAGTAGCTTTTAATATATGATACAATTCTTCAATATTATTTGCACAAATTTCATATGAGAAATGTTGTTTTTCATCTATTTTATCAAATTTAATATGTATATATCCAGTGTAATTTGTATGAAATGTCACCTTTGCTAAGTCAATACTTATATTTGTTAAAACTCTAAATACTTCATATAACATATCTAAATATTCTAATTCAACATAATATTCATATGAATTATTTAATTTAATTTTATAATCTTTTAATTCCTCTGCAAACCAACTGAGTCCTGTAAAAAATGGTAAATTATTATATGCAGTTGACACATTATGTATTGTGTAATAATCAAAGTTAAAACATTTTAAAGATGCTTTATATCTTGGCTCAATACAATTTTCAATACTATCGAAAAATGATTCTTCATTTTTTTTATTAATTGCATATAAAAGATCATGAATCGAAGATCCATAAACATTATCCCAATCATTTTTTGGTTCATAATCAGTGTATATAAAATTTGTATGTTGAGATAAATTAATAGTTTCAAATTTCTCAATCTCAATTTTCTTTGAGCAAATTTTTGAAAATAGATCTGTAAATAAACCATGTTGCTCATAAATTTCTATTTTACTAAAATCAAGTTCATTTTGATTATTTTTATTAAATTCTTTATTAAAAAAATTATCCAAAAATGCATTGAGTCCAAATGATAAATCTTTACTTATTAATTTTTCATCTTTTTTTAATACTTTCTCTTTTATTACGATTAAACTGTAACTATCTTCTTCATTTATAAATTTATTTATAATCTCAATCTTATTATTCATATTAATTCCTAGTCATAAATTGAGTATAATTATATCACTAATTCATTATAGTTAATTTAATTTTATTATTTTAATAATATAATTTACTATAGTAACAAAATAAGAAATGAGAAATTGTAAAAAATTACTAGTCAGAACTCAATTTTTACTGTATAAATATTAGAAAATAGACTCTTTTATGATTGTTTTGTTTTAAATTCTCTATTTATATATAATTGGAATAATTAAAAATTACAGCAAAGTTCTATAATACATTGGAGCCACATAAATTTTTATGGTAAATATGATTTTGCTAAATTAGATACAAAATATATAAAAGATAAAGATTATACGCAATTGAGAATTTAAGTTTTACTTAAGTGATATGGAACTTTTAGTACCTTTATGCAGAAGTACTCTAATAAATAATAAGTAGTTATGATTTAAATACAGTCAATAAATATTTAATAATGAAACATAAAACTTTTAATATGTAAGGTATTTTATAAATTGAATTAATATTAGTGTACTATTATTTCAAGATACATTAATGAAACATAATCTATTATTATGT
Organism: Arcobacter sp.; assembly: GCA_037440805.1. Classification (GTDB taxonomy): domain Bacteria; phylum Campylobacterota; class Campylobacteria; order Campylobacterales; family Arcobacteraceae; genus Aliarcobacter. Next base: position 1,182 of record JBBITK010000124.1, on the reverse strand, counting down.
TTCATTAATGTATGTTATGATAGAATATTTAATAAATTTCTTCCACGAAGGTGCTAAAAATGGCTAATGATGAAATTGTTGAAAAAGTTAAAAAATTTAAAAAAGGTTTCTTGCGAAAACTTGAGAGCGAAAACAAATCAGTTCATACTCTTGATTCTTATGAAAGAAATATTGATAAATTTGTAGATTTTTTAGAACAGTATAATGAAGAGATAGATTTTAATTCAATTGTTGAAAATGATATATTTGAATATTTAGATTACAGAAATGAATATAGTGAAATGAATAAAACAACAAAAGAGAAATTTAAAAAGAAAGATTTCCAGATTTCCACTGCAACAAAAAATCAAATTATTAGTACACTCAAGAAATTTTTTGCATACATTGAAAAAAACTCAAAAACACTTTATGATTTTTCAAAAGTTTTTGAAGATATAAAAATTAAAAAACCAAAGCGTGAGCCAAAAGGATTAAATGAAGTCAATTATAAAAAATTAATTGAGTTCCTGGAAGAATATAAAAAAATGGCCAAAGATTTTACAAATTATAGAAACACCCTGCTTTTAAAAATAATGCTTTTTGCAGGAGCTAGAGTTAGTGAAGCAATTAGTATTAAATTTGAAGATATAAAACCTAGTCCAAAAGAAGAACTGTATGAAATACAGGTAATTGGAAAAGGGAGTAAGCAAAGAAAAATTTATATTGAAAAAGCCTTAATTGATGATGAAATTTATTATCTATTAAATAGAACAGGTCTTTTTAGCAGTCATGATTATATTGCAAAAACTAAAACTTTAAAGAAGATGGATAGAGTTCAATTATATAAAGCTATTAACATTATATATGGATTGTCTGGAGTAAATGAAACAATGCTGCACGCTTTAAGACATACTTATGCAAAAGAAAAAGCTAAGAATATTCCATTACCAGTTTTACAGAAATTAATGGGACATAGCGATATAAATACTACATCAATTTATACTGATCCAACTGAAGAGATTATTTTAGATTCATTGAAAAAAATTAATTAAACCTAAAATACATTTATTTATATCAAATAGCTATTTGACTAATACAAATCTAAAATATTCTATTCATAATTAATAGTAGTTTGCAAAATATTATTAGTCATTTCAAAAAATGAAATGACTAATTTCACAATTCATCTAGTTTTTTTACTTA
>JBBITK010000123.1:0-4812 GCA_037440805.1 Arcobacter sp. | reverse complement strand
ACAAGCAGATTTCCTTTAGTAATAGTTGCAAATGATTTTGAACAGAAAAATTACTATTTAAATTTATTTAAAGATTTCAAATTAAATGATTCAGAGAATTCCCAAAATAGTGATATTTTAATTTATACAATCAATGAAATTAAAGGAGAACAGTTTTCTATAGTTTTTGCTGATATATCAAAATTTAATAGTAAAGAGATTTATTTGATTATGTCTAGGGCACAGTTTGAATTAAAATTTTATTTTCAAAATTATGATAATTTTAATAAATCGTTTTTTGATTTAATAACCAACAAGCTAAATCTTATTGAAATAGATGAAACTGTAGATTTGAGTCAAATAAATATAAATGAAATAAAAAATGAAGAACTAAAATCTTTTATATCAAAAGATGAAGATGAAATCAAATATGATGTAGCGAAAAACGAAGAATTAACAATAGAACCTGAAATTATTATAGAATCTTTAGATGATGACAATATTAGTGAAAATAATGAAGTCAAAAAATTAAAAGATTCATTAAAAGAAAATCAAGGAAGTGGTGAAACACCTGCTTTTATTCAAGCCCAAAATAATGAAACAATAATTTCAGATGAAAAAAAATATGAAGAAAATATATCAAATGATAATAAAAATATAAAATCGGAATTTAAAAGCAAAACATATACTAATAATAAAATTCAAGATAAAGAAAATTTAGTCAAAATAGAAGAATTTTTATATAAAGAATATGAGGGGCATTGCCAAATATGTGGAGATACTTTTGCAGATGGGAATAAAAATTGTTTTGAATTAAAATCGCTAAATATTAGGAAAAATAGAGATGTTAATAGAAAGGGAAATACATTGATTTTATGTCATAAACATCACGCGATATTTAATAGAAATTTACAAAAAAATATTTTTATAGAAAAATTAGATAAAAATAAAAATATTGATATTAATACTATAAAAGAAAATTTTGAATTTTATGATTTTGTGGGATTAGAAGATGTAAAAGAAGAAAATGATGCTTTTTATAGACTTAATGAAAAAGATGAATTTACAAGAGATGTTTATTTCTTACCAATAAAACTTTTTAATAAAATTGAGTACATAAAATTTACAGAAGCACATATTTTAGAATTTATAGTTGTATGGAATGAAAATTAATCAAGTTGTATATCAAATTCTAATTTGACATTGCTAGGTTTTATCTCCATAATGATTTAAGTTGCTATTATGATTCAAAAAACATACAAAACATAGTGGATTTTAGAAATTTAACCAAAATAAATTACATTTAAATAAAAAATAGTAAAATATACCACAAAATATATAGAATTGGAGTTATTGTGAAAGTATTATTAACAAAAGATGTAAAAACTTTAGGAAAAGCTGGAGAGATAAAAGAAGTAGCAGATGGATATGGAAAAAATTTTTTGATAGGAAAAGGTCTTGCTTTACACGCAACAACTGAAGTATTAAATAGATGGAAAGCAGATCAAAAAAAACAAGCTGAAAAAGAGGCTTTAGAAATAGCAAATGCAAAAGATTTAGCAGAAAAATTAAACTCTACAAAACTTACAATTAAACATAAAATTGGTGCAAATGGACATTTAATAGGTTCTGTAACTAATAAAGAAGTTTCTGAAGCTTTAGAATCTCAATTTTCAATTATGATTGACAAAAAAAATATTGCATTAGACCAAAAAATAAAAAGTGTTGGAATCTATGAAATGGATTGTAAATTAGGTCATGGGATTCACGCTAAATTAAAAGTTGATGTTATTGGAGAATAATTAATGTTTGATGCTACAACCATACTTGCTTACAAGGGTAAAAACAAGGCTGTAATTGGTGGAGATGGGCAAGTTACTTTTGGAAACACAGTTTTAAAGGGAAATGCCACAAAAATAAGAACACTTTATAAAGACCAAATATTAGCTGGATTTGCTGGAAGTACAGCAGATGCTTTTAACCTTTTTGATATGTTTGAAAATCATCTTCAAAGTACAAAAGGTGATTTGCTAAAAGCTGTTATTGCATTTTCAAAAGAGTGGAGAAAAGACAAAGTTTTAAGAAGACTTGAAGCTATGATGATAGTTTTAAATAGAGAAAATATATTTATACTAACAGGAAATGGTGATGTTGTAGAACCTGAAGATGGAATGATTGCTTCCATTGGAAGTGGTGGGAATTTTGCTATTAGTGCAGCTAGGGCTTTGGCAAAACATTCAACTTTGGATGAAGAAGCACTTGTAAGGGAGTCTTTGATGATTGCAGGTGAATTATGTATATATACAAATCAAAATATTAAAATATTAAAGTTAGAGGATTAATAAGATATGGATTTAACGCCAAAACAGATTGTTGAATATTTAGATGATTATATCATTGGTCAAAAAAATGCAAAAAAAACAATAGCACTTGCTTTAAGAAATAGATATAGAAGAATGAGAGTTGAACCATCTTTGCAAGATGAAATAATGCCTAAAAATATTCTTATGATAGGAAGTACGGGTGTTGGTAAAACTGAAATTGCTAGAAGATTGGCAAAAATGATGGGATTACCATTTGTAAAAGTTGAAGCTAGCAAATATACAGAAGTTGGTTTTGTAGGAAGAGATGTTGAGTCTATGGTTAGAGATTTGGTTTATGAATCTGTAAGCCTAGTAACAAAAGAGTTTGAAGAAAACATCAAAGACAAAATTGAAGATGAAGTAACAAGAAAAATCATTGAAAAATTAGTTCCTCCTCTTCCTGAAGGTGCTAGTGAAAGTGCAAAAGAGTCTTTTATCAAAACTTATAACACTATGGAAAAGAAGCTTTTAAATGGTGATTTAGATGATAAAAAAATAGAGATAGAAGTTCCTAAAAAAACACATATAGAAGTGATTGATTCAAATTTACCTATTGATATGTCTTCAATGCAAGAAAGCTTAAATAAAATGCTTGGTGGACTAGGGAAAGATAAAATAAAAAAAGAAGTTTTCATAAAAGATGCTAGAGTTTTATTAAGAAGTGGTGCAAGTGAAACATTACTTGATCATGAAGCTATAAAAATAGAAGCTATAAAAAGAGCTCAAAGTGGTGGAATTATATTTTTAGATGAAATTGATAAAATAGCCTCAAGTAAACAAAACAACAATCAAGACCCATCAAAAGAGGGTGTTCAAAGGGATTTATTACCAATAGTTGAAGGAAGTAGTGTTCAAACAAAATTTGGTCAAGTAAAAACTGACCATATTTTATTTATAGCTGCCGGGGCATTTCATGTTTCAAAACCAAGTGATTTATTACCAGAATTACAAGGTAGATTTCCTCTAAGAGTTGAATTGGAGTCTTTAGATGAAAATGCTTTATATAGTATTTTGACAAACACTAAAAATTCTCTTTTAAGACAATATAGAGCTTTATTGGAAGTTGAAGGTGTGGATTTGGAATTTGCAGATGAAGCGATTAGAGCTTTTGCTAAATACTCTGTAAATGCAAATGAAAAAATGGAAGATATTGGTGCTAGAAGATTGCATACTGTTATAGAAAAAGTTATTGAAGATATCTCTTTTGAAGCAGATGAAATGAATGGTCAAAAAGTTATAGTAACAAAAGAAATGGTTGAAAATAAACTAGAAGATATTGTTGATAACGAAGATTTAGCAAGATATATTCTATAAGTTACAAATTAATAATTTTTTGTTAGAATATGTCAATTAAAAAAATGGGAGTTTTTTATGAATATTGTTACATTTTGTGAAATGGAAGAGGGTCTTTTTAGTTCTGATATGTCTGTGGAGTATTTCCATACGGGTACTTCAAAAAAAGCAGATGTTGCAATTTTGGATATAGATACAATTTTTGAATTTGAAGAGAATAAATCTAGTGTATGTAATGAAAGATTTGTATCAATAGCTGTAATTGACGATGAAAGTGATTATGATGCTTTCAAAAATTTTGGTATTGATGCTTGGATTAAACTTCAAGATATTCATAAAATAAATGAAATCGTAAATTTGGTTAGTAAAAGGTTTTTAGCATAATTTTAATAGACACACATTGTCATTTAGACAATAAACAATATTATGAAGATATTGATTTAGTTATAAAAAAAGCATTGGATGCTGGTGTTAAAGGTTTTCTAATTCCAGGGGCAGATTTTGATGATTTGCCTCAAGCTGTAAAATTGGCTGAAAAATATGAAAGTGTATTTTTTGCAGTTGGAATACATCCTTACGATATAGAAAAATATGATGAAGCTATAATGGAGAAGTACATAAACCATCCTAAATGTATAGCAGTTGGTGAGTGTGGCTTGGATTATTATAGATTACCTGAAGATGAAGAAGAAAAAATTGCCAATATAAAAAAACAAAAAGAAGTTTTTATAGCTCAAATAGAGTTTGCCAAAAGAGTTAATAAACCTTTAATTATTCATATTAGAGATGCAAATGATGATTCAAGACAAATTTTAGAGAAATATGAAGCAAAAAAAGTAGGTGGTGTTTTACATTGTTACAATGCAAGTGAACATTTATTGCCACTTAGTGAACATAATTTTTATTTTGGAATAGGTGGAGTTTTAACTTTTAAAAATGCAAAAAAATTAGTTGAAGTTTTATCTAAAATTCCTTTGGAAAAATTGATTATTGAAACCGATGCACCGTATCTAACTCCACATCCTCACAGAGGAGAGAGAAATGAACCTATTTATACAACTTTTGTAGCTGAAAAAATGGCAGAAATATTAAATATGCCGGCTAGTGAAGTTAGGGATTTGACTACTAAAAATAGTATTAAATTAGTATATAAACCTTTCTATCTAAAATTAGTATT
>JBBITK010000122.1:0-5094 GCA_037440805.1 Arcobacter sp. | reverse complement strand
CTCAAAATTGACACCATAAAAGAGATTTTGGATTTAAGAAATAAGTATTCAAGATATACAAATTTTAGAACAGATGTTCTTGAAGTTATTTTGGAAGAGATAAATGAGACTTCAAATACTTTATATATCTCTTATTCTGAGGAGAGAGTGGCTTCTAAAGTTGAATATATTATATTTCATGTAAAAAGAATAAAAAGTGATTTACTTTTGGAAAATAGTGATTCAAAACATAAATATTCAAATCTAATAGGTAAAGAGTGCGAATATTTGAACAAATTTCATACTTTAGAAAAAGTTGATATTGATAATAATTTGATTGTATTAAAAGAGTTAAAATCTGAAAATTACACCAATATTATTAAAGATAATATTACGGGAGTAGAGGATTTACTCAAGATATTGTTTAAAGAAGAATTTATTGTAAATGAAGATGTTGAACAAGATGAAGTACAAAGATTAAATTCTATAAAAGATTTCAAAAAATTCAAAGATAAGCTTATTGCTGAATATTCAGGTAAAAATCTATTAAACAATGTTCCAGGTTTTGAACCAGAAGAAATCATAGCTATTCAAGAAGATACGGGTTATTTATTTACACTTTCTGATAATAAAGTTCTTAGTAAAGAGAGTAGTTTACTTGTATGGAAATATTTATATAAAAATAGGGATTTAATAGGAAAAATCGAAGTAATAGAACCTACTAAAGATTTTATAAATAAAATTCTTTATATTCAAAAAAACAGTCCGTTTGGAGATAAAGAGATTTGTAAATATATGATTACTGATATAAAAGAAGAGTTAGATGAAGCTGATGTTTTAAAATACAGAATCTATATTCAAAATATTTTAGACCCATTAAAAGAGGTTGAAAAATCAAAATCTCTTTTGACTTTGGAACAATTAAAAATATTTATTGAAGAAAATAGTAAATTAGATAGTTGATTTTATGTACTCGTTATATAACGAGTAAAATTTATTGAAAGGTTTATTTTGGATTTAAATTACACTTTAAGTATGGAAAAGACTATATTAAGCTCTTTGCTTTTTAATCCCGATGAAATTTATTATATCTCTTCAATTTTAGAAGTTGATGATTTTTATCACAAATCACATCAAGAAATATATAAAACAATGCTTGAATTGCATAAAGAAGATATGCCTTTGGATGAGGATTTTATTAGAAAAAGAATTAGAGATAAAAACTTCAATGATGATATTTTAATCGAAATTCTCTCTGTAAATCCTATAACAAATGTTGAAGCTTATTGTAGTGAAATAAAAGAAAATTCAAAGATAAGAAAAATAGAAGAGTTATCAAAAAGAATACCAAGATATGTGGCTGAAAATAGCAGTAGTGATGATGTTTTATTTCATGTAAACAAAGATATAGAAGCCATAGAGAATCAAACTATTTATAAAACTACATCAACAGAAGATTTAGTTGAGCAGTTAATGATAGATATGGAAAATGCTGCAAGAAAAGGCTCTAAGATAGTTGGGCAAATCTCAGGATTAAAAGCTTTGGATAATATTGTAGGTGCATTTGAAGATGGAGATTTAATAGTAATTGCAGCAAGACCTTCGATGGGGAAAACAAGTATGATTTCTTCTCTTACTATTCAATCTTTAATGGATAAAAGAGGAGTTTTGATAGAATCTTTGGAAATGCCAGCAAAAAAGATTATGATGAGATTAATTTCTGCAAAATCTGATGAAAATTTATCAGATTTAAAAAAAGGAATGATAAAAAATTTAGATATTTTTAATGAAAGTGTCAAGTTTTTTACTTCATCAGATTTGGTAATTCATGATAAATCTTATCCAACTTTGATGGAACTACAAAACAGAATCAAAACTACACTAAGAAAAAATCCAAATATAAAAAATATTTTTGTAGACCATACAGGAAAAATCCAATTATTAGGTAAAACTAGAGAGGATATAGAAATAGGGCAGATTTCAGCTATGTTGAAAAAAATAGCAAGGGATTATAATATTAGAGTGTTTTTACTTCAACAATTAAATAGAAGTTTAGAATCAAGGGATAATAAAAGACCAATTTTAAGTGATTTGAAAAATTCTGGAAATATTGAAGAAGATGCTGATATTGTTCTTGGTTTATATAGGGATTCTTATTATAAACAAAATAAAAAAAGTTTATATAACAGTGTAAATAGTGATGCTATAGAAGATGCTGAAATTATTGTATTAAAAAATAGAGATGGGAAAATAGGGACAGCACATCTCTCTTTTGAGGGGAAAAGTGCTAGATTTTTGGATAAAAAAGAAGAAAATCCACTTGTTGTTGAATTTGAATGAAAAATCATAATAATTAAATATTGATGATTTTTTATACAGAAAAAAGTCTACATTATCTACTAAATACTTTATAATCAAACTATCAAACATGTTAGAGGCTTTTGCCTCTTAAGTATTACAAAAGATGGCTAGGGTTCCGAACTTTTTAAAGTTGCTGGTCCAAGAGCTATCGGCTCTTAAATAGAGTTACACGGAGGGATAAAAGCCCGGGAGGTAAAACCTCTTTACGTGTTTAATTTTTATTTAGGAGCATAAAATGAAATTCTCTCTTTCTAAAATTTTAAAAGTTCTCTCTTTGTCTGTCCTAATTTCTGGATTAACTTCTACTTCTTTATTTGCACAAACAAAAAAAGATTTCAAAATTGCTTGGAGTATTTATGCTGGTTGGATGCCTTGGGATACTATTGAATCTCAAAAAATCATGGATAAATGGTCAAAAAAATATGGAATTAATGTTGAAATAGTTCAAATAAATGACTATATAGAATCAATTAATCAATTTACAAGTGGTCAATTTGATGGATGTACTATGGCAAATACTGATGCTTTAGGAATACCAGCTGCTGGTGGAGTTGATTCAACTGCTTTGATTATCGGGGATTTCTCAAATGGGAATGATGCCGTTATCTCTAAAACTGCAAAATCAATTAAAGAGTTAAAAGATACAAATGTAAATCTTGTGGAGTTATCAGTTTCCCATTACTTATTAGCAAGAGCATTAGAAAAAAATGGGATGAGCGAAAAAGATGTAAAAGTAGTAAATACAAGTGATGCTGATATGGTTTCTGCATATTCAACAGCTGATGTTTCAAGTGTTGTTACATGGAAACCACAAGTGAGTGAAATAGTTGCTATGCCAAATGCAAATGTTATTTTTGATAGTTCAAAAGTTTCTGGGGAGATTATAGATTTAATGGTTGTAAATACTCAAACATTAAAAGATAATCCAGAATTTGCAAAAGCATTAGTTGGTGCTTGGTATGAAATGATGGGATTAATGAACTCAAATACTAAAGAATCAAAAGAAGCAAAAACTGCTATGGCAAAAGCTTCTGGAACTGATTTAGCTGGATTTGAAGACCAACTTAAAACTACAAATATGTTCTATAAAGCTTCAGATGCTGTTAAATTTAACAATAGTCCTGAACTTATAAAAACTATGGAATTTATTGCAAAATTCTCATTTGATCACGGTTTATATGGAGAGGGTGCAAGTGATTCTTCATTTGTTGGAATAGAGTTTCCAAATGGAAAAACTATTGGAAATAAAGAAAATATAAAACTTAGATTTGATGATACATATATGAAAATGGCTAATGACGGAAAATTATAATTAGGATAAAAAATGAAAAGGTTAATAAACCAAATTCCATCAAAATCAACAAATTTGATTTTGGGATTATTACCTTTTCTATTAATAGTAGTAGTTTATGTGGGTTTTTCAAATATAAGATTAGATGAAAATCCTAATGATAAATTATTACCATCAATAGAAAAATGTATAGAGTCATTTAGTAAATTGGCTTTTGAAGAGAATAAACGAAGTGGAAGCTATGTTTTGTATGAAGATACGGTTGCTAGTTTGGAAAGATTGGTAACGGGTGTTGGTATTAGTGCAATTATTGCTTTGGTTGTTGGAATATCAATAGGAGTTATTCCAATAGTTACTTCGACAGTATCGCCACTTATTTGGTTCTTTTCACTAATACCAACAATGGCTATGTTACCTATTTTATTCATAGTTTTTGGATTGGGTGAGCTTTCAAAAGTAGTTCTTATTATTCTTGGAATTACACCAATAATGATAAGAGATATTTTTCAAAGGGTTAGGGAAATTCCAAGTGAGCAAATAATAAAAGTTCAAACATTGGGTGCTTCAACTTGGCAAATAATAATTAGAGTTGTAACACCTCAAATAATACCTAGATTGATTGATTCAATCAGATTGACTTTGGGAACTGCTTGGATATTTTTGATTTCAGCTGAAGCAATAGCAGCAACTGAAGGTTTAGGTTATAGAATATTTTTAGTACGAAGATATTTGGCTATGGATGTTATTTTACCTTATGTTATTTGGATTACATTATTGGCTTTTTTGATGGATTTTGTTTTGAAACAATTTAACAAAAAGCTATTCCCTTGGTTTGGAAAGGAGTAGTATGAGTTTAGTAAAAGCTAAAAATATTTGGAGAACTTATGGTGATAATATCATCTTAGAAAATCTAAATTTTTCTATGGAAAAAGGTGAGTTTTGTACTTTAGTTGGACCTTCAGGTTGTGGTAAAAGTACATTTTTAAGAATGTTACTAGGAATTGAAACACCAACAAAAGGGGAACTTTTCTTTGAAGATGGAATATATCCTAGTGAGCCTAGCGATGAAAGAGGAATAGTGTTTCAAAGATATTCAACTTTGAATCATTTAAGTGTTATTGATAATGTACTTATAGGTATAGAGTTTGAACAATCTGCGATTTTGGGAAAATTATTTGGGAAAGCAAAAAAAGATGCTTATGATAAGGCTTTTGAAATATTAAAAGCAGTTGGCTTGGAACACTCAAAAAATAAATATCCACATGAATTAAGTGGAGGAATGAAGCAAAGATTGTCAATAGCTCAATCATTGGTAAAAAAACCAAAACTATTGCTATTAGACGAGCCATTTGGGGCTTTGGATCCTGGTATTAGTCTTGATATGCATGAGTTACTTTTGGATATTCATTCAAAATTGAATTTTGGAGTTGTGATGGTAACTCACAATATTAAAGAGGCTTTTA
>JBBITK010000121.1:0-5142 GCA_037440805.1 Arcobacter sp. | reverse complement strand
ATTTATGTTCTTCATGTTCTTCTTGTAGGTGTTTCATTATATTATTGTAGATTCTCTCATATTCACTATCAGGGGTTTTATCTTCTTCTATTACTGCTAGAATATTTTGTAATTCAACTAAAAAAGACTCCATCTCTTTTATAGCTTGCATATCATCTTCACTTTGAGATTTTGTTTCTAAAAGTTTGAACAAATCTTCTAAATACTCCTCAACTTCTGGAATAAGCACATTTTCAACAATATCTTTTAATTCAAGCTTTATATTAGACATGGTTCTCCTTTTGTATCTATGCTGTATTATATAATTTATTTGATTTAAATATCTAATATGTTTATTTAGCTAAAATCTATATAACTAAAATAGATAAAGAATGCGTATGAATAAAAGATTTACCAATGAAAGTTTATTTGAAATTCTGGATTATTTCAAATTTGAATTAAAAATTAGAGATTCTGTAAATATAGAAGTTTTAAATCCAAGTGTCAACAATAAACTCTATGCGGGTGAAACTATAGAAATAGAGGGAGAGACTTTTATTTATCGTTCCTATAAAAGTTGGGTTGATTTGGCTGAGATTTTATTTTGTAAAATGGTAGTTGAGGAAATCAAAGATTTTATTGTGATTTTAGAATTTGTAAAACTTGACTTATCTCAAAGTTTTCATAAAACTGAAGAACTGGAAAAAAATGAAAAATATGGAGAAGATTCACAGTTTTTTAGAATCAATAAAAACGAAGAACCAGCTTTTTTTAATGCTTATTTAAACTCTTTAAAAAACATTAATCTTGAAAATAAAAGAAGTATTCTTAATTTGGGAATAAATAGGGCAGATGAATTTGAACTTATTGAAAAAATTTTACCTAAAGAGATTTTTGATAATATAAATTTTGTTGGAGTGGATTTTTCTAAAAGTGCCATAAAAATTGCTAAAAATAGATTTAAATCTGATAATTTTATGTTTTATTGTGAAGATATAAATAATTTACAAAATTTAGGTTTAGAAAAATTTGATTTAATAATTTCCATCGGAACTTTGCAAAGTTCAACTTTGAATTTTAAACTTTTATTTATGGAGTTAATTCAAAATTATTTGCAAAAGGGAGGAGCTATTATTTTGGGATTTCCTAATTGCAGATGGATTGATTCAGAGATGATTTATGGTGCTAAAGCTCCAAATTATAGTTATAGTGAACAATCTATTTTATATAAAGATGTTTACTTTTGTAAGAAGTATTTACAGCAAAAAAAGTATAGAGTTACATTAACGGGTAAAGATTATCTGTTTTTAACAGCTACTTATATTAATTAATAAAGGTTTTTTATGTGTTTTATTGATAAGATTGCGAAATTTTTTTCATTTGGTGGAAAAAAAGCTCATAAAAGTGCAGTTGTAAAAAAAAGTGAAATTATAGAAAGTTATAAAAATAAGATGAGAGAGATAATTAATAATAACTCTCTTGATAATCACGAAAAATTACAACAAAAGATATTTTTGTTAAAAGAGATAAATAAAGAGTTATCTATGAATCTCTTTTTTGAGAAAGATGAGATAAAAGAGCTATTAAATGAATTATCAAATATGAATTGAGGGTATAAATGAATAAAGGTAAATTGTTTTTATCAAGTTTATTGTTGGGAGCTGTTTTATTTACAGGTTGTGAAGATAAAGAAAAAATTGATGAAAAAGCCATATCCATGGATAGGGATAAGAGTTCAGAATTTGTTTCTCAGAGTTTTAAATTAACAACCCATGATGGTAAAAATATTGAATTTCATTCTACTCAACAAGGTTTTGATTTTAATGAATTTAAGGGTAAAAAAGCTGTTTTAATAGATGTTTTCGCTACTTGGTGTCCACCTTGTATAGAAGAGATACCTGTTTTAAAAGAATTAAAAGAGAAATATAAAGATGATTTAGAAATAGTTTCTGTTTTATTTGAAAAAGAGAAAACACCTGAAGAGATAGCCCAATTTATAAAAGAATATGGAATTAATTATCCAATAACAATGGGTGATGAAAATTTTGTTCTAGCACAAGCTTTGGGAGATATTCAAAAAGTTCCAGAGATGTTTTTGTTTTCTAAAGATGGACAGTTTGTTGAAAAATTTGTAGGAAAAACAAGTTTAGTAGAATTTGAAGAAAATATTAAAATAGCAATAGGTAAAGATGAGTAGTTTAGAGGAGATTTAATAACTCTTCTAAACTATCTATATGATGTGTTGCTTTTGAAAAATCTTGTGTTTTCGTGAATTCATTTTTTACCACTATACAATCTATTTTTGCGTTTACAGCTGAACTTAAACCCCTTTGAGAATCTTCTACAACTATAGCTTCTTCTTTTTTGCAGTTAAAATTTTGTATAGCTTTTAAATAAGGATCAGGGTAGGGCTTAGCTCTTTCATAATCCTCCACACATAGAACAAAATCCATAAAAGAAGGTATGCCACTTTTTTGATTGATTATCATAAAATCTTCTCTTCTTGAAGTGGTAACTATAGCCATTTTGTAAGAGTTGGAAAGTTCTTTCAAAACATTTTTTACTTTGGGAATCTCTATATCTTTTGTAAGTAAGAAATTTTGATAATAAGAGTCTCTTTTTACTCTTTGTTTATCCACTATTTCTTTTGATACACCTGCCTCAAAGGCTATTTCCCAAGATGATGAACCTCTTGTCATAATATCCATATATCTTTCAAATTCTAAAATTAAACCTAACTCTTTTAAAGCTTTTTTATTGGCTTCAAAATACCATCTTTCAGTATCAACTAATACGCCATCATTATCAAAAAGTATATATTTTTTCATTAAATATTTCCAAAATTGAGTGAATTGAAATAAAAAAAGGAAGCTTAATAAAAGCTTCCTTTTAAGTAACTTGTTTTGGGAGGAGAAATAAGTTGAAAAGTCTTATTTTAGTTATAAGTCTAACAAACTTATAGAAGAATTATAATAGCTCTTAATTAATATTTATTAAATAAAAGGTTAATGCTAAGTAAATAGGATAAAAAAACTCCTAATTGTCCCATTTACTTTTAGGTGATTTATAGTTTTTGATTTTATTTATTATTTCATCACAATTATCAGATATTATTAGCATATCAATATAATCTTTTGAAATAAACCCTTCATTTAAACAATTTTGTAAAAATTTGAAAAAATAATCGTAATATCCATTAACATTATAAAATACACAAGGTTTTTTATGGTAACCAATTTGTGCAGAACAGAGAACTTCTGTTATCTCTTCAAGTGTACCATATCCACCTGGAAGTGCTATAAAAGCTTCTGAAAGTTCTTCCATCTTCTCTTTTCTTTGATTTATTGTATCAACTTTATGTAATTTGGAGATATTTTTATTCTCTATCTCTTTTTTTGCTAAATCATGGGTTATTACACCAACTACGCTATTATTAAGTAGTATTGATTCATTTGCAATTACTCCCATTAATCCTTGAATAGAACCACCATAAACTATTCCAATATTATGTGAAGCTAATTTTTGTGCTAAAAGTTTTGTTGATTCAACATAAATTTTATCATTTCCAAAAGAGGAACCACAATAAATAGCTACATTCATAGTTTAAATCTTCTCATTTTTTCATAAGGTTTAAACATCAACATCAATTTTGGTAAAAGTAAAAGTGCTGAAATAAGTAGTGCAGCCATAACAACAACAGTTAAGATACCAAAATATATTGTTGGAATAAGATTTGATAAAATTAATATGGAGAATCCAATAATTATAATAACTGATGTGTAATACATTGCATAACCAATACTTTCATGGGATCTTTTCATTGCATTTGTATAATTATGGTCCTTTTTAAACTCTTCTTTGAATCTATGAATATAGTGAATTGTATCATCAACTCCAATACCTATTGATATGGCAGCAATAGTTATTGTCATAATATCCAATGGAATATCTAACCACCCCATAATTCCAAATATTACAGATATTGGAACCAAGTTAGCAACTATTGCAATAGTTGCAATTTTTATAGATCTAAATAAAATTAAAAACATTACAAATAAAATTATAACAACAAACCCTAAAGTTGCAATTTGAGAGTCAAATAGAGATTGAAGCATATTGTTGTATAAAATCATCAGATTTGAGAGTTGATAAGTAGTCTCTTTATTTTTGATAATTTCTCTTAAATCTTCATTTATTTTGTTTATTAAATCATTTCTTCTTAAGTTCGGATTTGAATCTACAACTCTGATAGTTATTCTAGCTTCGTTATTCTCAATATTCACATAAGGAGATAATATAAGCCTTTTATAGTTATCTGGTACTTCATTATAAAGTAAAGCAAGGGTAACACCATCTAGCTCTTTATTATTGTTTAAAACTTTACCAACTTTAAGTAGTGTTGCCAATGATTGAACTTTACCAACTTCTGGTATAGATTCTAAATAGTTGTGAACAGCAATGATAGTATCTGTTTTATCTTTTGAAAACCAATATTTTGGGTCATTTTTATTTTCATTGTATTCATCTTCAAAGTCATCATCACTATTTGTAGAAGCTTGAGTAGTAGTTTCCTCTTTTTTGAATTTAATGATAATATCTAAAGGAGTTGTTCCTCCTAGATTTTCATCTATAATCTTCATACCCTTGTAAATATCTGTTGATTTTTTAAAGTAGTTTATAAAACTATTTTCAACAATAAGTTTTGTAACCCCTGTTAGTGAAAATAAAACTATTAAAAAGCTTCCAATCAAGATAGCTTTACCATACTTTTCTACTAATAAAGAGGTATTAGATATAAATGATGAATTAGAACCTGTTTTTTCATATTCTTTTGTTTTTTTTGTCAAAATTAATATGATAGGGAAAACTAAAAATGATAAAAATAGAGATATCAAAATACCTGCACTCATCATTAAACCCAAATTTTTAACAGGTTGAATACTAGAAATAACTAAAGACGCAAAACCAGCTACGGTTGTTATAACAGCAAAAAAAGATGGGTTTAGTTTTGATAAAACAGTATTTATAACAAGTTTATATTGACTAGCATTCTTATATTTGTTGTTTAATTCCACATATCTAACAATAAGATGTAGTATTATCGATATGGTTATAATTAGTTGCAGTGCTATAAAATTTGAAGAGATTACAGTAACTTCCCAA
>JBBITK010000120.1:0-5143 GCA_037440805.1 Arcobacter sp. | reverse complement strand
ATAAGTGTTGAGCCATATTCAAACTTAACAAATCTTTTGAGTGAAGTTCCTGTTATGATAACAGCAACTTCTGCACCTTATCCAATAATCACAAAAGAGATGGCAAAAAATGTCTCTTTTAATAGATATTGGTTTGATATTGCAGTTCCTAGAGATATTGATGAAGATATAAATATTCCAAATTTACAAATATATTCTGTGGATGATTTACAAGATATTGTAAATGAAAATATGAGTTTAAGAGCAGAACAGGCAAAAACAGCTTATGGAATTGTAAGCCGTATGTCTATGGAGTTTTTTGAGTGGCTTAAATCCTTACAGATTGAACCAATGGTTAAAAACTTATATGTAAGAGCTGATAAAATTATAGAAAAAAAGGTTAGAAATGCTGTTAAAAAAGGTTTTATAGACCCTAAAAACGAAGCAAATATAACCAAACTTTGCCAAACAGTTTTAACTGAATATCTGCACTCTCCATCAAAACAGTTAAAAGAGATTTCAAAAAATATGGAGTGTGATATTGCAATAACTGCGATTCAAAATATGTTTGGAACAAATGAAAATAGTGATTTACCAAACAGTTATAAATGTGACAAAATTACAAAAAATTAAAATAGGAAAATTTAGATGAAATTTAGCAAATTTTTTATGCCAACAACAAAAGAAGCACCAAAAGATGCAACACTACCATCACACCAATATTTAATTAGAGGTGGATTTATAGCTCAAACTGGAGCTGGAATTTATGATTTTATGCCATTAGGGAAAATTGTTTTAGAAAAAATTAGAGCGGTTGTAAAAAAAGAGATGGATGAAGCTGGAGCAAATGAGGTTCAGTTTGGATTTGTAACACCTCTTTCACTTTGGGAAGAATCAGGTCGTGCTAACACTATGGGGTCTGAGATGCTTAGATTCAAAGATAGAAAACAAAGTGAGTTTGTTTTAAGTCCAACAAATGAAGAAGCTGTTGTAAATATGGTAAAAAATAGAATTACATCATACAAAGATTTACCAGTTCATCTTTATCAAATTAATACAAAATTTAGAGATGAAGCAAGACCTAGATTTGGACTTATGAGAGGAAGAGAGTTTTTGATGAAAGATGGTTACTCTTTTCACTCAAATGAAGAAGATTTAGTAAGAGAGTTTAATCATATGGAAGCTACTTACAAAAAAATCTATACAAAACTTGGACTTGATTTTAGAGTTGTTGCAGCAGATAGTGGTGCAATTGGGGGAAGTGGTTCAAAAGAATTTCACGTACTTGCAAATAGTGGAGAAGATACACTTGTAGTTTGTAACTCTTGTGATTATGGTGCAAATATAGAAGCAGCAACAAGAAAACCAAATAAAAAAGAGAAACTTCCAACTCAAGCTTTAGAAAAAATCGAAACACCAAATCAAAAAAGTATTGAAGAGGTAAATGGTTTTTTAGGAACAGATTCTTTTTATTCTATGAAAGCAGTTATAAAAAAAGCTGTATTTGAAGATAAAACAAAAATTGCAGTATTTTTTGTAAGAGGTTGCGATGAACTTGAGGAGACAAAAGCTGTAAATGCAGTTGATGCTTTAGATTTAGCAGATGCAAGTGAAGATGAGATAAAAGAAGCTGGTGTTGTTGCTGGATATTGTGGGATTTTAAATATAACTTCAAATGTGTTAGTGGTTGTTGATAGTGAATTAGAGGGGGAAAATAATCTTGTAATTGGTGCAAATGAAGAGAATTTCCATTATAAAGGTTTTGATTTAACAACTTTGGAAAATGTAGTTTATAAAGATTTAATAGCCGTTCAAGAAGGTGACACTTGTGCTTGTTGTGGTGGAAAATTATCTTATACAAAAGGAATAGAAGCAGGACATATCTTCCAACTTGGAACAAAATATTCAAGTGCTATGAATGCAAATTTCTTAGATGAAAATGGAAAAGCAAAACCATTTGTAATGGGATGTTATGGTATTGGAGTTTCAAGACTTGTTGCTGCTGTGATTGAGCAAAACCACGATGATAAAGGGTGTATTTGGACAAAAGAGACAGCACCTTTTATGGTGGATATTATTGTTTCAAATTCTAAAAAAGAGGAAGAGGCACAAGTTGGAGAAAAAATCTACAACGAGTTAAAAGCATCAGGAGTTGAAACTATTTTAGATGATAGAATTAATGCTAGATTTGGATTTAAAATGGGAGATTTTGAGCTAATTGGATTCCCTTATGCTGTTGTAATTGGGAAAAGATTAGAAGATGGATTTGTTGAAATCGTAGATAGAAAAACTTTGGAAAAAACTGAAGTTAAAGTGGAAGAAGTTGTAAGTAAAATTTTAGAGTTGATTAAATAATTTTATAAATGCTAACTCTTCCAAAAATTTTAGAAGATATTTTAAAAGAGCTACAAAATATCAAAGCAACTCCCATTTTAGTTGGGGGTTGTGTACGAGACTTTTTTTTTGATATTCCAGTTAAAGATTACGATATTGAAATCTTTGGAATAGACTCCATTGAAACCATAGAAAATAGCCTAAAAAAATTTGGTTCTGTAAAACTTGTGGGAAAATCTTTTGGTGTTTTGACTCTAAAAGTTGATGGCTATGATTTTGATTTTGCACTTCCACGAACTGAAGAAAAAATTGGTTCAACTCACCAAGACTTTCAAATCACTACAAATTCTAAATTAAGCTTTGAAGAAGCAGCAATTAGAAGAGATTTTACAATAAATGCAATTGGCTATGATTATTTTAAAAAAGAGTTTTTAGACCCATTTGATGGGATAAATGACCTGAAAAATTCTGTTTTAAGACATATCAATGATAAAACTTTTATAGAAGATAGCCTAAGAGTTTATAGAGCAGTGCAGTTTTGTGCAAGGTTCAATCTA
The DNA here is from genome assembly GCA_037440805.1 of Arcobacter sp. GTDB lineage: Bacteria > Campylobacterota > Campylobacteria > Campylobacterales > Arcobacteraceae > Aliarcobacter. Next base: position 2,273 of record JBBITK010000120.1, on the reverse strand, counting down.
AATTTAGATGAAAAAACAGCAATTTTATGTAAAACCATAGTAAAAAATGGTGAGTTAGAAAACTTACCAAAAGAGAGAATTTTTGAAGAGTTTAAAAAACTATTTTTAAAATCACAAAAGCCATCTATTGGATTAAATCTTTTAAAAGAGCTTGATGTTTTGGTTTATTTTCCACAGTTAAAAGCTTTGATAGATTGTATCCAAGATGAAGAGTATCATCCTGAGGGTGATGTTTGGATTCATACTTTAATGACAGTTGATGAATTGGCTAGGATTTTAAAAGAGCAAAATATAGAAGATGATTATAGAAAACTATATCTATTTTATGGGATTTTATGCCACGATTTTGGAAAGCCATTTTGTACAAAAGAGATAAATGGGAAAATCACTTCATATAAACACGAAAGTTTGGGAATAGAGCCAACAATCTCTTTTTTAGAGAAACTTACAAATGAGAAAAAATTTGTGGAAATAGTTTGCTCTTTGGTAAAAAATCATCTAGTTCCTTTTCAATTATATCTTGCTGATTCTTCTCAAAAAGCCATAAAAAGGCTCTCTTTGAAAGTAAATATTGAAGATTTATGTTTGGTTTGTTTGGCTGATTGTTTGGGAAGAGATATAAAAGATAAAGAGAAATGTCCAAAGGCTATAAATTGGATTTTGCAAAAAGCCAAAGAGCTTGATATTCACAACGAGCCAATAAAACCGCTAATTCAAGGAAGAGATTTGCTAGAACTAGGTTTTAAACCATCAAAAGAGTTTAAAGAGATTTTGGATTTTGCTTTTGATTTGCAAATTGATGTTGAGTTGGAAAAGAGGGAAATTTTGGAAAAAATCAAAGAGAAATATCTTTGATTTTTTAGTTTTATGGGTGATAAATTTTATTTCCACTTGCATTGGCAACATGGAATATTGTTATATTGTATTTTTTAGAATAATATCTCAAAAGTAAATCTTGCAAAGTTGGTTCTATTGATGGTAAAAACCAAGCATTGTTTGAAATAGCTATCATATATTTTACACCATTTAGATTCTCGAAAATTTTATCTGTTGTCGCTTCATAACAAATAGCATTTCTAAATTTAACTCCATTGATTTCAAAATCAGTAGGTACAGAAGCCTTTGAATAATCCTTTGCTCCATTATAAAAAATCTCATTTATTAAATCCACAAAAAACTTAGGTAAAGGTATCTCTTCACCAAAAGGTACTAAAACTACTTTTTTTGCTATTTGAACTTCACCTTTACTTATAAAATATGTGGCATTAAATATCTCATCATTTTCCACATATAAACCACCTGTTATGATATTTATCTCATTTGATTTAATAAGAAGTTCATCTAAAACATCTATATTTTTGTTTAATACTGTTGTAAATGCTGTTTCAGGAAGAACAACTAAATCTTTTTTTTGTGCGATAGCACTATCAATTTGTTCAAAATTTTTTCTAAAAACCTCTTCTCTATGCTCTTTTTTCCATTTAAAATCTTGTTTTATATCCATAAATGGCATATGAATACTTAAAGGTGGATTTTCTACTATTTTTTCATTTTTAGAATAGTTTAAAGCAAAAATTAGTGGTACAATAGCCAAAAATTTAAATTTTCTAACAACTATTAGGATATAAATTGAAGATAAAATAAGTGCAAAATCCTCTTTACTTGTGCCTAAATATGAATCCAAAAATATAAGTTCAGGTTTTACCCAGTTGTATCCAAAAGGGGAAATAAAAGTAAAAATAAATATTGCAATTACTCTAAATTCTACCCTATCAACCAATGCAAATAGATAAAAAATCAAACCAAAAACAATCCCAATTCCTGCTAAAACCAAAGGGTATAAATATACTAAATCATAGTATTTTAAACTAACAGCCATCCAATTTGACCATAGAATACCTAAGCCAAAACCAGCATAAAAAAGAGCTTTTTTAGGAATAGTTAAAAGCAAAAAAAGACCAAAAAGACCAAAAATAGTATTTATAAATTTATAGCTTAAGTCAAAGTGTGCAAAATAGATAAAAGCACTAAGTAATAGGGAAGTACCCAAGCCAGATATTATAAAGTTTTTGTTAGAATATTCGCGTTTTTTAGAAAACATCATATACCACTTTTATAAAGGAATAGGGATGCAAGGTTCAAGTACAGATTTGATAAGTTCATTGTTACCTCTTGTTGCATTATTTGCAATATTTTACTTTTTAATCATCAGACCACAACCCGAGCAAAGGAGTGCCGCCATGAACGAATCGTTCGACGTGAACCGCGCCAAC
>JBBITK010000119.1:0-5190 GCA_037440805.1 Arcobacter sp. | reverse complement strand
TTCTTCAAATGAAGCTACTCTTTTTCTACTTATTCCAAAGATATTAAAAAATTCATTCCAAAAGCTTTGAGATTCTGCGTGTTCTCTTTGTTCATTTTCCCACTCTTTTGAAAAGTTTATTGCTCTTGTTTTTATTTCATTCCAACTTAATGCCATTTGAAAACCTTTTGTTTACTATTTAATTATTTATTATAACTAAGCATTGCTTTTAAAGGTTTTCAAGATAAATATGATTTACTTTTTTAATCCTTATTTTATATCCATATAGATATACTTTTAAATATCCAAACTAATAAGGAATCATAAAATGACAGCTGTTAAAAACACAAAAATATTAGTCTCTATGCCTCAAAATTTAGCCGATGATGTTACAGAATTTGCAAAGGAGTTAAACCAAAATAAGAGTGCTTTGATAAATCAAGCATTGGAGTTTTATTTTGACCATCTTGATTTACAAATCGCTAGAAAAAGAAGTTTAGAAAAAAATGAAACTATTAGTTTAAGTCAAATGAGAAAATTATCAGATGAATCAATATAGTTTAGAGTTCGATAAAAAAGCCTCTAAAGATATATTGTCATTGGATAAATCCACAAGAAATTTTATTTTAGATGAACTAGAAACTTTTATAAATAATTTTGATGAAGATTATGAAAAAGAGCTTATGAAACTTACCAAAATAAAAGCTCTACAAGGTGAATTTAAAGGACTTTATAGGCTAAAACTTAGAACTTATAGGGTTATTTATGAAAAAATTGGTGATAAATTGGTGATTTTAGTTTTAAAAGTTTCCCATAGAAAAGATGTTTACAGATAAACACTTTTCTATAAAATAAAAATTCAAAATATTTTTTTAGCCTTTACCACGGTCCTTGAAACCTAACTACCTTATGTTCTACTTTTGATTTATGTTTTGTTTTTTTGCCTTGGACTCTTTTTCGCCACATTTTAAAACTACTTTTTTTCATCAAACTACGCATTCTTTTTTTTACTTGATTTTCTGTTAGCCCGTAAAGTTCAAAAATAGTATCAAATGTGGTTCTGTCTTGCCACGCCATCTCTATTAATCTATTCAAATCATCTTCTTGTAAATCACTCAAATCTTGCTTTTGATTTTTTGATTTTTTTGCAAAATCTAGTTTTAAACTCTCATTTTTTTGAAAATACATTTTTTACTCCTGAACAGTCCAAATCAATTTTGAAGTATCAAAGCCTAGTTTTGGAAGTTTTTGCAAAATATTATTTTTGATATTTTCATCTAATTTAGGACTTCTTGATAAAATCCAAAGATACTTTCTTGATGGAGTTCCTACAACCACATAATCATAATTTTTATCCAATATCAAAACCCAATAATCCCCATAAAATGGTCTAAAAAAACTAACTTTCAATTTGCTGTTAGTATTATCAACCGCATAGGCTCTTCCAAGTGCCTCTTTTTGCTCATTTGTTTTTATATCTGTACATCTGTTTATAACCTTAATAGTTTCCATATCAAGCATAGAATAGTTAGCACTTACATTTTTGCAATCTTTTTCAAAAAAATGCTCATATCTAGCTATTTCGTACCAAGTACCCAAATATTTCTCTATTTCTACTTTGTTTACAGTCTCTAAAGGGGGATTTTTTGCAGAGCAACCAGCGATTATTAGAGATAAAACAATAAAAGCAAAAATATTTAATATATTTTTTTTCATCAAAATCCTTTTTTATTTGATTTTAGTAAAAAAGCTACTCTTTTTATATGTTTTTTATGTTGGTTCATTGAAAAATTCACTCATATAAGTCCTATAAATCAAAGGAACGAGTTTTTGTTGGAGTTTGAGGTTTGTTCTCTCTTTTATACTTACGCTATTAAAAAAACTCTTCCAAAGTTTTTGAAATTTTGCTTCACTTGAAGAGTAGGTTGGGGTATCAAAATATGCAATTTCTTCTATGGAAGTTTGATTTTCTATCTTTACAAAAGCCAATTCTCTTTTTGTATCATGGATAATGAAGTTTTGGTTGTTAAATCTTTTTATAAAATGTTTTCCCATAAAATATAAAACATTAAATTTACACTCAATTTTTCCATATAAAATACCATCTTCAAGCTCTTCAAATCGCACAAAAGCATACATTTTATGTACAACTCTAAATAACTCTTTTTCTAAACTATTGATATAAAAAACGCAAGAATTATTGATATTAAAAAGTTGCGAAGGATTTTTGAAACCAATGATTATATACTCCAAAAGATATATTTCAAACTCTTTTGTATCGCACATAAATATATTTAATATTTTACAAATAATATCTTTTGGGAATTTTATTTTTATGGCATCATAAACCTTTGAAGAGTTTATAATAGAAGTTTCTATCTCTTTTATCTCATCAAAAATTATTTCATTTGGTTCTTTTTTTAGGATTTTTGTAACTTTGATTTTTTGGTAATAGACTTCATAAATCAAAGATAAAAACCCCTCAAAACTTCCATCATAAATCAAAATCATATTTCACCACTTATTGCACTAAAATCAAAAACATTATCAAACAGTGATGGTTGGATTAGCTTTTTTGGTTCAGGTTTTAATAAAGCTAGTTTTAGATTTTCCCTATAAAATGGGACTTGTTTTTGAAACTCTTTTTTGCAAGTTATAAAATATTTTGCTTTTTTTAGTGAAATTTTGAGCTTTTTTAAATCATCAAAAGTCAATGTCTTAAATCTTCTTGCACTCAAAATCTTCATAACACCCCTTGCACCAATTCCAGGAATTCTAAGTAACTCCTCTTTTGAGGCTGTGTTTATCTCCATTGGAAAATATTTTAGGTTGTTTAATGCCCAAAATGTTTTTGGGTCTAATTCCTCATCCAAATTTGGAAATTCATCAGTAACTATTTCATCATAAGAGAAGTTATAAAACCTAAGAAGCCAATCAGCTTGATAAAGCCTATGTTCTCTTAAAAGTGGAGGTTTTGTGATGATTGAGGGAAGATTTTTGTGGTCATTTACAGGTATGTAAGCACTATAATAAACCCTTTTTAACAAAGCTTTATCATAAAGTGCAGAGCTTAGTTTTAGTATATCCCTATCACTTTCAGGTGTTGCTCCAACTATTAGTTGCGTACTCATTCCTATGGGCTTTTGCTCTTTTTCTAGGCTTAAATCTCTGGCATATTTTAGTGGCTGTAAAACCTTCTCTTTTGTTTTATTTGGAGCAAGAAGTTTCAGAGATTTATCACTTGGAAGTTCTATGTTTGAACTTACTCTATTTGCTAGTTTTATTATCTCTTCCACCAATTCCATAGAACAACCAGGGATTAGTTTTACATGAATATAGCCATTAAATTTATATTCATATCTCAAAATTTTGAGTGTATTTAACAACAAAGTCATAGTATGGTCTTCATCTTTTACTATACCCGAACTCAAAAATAGACCTTCTATGTAGTTTCTTTTGTAAAAATTGATAGTAATATCTGCTAATTCTCTTGGTGTAAATACCGCTCTTGGAATATCATTTGAGACACGATTTATACAATAAGCACAATCATAAATACAAATGTTTGTTAATAATACCTTTAAAAGCGATACACAACGACCATCTGCTGTAAAAGTATGACAAATCCCGCTTGTGTGAGTTGCTCCTAATTCTCCTTTTTTATAGTTTGTTTCAACTCCACTTGAACTGCAAGATACATCATATTTAGCACTGTTGGCTAGAATTTCCATTTTTTCAAAAACATCTTTTTTCATTTTGTAATTTTACTTTAAATAAATTTTTCCCTTCAAAAATATGTCAATTTGCAATATAAATATTTTCTAAAAAATCATTTGCAATTTTTATATGATTTTCTAGTTTCTCTTTTTGCATTTTGTTTAATAAAGCTATTTGCATTTTCATTCGTGGATTTTTATCAAATTTAGTTGAATGTATATGTAAAAATCTCCAATATAAAGCATCCAAAATCTTACACCAAGGCTCATTTTTGTCATAATCACTCATTTTTAGAAGATAATTAGAACTTGCAATATAAGGTTTTGTGGTTATGCTTCCACCATCACTAAAGCCACTCATACCATAAACATTTCCAACCATCACCCAATCATAAGCATCAATATAATATTTCATAAAAAATTCGTAAATATCATTTGGTTTTATTTCAAGTAATAAAAAGATATTTCCCAAAATCATAAGTCTTTCTATGTGATGATTATAGGCTGTAAGATGGAGTTTTTTGATAGTGTCATCAAGGATTTTTATACCACTTTTTGCATTTATTATATTTTTTGGCATACTATTTTTAAACTCAAAAAAGTTTGAGTTTCTCAAAGGCACTCCATCATCTTCATAAACTCTAAGCATAAACTCTCTCCAACCTATGATTTGTCTTATAAATCCCTCTTTTGCATTGTATGGTGCGTCATAAGCTACTATTTTTTCTATAAGTTCTTGTAAGTCAATAAGCCCGATATTCAAACTACTAGAGATATTTGAGTGAAATAAAAAATGTTTTTTTGTATCTTTTGAGATAGAGTCTTGAAAGGAGCCAAAATTTTCAAATTTCTCTTTTAGGAAATATTCTAGTTGCAAAGTTGCTTCATCAAAAGTCGTAGGATAATAAAAATCATCGCTCATTTCTCCTACACTTTTGAATTTTTTGCAATACTCTTTTGCTTCTTTTATAAACTCATTTTCATAGGCCAAAGTAGGGGGAACTTTTATATCTTTTGGAAGTTTTTTTCTATTGTCTTCATCAAAACTGTATTTGTCAAAAAGAGGTTTTCCATTATCCATAAATATATTTAACTCTTTTCTTCTGTTGATATAAAATTTGTATAAAAATTTGTTTTTGTCCTTTGGATTTATAAAATTTGGATTTTTGATTGTTGTGATATTTGAAAAATTTTTATAAACTTTTTTCTCCAAATAGTTATCAAAAAGTTCATATACAAAAATCTCTTCATTTTTATAAAGTTCAAAATAACTCTCATCTTCAAAATACTCAACTAAGATATTATTTTCTTTTAGATATTTTTCATAAAACTTCATGGAAGCCCTATGAAGTATGAGTTTTTGAATATGAAAATCATATTGGGTAAAAAATAGTGACTCTTCTATAAGGAGAACTTTTTTATCTATAAAATTTGATAGGTTTTTAAATAATTGATTTGGATAGAGTATAAATGTTTTCATAGTATTAGTTTATTT
>JBBITK010000118.1:0-5325 GCA_037440805.1 Arcobacter sp. | reverse complement strand
TTAATAAATCTTCCCATACAATCTCAAACTTTGAAAGAAAATAGTTAAATGGTACTTTAAATTCATCTTCAAATATTTTTTTATTCTTTATTAATTCCTCTATATATTGTTCTATTGTATATGCACTTTGTACAAAATCTGTAATGATTTTAGATAATACATATGCATAGTAATATCTATTTTTATCATCTACATCATCACAATACTCAGCATAAATCTTTGTTGGAATTTTCATTCCTTTTTCTTCAAATCTCTTTGAATATTTTTTGCCAAACATACCATATGCCAACCCATGTGTTGTCTGTACTCTTACATTTGAAAGGTGTTTAAATTTTTCTTTTGCTTCTTTTTCAATTGATTTATTATAAGCCAAATAAAGAATCTTTTTATCACTTCTTAATTGTGAAAAAGCAACTAATGTATAAGTTTTTCCTGTTCCTGCAAATGCATTAACAGCTAATATTTCATCAAATTCTGCTTCAATTATACTTATTTGTTCATTTGTGTATGAACCATCTTTGTAAAACATTTTTATCCTAATAACTAAAGTATAATATATTATATCTTTTTATTAATTTGATATATATTATTAATTAATACTCTTTAGACACGTACTATTTTAAAAAATATAATTCTATTAAAAATATTATTTTTTTCACTATAATAAGGTAAATTATTTTGCAGGATAAGAATGAAATCATTAAGAAAATATGTTACAACTTTTAATCCAAAAAATGACAATTTATTGAATATTTATACTCATAGAATAGAAAAAGAGATTCTGATTTCATAGCAAAAAAAAGTTATTTATATATACTTAGTTAAATTAAATCATAAAAAAGGATACAAATGAAAAAAACAATTAGCCTAATTCTTGTTGCTACATCATGTACATTTGCAAGTGGAGAGAACAAGGTTTTAAGTTATAACTTTACAGATATAAATGATAATACATTAAGAAAATCAACAGTACTAGACTTTACACTAAATTTCAAACCTATAGATGTTAACAAAAAAAATTATCCAATTGCTATATGTAAAGATAATAAAAAACTTGACACAAAATCAAAGGAGTATTTGGCAAATAATTCTATAGTTCTAAATTGTAAAAGTACTGCAAATGGAAAATCTACAGATTGCACTTTAAAAGTATTTAATATTGATTATGATTATAAAAAAATTGACGATATGTTGAATAAAAAGATATGTAATAACTATTATCCTAATGAAATAATTGATACATATACATTCAAATTAGATTTAGATACAGAAAATGAAATTGTTCTAGGTCATAAGTATAAATTTAAGTATAAAATGTATTCAGCAAATTAAAAATACCTCATCAGTTGATGAGGTATTTTTATCAAAAGTAGTAAATTTTTTTAAGAATTTATTAACATCATTTAATACTACTTGACATTTATCATTTTATAATCTAAATATTCATAATTATCATTAAATAAAAGATAATTGATACCATCACATAAACTACTATTGTAAATAAAGCCATCATATCCTAATGATTTTATATGGTTAGAAACTTTTTGAGTTGGCAAATAATGAAAGTATTTTTTTTCTTCATCACCATCATCAACTTTTTTTGATATATCTTCTAAAAAAGCATATAAAAATTTAAAACTACATAAGAGTTCATCTGTACAAGTATTATCAAATGGATCATCTTTAATCATTTGTAAATTTTCTTTTCTTAAATCAATTAAATTTAAATCAGATATTTTAAATCTAGCTACACCAACTCTATCATTTTCAATAGCTCTTATCTCTTTAAGTATAGTATTATCATCTTCTGATAAATAAACAAAAGGAATTCCTTCAGGACTAAATCTTTTGGAGCTATACCTAACTTAATTGCTGGTTCTGTAATAATATCATTATATGTAGATTCTTTATTAGCATTTCTAGCTCTATATAGTATTTTTGACATTGGTTTAGATAATGTAGTAAATGTATAATTTAGTTTTGATAGTTCTGTTGTAAAATTATATATTGCATCATCTATTTCATCTTGTGATTTTGCATTATCACAAAATTTATCCCAATCAAGCATTATTCGAGTAGTAGCTTCCCAATCACATTTCATATTAATCCACATATTTTCTTCCGCATTATCAAAAATAGAATAATCATCCCCAGAAGAACAAGTAATTAAATTTATGAATTTTTCATCATCTAATCCAAACAATAAAGAACATATTTCATATAAATTATAACGAATTCCATCACTTACAAATAGTGAAATATCATCATCTTCTTCTTTTGCATATAATGCAGCACTGATAAGTAAATCTTCTGAATATTCATAATGCTTTAGTATTATTTTTTGTACTTGTTCTTTTAGAAACATGCTTTCTAATCTATATTCACTTATACTATGACATTCATTACATAACACAGGTATTGATAATTTAATTCCCGTATTAATTATAAAATTTGATACAGAATTTGAGTTAAAACAGTGCTCACATATTTGCATCTATAATCCTTTTTAAGTCCTGGTGTATTATTAAGTAATATCTTAAATTGTGTATATTACAAAATTTTAAGATTTATTATAAATAGGTTCAATAATATTATCAAATGCTTTATTACCAACTAATGATTTTTCAACTTCTTTGTGGATATTAATATTATAAAAATCAGGATCTTTAATCTTTTTATACAATTGAGAAATGAACCAACCATCAACACCTTTTAAAAATGGTATTAAGTTAACTAAGAAATAAATACCATTAACAAAAAAAACCATTAGTAATATCGCTAATAAATATGCTTCAAAACCACCTTTATAAATTGTATTCTGAAATCCAACTATTCCATTATTGAAATGATTAAATAAAAAATCAAAATTTAATACTAAAATCAATAAGCCAAATAATAAATTTGCAATAGGTCCTGCAATACATATAAGTGCAAGTTTTAATCTATGTCCTTTATACATATATGTAAATGCTTCAACACTTCCTCCATGTCCAAATGGATTTAAAATAAAATATGTACCAAACAGTTTAAATTTAATCAGAGCATTAAATTTTTTCAATCCTATTTGTTTTGTTCCAACAATAAAGTATTGTGGAACATAGCCAAATATTCTAGCTACAGAATAATGCCCTAATTCATGTACATAAGTAGCTATTGATGATATTATCAAAAACAAAAATACAATAAAAAATATTTCAATTGTAATAAAATAAGAACCTAGCACTAAAGAGACAACAAATAATATAAATTTTGTTTTATCATTTCTTAACATCAAAAATAGTTTTTCTTTCATCCTTGACTCTTTTAATATTTTTTATTTTCTAACTACTAGAGATTAATTTTTTAATTAATAAAGCTTATTAACTTTATTTCTCCAATTAAAATTAAAATCTTTATTGATTTTTGTTAATGACTGAACTACTTCTTTAGATGGATTATAATAAATAGGTTCTGCAAATTCATGTATAATTTTAAAATATATCCATCCATTTTCCCTTAATCCTTTGTATGAATTCATACTAACTATAGTTGCAGTTATTTCATCATTAAATTTAAGTGCAAAATAATAAACACCCTCATTTTCATTATAACTATGTGTGATATAAGTTGTCTTATCATCAGTTATAAAATCTAATATTACTTCAAATTCACTATTACCATTAAGTTCTACAGCATCCCAACCCATTTAATTATCTACTCCTAAACTTATTAAATATAAAAACAAAAATATCTAAGATTTTTTTTATTGGATATGTTAATATTTTCTTATCTTTTACATAATCTGCAAATTTGGGAGAGTATCTGTAGTAGAAATTTACAAACTTTTTACCTAAGTCATTTGTCAATAAATACTTATCTCTAAATTCTCTTAAAATAAGAACTTTTGGATGATTATAGTCTTCATATACAGCAGTTGCGATGAAACAACCATTGTAAAATTTTTTTATTTCATATCCACAATAAGGACATAAGGAATTTATAGCTGTTCCTTTAAATGTAGTTATCCTTGGAACTATTTTTTTATTACAACCAGGACAAATAACTCTATCATCATTTTTCCCAAAATTTTCTTGTTTCTTTTCATCTGCAGATTTTATAAGAATTATATTAATTGCTTTAGGTTTATTATTTTGACTTTTTGATAATTCAAACTCCACATCATCATTTCCATTTGGAACACTTCCATTTTTCCAATCATTTATATGGAAATATAAATCTGTTTTTGTCTCTTCATCAAAAATGAAACCAAAGCCTTTTTCTTTATTATAAAACTTTATTGTACCCTTCATTAGAATATCTTTATAATAATTCTTTCATTTTTTCAACATGATATTCTAAATTATTTTTAATCTCTTCTTTTGAATTTAAATCTATATAATTATAAATAACTACAAATCTTGGTGCTTCGCAATTCATTCTTTCTGCATCAATCATTATTTGCCTGATATCTCCTTCTGTAACAGGACTTTCGCCATTACCAAACTGTGTATCATGAACTTCTATTGTATCTTCATTTATAAATATTGTATCTGTAATTCTTATCATTATATCCTCTTTAATTATTTTTTTATGATTCTACAAAAAAAATTTAATTAAATCTAGTTATTTATAAAAATTTTGGAATTATTTTTTAAAACTTTTAAAATCAGAAATCAATCTCTTATTTTTATATAATATTTTCCAATGGTTTACCAAAATAAAACCCTTGAGAGAATTCTATCCCTAATCTTTTTACTTTTTCAAGTGTTATTTCATCTGTTACCCATTCAGCTACAACTTTAACATGACAATTTTTAGCAACTGTTACAATTGTTTCAACTATTTTATAACCTTTTTCAGTATGTATCATAGATATTAAGCTACCATCTAATTTTACATAGTCATATCCAAAGTTAGCAAATACTGCTAAATTAGAATAACCACTCCCAAAATCATCCATAGCAAATTTACATCCTAATTCTTTCATTTTTAGAATAAATTCATTTTTGTTAAACATTTCAGATGGGAACTGTTCACTTTCTACAATTTCAAAAATTATGTTTTTTGGATTTTTAAATTTTTTCACTTTTTGAGCTATATAATTTGTCATTTCCTTGTTTAATATAATGCCTACAGTTAAATTTATAGATAACTCTACATTAGAAATCTCATTAAAATATTTTAATGATTTCTCAATCATTACTTTCGTTATATCATTAATAAGTTTTGTTTTTTCTGCAATTGGAATAAATACACCAGGAGATAGAAAATCATCTTTATCTCTCTTTTTTATTCTTGCTAAACACTCATATTGATTGATTATATTTAATTCATTATCGTAGATTG
>JBBITK010000117.1:3882-5350 GCA_037440805.1 Arcobacter sp. | reverse complement strand
AAGATGTTTGGTCTATTGTTGAGATTATTTGCATAAATTCAGCATTACCTCCACTATTTCCACTGTAATCAAGATTTTTCTCTTTTAAATAAGTAGTCGCTCCATCTGTAAAACTTAAAATACCAGTAAACTCTTCTCCACTATTTTTAGCTTCCAAAACTAAATTGCCATTTATATTTTTGGCTTTAACCAAAAGTTGTAAATCCTCATTTGTATTAATCTCATTGATTAAATCTTCCATTGCTTCTTCATAGCTTGTGGCAGTACCATCTGTGGTTACTGTAAAATCTCCAATTTTATAACTAAGAGTATCTCCCACATCAAAAGTTAAACTATTTCCATCATCTGTTAAAACATCTTCAGGTTGATAAATATCTTGTTGTTTGCCTGAAACTGCATCTTTCAAAGCATTCATAGCACTCTCTACAGCACTTTGACCACTTCCTTTTACAGCCTCAGTTATATTTTCACTAAGCCCTTCATTTTCAATACTTCCAGAAACTTCACTAACATCACCTATTGTAAAAGAGTTCCCTGGAATTAAGGAATCAATTCTAATAACACCTTTTAATACATCAGATACATTTGTACTTAACTCATTTGAAGAGTTAACTGTATATGCTTTGAGTCCTGTAATTGTTGATATTTCATCGGCTAATGCTTTATATGTGGCAATTCTACTTGCATAAATGTTGTATTGTTCATCTGTTGTTGTTCCCGAAGTTGTAACACCAGCTGAATCTAATTGGGATTTTAATTCATCACTTGCTGTGGTATTTATATAGTTTTGACTATATTTGTTTCCATCTATGTAAACATAAATTTGATCACCCTCTTCATCCAAAGTAGAGTTTGTTCCATCTGGTAAATTTATGGTTGATATTTGAGAAACAGAAGGAGTTGATATTGTGTTTGGATTGGTAGAATAACTCTCAAGTGCTGATTTATAATTTGAGATTAGTGCTTGAATATCTGAAATTTTAGAGGATTTTGTCTTTATTCCTGAACCTGTTAATATTGAAGCATCAGTTGAAGCGGAAGTATCATAATCTGATATCTTAGCAGCATAGGTTTCTATTTTGTTTGAGAATTGAACAATCTGATTTCCAGCAATTTCAGTAAAAATATCTGTAAAATAACTTAGATTAGAGTTCGTAGAGATAACATCTGAAGTTGTATCAATAGAACTCATTGCCCAACCTTGAACTTTGTTACCCGAAGCATCTTGCAAAGTCCCATTGTCACCCATTCTAAAATTTCCAGCTCTTGTATAATAAAACTCTGAAGTTCCTGTGGATTTAACATTTGATACCACAAAAAAACCATCTCCATTTAATGCCACATCATAAGAAGAACCTGTTAGATTTAAACTTCCTTGTGTATATTGTTTTTCTGCACTTGTTACAGTAGACCCTTTTCCTATACTATCTTGATACATCAAATCTGCAAAAGATACTCTTGAAGCTTT
>JBBITK010000117.1:0-3848 GCA_037440805.1 Arcobacter sp. | reverse complement strand
ATTTGATTCATTATCCAAAGCTGTTTGTTGAGAAGATAATCCAGCGATTCCAGTCCATAAAGCACTTATCATTTTTTATCCTTATTATTAATCTTCAGTTCAATAATAAGGATTTAGTGTAAATCTGTGGTATTTGATTTTAAACCAAAAATTTTATTTTGATAAATAAAATTAATGGTTTGTAACATTAATAAACTTTGGTAATATCTTCGTAAGCCAAAGTTTGAACATCATTGTTATAAGATGTTGCTGTGTCGGTTGTGTAGTTAAGATTTGTATTATTTTGAGTTAGTGTTGAGTTACCATTTTTTACAGATATTACCATTTGATAATTTCCATTTGAATTTTGTGCCAAAGAAGCAGTTATACCATCTGTTTGATTTAATTGGGAAACTAAATCTTCATAACTTTTGTTATATGTTGAAAAGCTATAACTCTCCCCATCACTATTAGTTACTGTAATAGTATCATCTTGGCTTTCACTACTCACAATATCACTTTTATTTGTTATCTCATCAAAATTATATACATCATAAAATCCCGCTATTTCATAGGCATTTAATTCAATAGAGCCATCATTCATTGAAACTGAAGAGACTTTGTACTGCTTATTGTTTCCACTATCATCTAAATTTGATGTTTCTATGATACTTCCTATTATCGAAGTTGCCGAACTCAAAGCTGTCTTTTCAAAGGTGGATTGTAAAGATTCCATAGCTGTAACTGTTGAGGTATTTGCATCTAATGTTGATAGTTGCAACTGTGTACTAAGCATTGTATCAGAATCAACGGTTTTAGTAGGGTCTTGAAGTTTTAGTTGAGTTAGCATCAAATTTATAAAATCTGAACTTGTAAGTTGGTCATTACTAACAGCTGTTGTATAGCTGTTTCCATAGGCATCTGTTGAGGTAGAAGTTGTAACTGCTGAGGTTGAAGACATAATTTTCTCCTATTATTAGAATTTATTCCATTCTAATAATAAGAGGTAAATATTGGGTATTTTAAAATAAATGAATTGTAAATATTAATTTACTATTGTAAATGTATGCAAATCCTCTTCATAATTATAAACAAGTTTTAAATCATGAATTTTGATTATATTATTTGAGATATAAAGTCCCAAACCAAGTCCGCTGTGTGTTAAATTGTCGTAATCATGATTGAAAGGTTTATAATACTCTGTAATATCTTTTTTGAGTTTTTCTCCCCTATTTTCTATTTTTATACCATCTTTTTCAATATATATTTTTGGTTTTTCTTTTCCGTATTTGATTCCATTATCTATGAGATTTTTTAGAGCTATTGAAAACAACTCAAAATCAACCTCCATAAGCAACTCAAAATTCTCATAAACCTCCACACTATCCTCTTCAATAAGTAAAATGTCCAATGCTTGATTTACCAAATCTATTGCAAAATATCTATTTTTATCTAAAACTATTTTTCCAGAAGTTAACTCCTCTACCCTTGCAAACTCTCCAAGAAGATATTCAAGTCTATAAAAAACTTTTATCAAAGTATATTTATCTTCATTATCTTCTAACATATCACTTAAAAGTTTACCTTTTGTGATTGGTGTTTTTAGTTCGTGCATAATATTTCGTAAAAAAAGATTTCTTGATTCTTTTAACTCTCTAAGTTGAGAAATAGCCTTATCAAACTCATTTGCAACTTGGGAAATTTCATCATTTTTTGTGGTTTTTGTGGAGATTTTGAAATTTCCTTTTGAGAGTTCTATCATATGATTTTTCAAATCTTCCAGTGGATTTAATTTATTTTTTATAAAGAAAAAGAAACTAATCAACAACATATCTATTAAAATCAAAATTATCAACCAAAAATATTTTTGATTTTTATCATCTCTTTTATCTATCAATACCAAATTTGAGATTATTTTAAATTCAGGTTTCATAAAAAAATCATTTCTAGGTTCTAAATTTTTTGGCATATTATCTTTAAAAGGAAGTGGTGGCATATCAAAGGGTGGCATATCAAAAGGAGGTTTTTTATGTTCTTTTGGTCTAAAAAAAATATATTTTTTATCATTTAATTGAATAATTTCTATTGGAAAATCATCTTTAGAATTTAATTTTTTATGGTTTGATTTTAGGATATCCTCTTTTTTTAAATCTGAAAGTTCCATATCAAATATGTCTATTCTTTCATTTAACTCCTCCTTTGAGAGTTTGAAATAATCATGCATTACAACCTTTAAAGCCGAGTCAAATCTCTTTATTTCTTCAAATTTATTTTTCTCAAAATCATTAAAAATTTGAGTAATTCCCAAAAAATTGATAATTACAAAAATAAAAGTAAAAAACAGAGCTATTTGAAAAAGTATGGACTCTTTTTTATTCATTAACAAGTTTATACCCTACCCCTCTTATTGATAAAATAAATTTTGGATTTTTATTATTCTCTTCTATTTTATTTCTAACCCTACCTATCAAAACATCTATACTTTTATAGGTACTCTCATATTTTATTGATTCTACATTCATAAGTAACTCTTGTCTTGAAACCACAAAACCACTTTTAGAAATAAGATAATGTAAGATGTAGTATTCAGCATTTGTCAAATCAAGAAGTTCATCATATTTATAAATTTCCATTTTAGAATCATCACATCTAAAAATCTGTTTTTTATTTAATTTGCTCTCTTTTTCCAAAACTTGATTGTTACATCTTTTAAGAATAGACCTAATTCTTAGTATTAACTCTTGAGTATCATAGGGTTTTGGCATAAAATCATCGGCACCGTAGGAGAAACAAGAGATTTTATCTCCCAAAAAAGAACGAGCAGAAGAGATAATAATAGGAATGGAGTGTCTTTGTCTAATTATTCTACAAACCTCTATTCCATCCATATTTGGTAAAGATAAATCCAAAATTACCAAATCATATTTTTTTACATTTAAAGCAGAAATTCCAAGTTCTGGAGAGTCAAAATTTGTAACTATTATATTGTATTGTTCAAGATATTTAATAAGTATATTTGCAAGTTCAATATCATCTTCTATCATTAAAATATTAATCAAAATTACTCCTTATTTACAATTTTGATTATAGTTAATCAATGTAAATAAAGAGTAACAAATATCTAAAATTTAAGAGTTTTTTGTTTTAAATGATATTTTAAAACAAGCACCAAAATACTCTATATTTTCATAAATAAAACTACGATTATCCACACTAATATCAGCATTATGATGTTCTTTTAGTATTTTATATGTCATAGAAAGACCAAGCCCTGTTCCAACCGATTGATGTTTTGTAGTGAAGTATGGTTCAAAGACTCTATTTATAATATTGTCAGCTATTCCTTGTGCATTATCTTGAATAAAAATATCAAGAGAATTTCCACTATTTTGAGCTTTTATCAAAATGATTTTTTTATCTTCCTTTGATTTTCTATCTTTTATGGCATCTTTTGCATTGTTGATTATATTCATAAAACATTGTAAAAGTTCATTTGGAAAACAAGAGAGTTTTATATTTGAATCAACTTCCATAACAAAAGTTATATGTTCATCTTTTAAAATAGGAGAGACAATAGAGCAAGTCTTTTCTAATATCTCTTTTACAAATATCTCTTGCTTTTTTTGGTCGTTTTTAAGAAAATTCCTAAAATCATCTACGGTTTTTGAAAGATACTGTGTTTGCTCCAATATTTTTTCTAAATCTTCATCTATATTATGAGCATTAAAATCTCCATACTCTTTTATAACCATCAGTGAACTTACAATAGAGCTAATAACACTTAGTGGTTGTCTCCATTGATGGGCAATATTTCCTATCATCTCTCCCATAGAAGCTAATTTATTTTGTTCAACAAAGGCTTTTTCTCT
>JBBITK010000116.1:0-5461 GCA_037440805.1 Arcobacter sp. | reverse complement strand
TATAAGGTAGCACTTCAAGGTACAAGGGGATTTTTTATAAATGATGAAAGGGTTGAAGAGTACTCTTTGACTACTCCTGTTCAACTTGGTAATTTTGCACATATTCAAAAAGCTATGCAAAATGGTTGTAATTTTTTTGTTATGGAAGTAAGTTCCCATGCGATTGAACAAGGAAGAATTGAAGGATTAGAGTTTGCTTTAAAAGTACATACAAATATCACAAGAGACCATTTGGATTATCATAAAACCATAGAAGAGTATATTAGAGTTAAAAACTCTTTTTTAAGTGATGAAACACCAAAACTTATAAATAAAGATGACCCAAAAGTAGTATGTAATCCTAAAAATGGTTTTGCTTACTCTTTGGAAACACCATCAACATATAAAGTTGATGCGTATTCATTCAAAAATGGTATGCATGTGATGTTTAATCATTTTGGAAAACATTTTTCATTCTCTTCTATGATGATGGGTATTTTTAATGTTTACAATCTTATGGCAGCAGTTGCAAGTGTTCATATAACTACTCAAAAGCCTCTTGATGAGATTTGTGAAGCATTAGAAGGATTTGGTGGAGTTAGCGGAAGAATGGAAACAATTAGTGTAAATCCTTTGGTTATTGTGGATTTTGCTCACACTCCTGATGGAATGGATGAAGTTTTAAAAAGTTTTAATGATAGGGAAATTATTTGTGTTTTTGGAGCAGGTGGAGATAGAGATAAAGAGAAACGACCACTTATGGGAAAAGTTGCTTCAAGATATGCAAAACACATAATAGTTACAAGCGATAATCCACGATTTGAAGACCCTGATGTGATTATTTCTGAAATAATGGCTGGGATTTCAAATCATCCAAATACACAAATTGAGATAAATAGAAGAGAAGCTATAAAAAAAGCTATTGATATGGCAACTGAAAATAGTGTGGTTTTGGTTCTTGGAAAAGGTGATGAGTCTACACAAATTATTTATGATAAAAAGTTCCCTTTCTCTGATAAAGAGGAAATTCTAAAAATGTTAAAAAATAAAGAGTAATTTTTACTCTTTATTCTTCAAAAAAATCAAAAAAATCAAAGACAATACTGCTACAAAAAGAGGGTAAAAGAAAAGATACTCTTTTGAGATTTTTTTGTTTGAATCAATTAAAGATTTTTCTAGCTGATTTATATCTTCATAAATCAAACTCAAATCATTTTTGGAAAAAGCTGTGTAGTATTTTCCATTTGATTGGTTTGCTATCTCATTTAAAACCATTTGATTTGAGTTACCAATTCCTATTGTATAAGCTTTTATTTCATATTTTTTTAGAAGTTTGATAATTACTTCAATGGGAATTTTACTGACTGTATCTTCTCCATCACTTAATATTATAATGATATTTGATTTTGTTTTTTTATCTTTCAAAATATTTACACTAGTTGCAATAGAGTCGATTAATGCTGTTTTTTCTCCAGCCATTGTAACTTCCAAATAATCGATAATCTCCTTTTGAGCATCTTTGTCAAAACTAATTGGACTTGCCATAAATACCCAACTTCCAAACAAAACCACACCTACATTATCATTTGTTCGTTTTGAGATAAAATCTTTTACTATCTCTTTTACTACATCAAATCTATTTTTATTATCATCTAAATCTATATTTTTCATAGAACCACTAGCATCTAAATCTAAAACTATATTTATCCCATCATTTTTTATAATTTTGCTTTGGTCTATTTTTACAGGGGAAGCCAATGCAATAATTGAAAATAAAATTACAAAATATTTCAAAACTTGAGTTAGCAGTTTTTGTTTTCTATTTGACTCTAAAAGCATATTTATATGGGGAAAGAATATACTCTCATTTTTGATTTTGCAGAAATAAGAACAAACCAAAAATAGTAAAATTAATAAAAATGCAATAGGATATTCAAAGCTAATATTAAACATCTAAACTATCCAAAAAGGTTTCGATTTTTGCTTTGATATTTTCATCCATATCTTCAACCTCTTTTTTATATTTATATTTTTCTAACATTTCAACTAACTCTTCATAGAGTTTTTTTTCCCTTGGTAAAGTAGCTAATAATCTACCATATTTTGTAATAGTATAGGCACAATTTTTTGAATTTTTAAAATCTAACTCTTTTAGAATTCTAAAATAAATCTTTCTTTGATTATTTTTACGATTTTTTAAAAATTTATTTATAAATAAAAAAAGTAAAATTAAAAAAACAAAAGAGCAAAAAACAACTAAAATAAACAAAAAAATAGAGTTATCAGGTATTTCAACAATAGATTTTATATCGTAAATTTTATTTGAAATATCGTTCATATTGATAAAATCTTTGCAATTTTTTTGATAGGGTTTTCATCTGTATAAATTTTGACAAATCTGATACCACAATTTTGAAGATGTATAAATAGTTTTCTATCATTTTCTTCAACTCTTTTTTTATAATTTGTTATCATATTTTTTCCAATGGAACCTTCAAATTTTGAATTAGAAATAGGATTTAAAAAATTTATATTATCAAGTTCTTCAAGATTTTCTTCAAACTTATCTCTAATTACTATACAAAAAACTTCATGTTTTTGGCAAAGAAGTTTTAAATCAAAATCTTTTAAATCAAAAAAATCACCAATCAAAAAAATTATAGATTTATGATGAATGATTTTAAATAGTTTTGATAAACATAATTCATAATTTATGTTTTTATTTAGACAACTATAATCAAAAAGTTTGTTTGCCATTAAAGTTACATTGTGTATTTGTTTTGATTTTTTTGTGCAAATCTCTAAATCTTCATTTGCAATAAATGAAGCAAAACTATCTCCCTGTTTTATGGAAATATAACCTAAAATAGATGCTATTTGAGTGATTATTTCATTTTTAAAAAGAGTTGTTCCAAAATAGCAAGAGTTTGATAAAAAAGGAACAATTTTTATATTTAATTCCCTTTGTGCATGGAAAACTTTTACATAAGGCTTTTGCATTTTTGCACTTATATTCCAATCAATATTTTTTGCATCTTCCCCATATTCATACTCTTTTAATTCACAAAAATCATAACCTTCTGCTTTTTGTTTGGAAATATGATTTCCTATAAATTCAGAAAAAACCTCTTTTTTAGTCTTGATAAGAATTTTTTTTAAAACTTCATTCATTTTTTATGGAAGTGGTACAGTTTGTAAAATTTTTTGTATAACATTATCAACATCAATCTCTTTCGCTTGTGCTTCATAGCTCAAAATTATTCTATGTCTTAGAATATTTTTTACAACCATAGCAATATCTATTGGAGATACATAATCATTTCCTCTTATATAGGCATTTGCTTTTACAGCTTTGAACATATCAATAGTTGCCCTTGGACTTGCTCCAAAGTGAATAATATTTTTTAATTCATCCAAACCATAATCTTTTGGATTTCTTGTACAATCCACAATATCAATCATATACTCTTCTAAAGCTTTATCTATATGAATATTTAAAACTTCATTTTTTAGAGTTTCTAAGGTTTGAATATCCAAAATCTTATTTATATTTTCAAAAGAGTTAGTTGTAGCTTTTTTAGCTATTTCATACTCCTCTTTTTTTGTATTATATTTAACTACAATTTTAAACATAAATCTATCCAACTGAGCTTCAGGTAAACTATAAGCACCCTCTTGTTCTATTGGATTTTGGGTTGCCAATACCAAAAATGGTTTAGAAATTTTAAAACTATCATCTCCAATTGTTACTTGCTTTTCTTGCATTACTTCAAGAAGAGCTGACTGAACTTTTGCAGGAGCTCTGTTTATCTCATCCGCTAAAAGTAGATTTGTAAAAACTGGACCTTTTTTGATTTTAAATTCACTATTTTTCATATCATAAATTTGAGAACCAATAATATCACTTGGTAATAAATCAGGAGTAAATTGAACTCTTTTGAAGTTTAAATCTAAAGCTTGGGAGATAATTTTTATGGTAGTTGTTTTTGCAAGTCCTGGAACACCCTCTAATAAAATATGTCCATCTGTCAAAAGTCCTATTAATACAGCATCTATCATCTCATTTTGACCAATAACACCTTTTGCTATCTCTTGTTTTAATTCAATAATTTTATGATTCAAATTCAATTATTTTTCCTTAAATTTTTAGTTTGGAAATTTTATCAAATGTTATTAAAATAAAATCTAAAATTTCAAATTTATTTAAACGAAGATTTAATTTAAATTAGATAAAATCGCCAATCTAATTTTGCATAAAGTTAGAACCTCACATGTGTCAATCCTTGCAAGGGTTGTAACAAAATGCTGTTATTAAGGGACACAGAGGCTAAACCCTACAAAAAATAAAAACAAAAATATTCAAGGAGAATGTACAATGGTTACAATGAAAGACTTATTAGAGTGTGGTGTTCACTTCGGTCACCAAACAAGAAGATGGAATCCAAAAATGAAAAAATTCATTTTCGGTGTTAGAAAAAATATCTATATTATAGATTTACAAAAAACATTAAGATACTTCAGATATACATATAATGTTGTTAGAGATAGAGCTGCAACTGGTGAAACAATGATTTTCGTAGGAACTAAAAAACAAGCTAGTGATGCAATCAAAAAAGCTGCTATTTCTTGTGGAATGCCATATGTTAATCATAGATGGTTAGGTGGAATGCTTACTAACTTTGGAACAATCAAAAAATCAATTAGAAAATTAGAAATCATCAAAAAAATGAGAGAAGAAGGTCAATTAGAGCTTTTAACTAAAAAAGAAGCTTTAATGCTTACTAGAAAAGAAGAAAAATTAGAATTATATCTTGGTGGAATCAAAGATATGAACAAGCTTCCAGATATGATGTTTGTTTTAGATGCAGTTAAAGAAAAAATTGCTATCCAAGAAGCTAGAAGATTAGGAATTACTGTTGTAGCTCCATTAGATACAAACTGTGATCCAGATGTTGTTGATTTACCAATTCCAGGAAATGATGATGCTATCAGATCTATTTACTTATTCTGTAACGAAATGGCAGCTGCTATGAATGAAGGTAAAGCTGCATTAGCTGATGAAACAGGAGTTGAATTAGAGCCTGTAACTGCTGAAGAAGCTGAAGCATTAGTAGCTGAAGCAGTAGCTGAAGGTGAAGCAGAATTTTCATCAGAAATGTTAAGTGAGGAGGCGTAATTATGGCTGGAGCAACTCCTCAATTAATTAAAGAATTAAGAGAAATGACTGGTGCGGGTATGCTTGATTGCAAAAACGCACTAAATGAAACTGGTGGTGATTTAGAAAAAGCAGTTCAAGCTTTAAGAGAAGCAGGACTTGGTAAAGCTGCTAAAAAAGCTGGAAATGTAGCTGCTGAAGGTTTAGTTTCTATTTTAGTTAATAGTGACAACTCAAAAGCTACAATTTTAGAATTAAATTCACAAACAGATTTCGTTGCAAAAAATGAAAATTTCATTAATTTAACAAAAGAGATTTTAGCTCACG
>JBBITK010000115.1:2596-5594 GCA_037440805.1 Arcobacter sp. | reverse complement strand
AATACAGAGATATCATCACAGAATTAAAACAAAAAGATGCACATTTCCACAAACTTTTTGACAAACATAATGAATTAGATGATGAAGTTGCAAAATTAGAAGAGTCTCATGCTGAGCAGTTTGCAATTGAAGCTAAGAAAAAAGAAAAATTAAAATTAAAAGATGAAATTTATAATATTATTATTAAACATAAATCTGCTAAGTAATTCTTTTTTACTTTGTTTTTAAAGGCTTGAAGATTTTCTTCAAGCCTTTTTTTTTGTCTAAATTTCGCTACAACAAAGACTAAGCCCTTTTTGGATAAAATATTACAATTTTATAAAACAAAGGCCTTTTTGATGGAAAACCTTTTTGAAAATCAAGATATTATAGATGTAAATATTGAAGATTCTGTTAAATCTTCTTATTTAGATTATTCTATGAGTGTTATTATTGGTCGTGCATTACCAGATGCAAAGGATGGACTAAAACCTGTTCATAGAAGAATTTTATTTGCTATGCATGATTTAAATGTTACTTCAAAATCTGCTTATAAAAAATCTGCAAGAATTGTTGGAGATGTTATAGGTAAATATCATCCCCACGGAGATACTTCTGTTTACGATGCTTTGGTTAGAATGGCTCAAAGTTTCTCTATGAGAGCACCTTTGGTTGATGGACAAGGAAACTTTGGTTCGATTGATGGTGATAATGCAGCCGCTATGAGATATACAGAAGCTAGAATGACAAAAATAGCTGAAGAGGTATTAAGAGATTTAGATAAAGATACAGTTAATTTTGTATCAAACTACGATGATACTATGAAAGAACCATCTGTTTTACCAACTAGAGTTCCAACTCTTTTATTAAATGGAAGTGAAGGTATTGCAGTTGGTATGGCTACGAAAATTCCTCCTCATAATCTTGGTGAGTTATTGGATGCTGTATTGCATATGGTTGGTAATCTAGAAGCAACAGCTGATGAGTTAATGGAATTTATTCAAGGACCAGATTTTCCAACAGGTGGAACGATTTTTGGAAGAAGAGGTATTATTGATGCTTATAATACGGGTCGTGGTAGAGTAAGAATAAGGGCTAAACATCATATTGAAACATCAAAAACAAAAAGAGAGATAATTGTTTTAGATGAATTACCATATCAAGTTAATAAATCAAGATTAATTGAACTTATTGCAAATTTAGCAAAAGATAAACAAATTGAAGGAATTTCAGAGGTTAGAGATGAATCTGATAGAGAAGGTATTAGAGTTGTTATTGAGCTTAAAAAAGATGCTATGAGTGAAATAGTTTTAAATAATCTTTATAAATCAACTCCAATGGAGACTACTTTTGGAATTATTCTTTTAGCCGTTCACAATAAAGAACCAAAAGTATTTAATTTACCACAACTATTAAATATTTTCTTATCACATAGAAAAACAGTAATTATTAGAAGAACTATTTTTGATTTAGAAAAAGCAAAAGCTAGAGCACATATTTTAGAAGGTTTAAAAATAGCTGTTGATAATATTGATGAAGTTGTTAAAATTATTAGAGCTAGTGCAAATGATAGTGAAGCTAAAGCTAGTTTAGAAACAAGATTTGGTTTATCTACAATTCAATCTCAAGCTATTTTAGATATGAGACTTGGAAGATTAACTGGATTAAATAGAGAAAAATTAGAAGCAGAATATCAAGAATTAATGATTTTAATTGCTGAATTAGAATCGATATTAAGATCTGAAGATAAGTTAAATGAAATTATAAAAGAAGAGTTAGTAGAAATTAGAGAAAAATTTGCAACTCCTAGATTAACAGAAATCGAAGATTCTTATGATGAAATTGATGTTGAAGATTTAATTCCAAATGAACCAATGGTTGTTACAATTACTCATAATGGATATGTAAAAAGAGTACCTATAAAATCTTATGAAAAACAAAAAAGAGGTGGAAAAGGTAAAGTTGCTGTTACTACCCATGATGATGATTTTATAGAAAAATTCTTTGTAAGTAATACACATGATACTTTAATGTTTGTTACAAATATGGGTCAATTATATTGGTTAAAAGTTTACAAAATTCCAGAGGGAAGTAGAACAGCAAAAGGTAAAGCGGTTGTTAACTTGATTAATTTAAGAGCTGATGAAAAAATCATGGAAATTATTCCAACTCCTGATTTTGATGAATCTAAATCTTTGGTGTTTTTCACAAGAAATGGTGTTATAAAAAGAACATCATTAAATGAATTCTCTAATATAAGAAGTAATGGTGTAAGAGCTATTGTTCTCGATGATGCAGATGAAATAGTAACTGCAAAAATTGCAGATGTTCAAACACAATACATTATGATATTTACAAGTTTAGGACAATGTATTAGATTTGAACTTGATAAAACAAGAGATCAAGGAAGAAGTACAAGGGGAGTTAGAGGTATTAAATTTAAAATAGATACTGATTTTGTTGTTGATGCAGATACAATTAATAGTGAAGAACAAGAAATTTTAACAGTATCAGAAAAAGGTATTGGAAAAAGAACAACAGTTGAAGAGTATAGACTTACAAATAGAGCTGGTTCAGGTGTAATTGCAATGAAATTATCTCCTAAAACAGGAAATGTTATAGGTGAAGTATTAGTTGATGATACACAAGATTTAATGTTACTAACTTCAATTGGAAAAATGATAAGAGTTGATATGAATACAATTAGAAAAGCAGGAAGAAATACTTCGGGTGTAATAATTGTAAATGTTGACAAAGATGATAAAGTTGTATCCATAGCAAAATGTCCAAAAGAGGATGAAGAGATAGAACTTGATGAAAATGGAAATATTATTAGATATAACGAAGATGGTGAAATTTTAGAAGTTCAAGAAAAAAAACAACCATCATTGATTAATTTAGATGATGAAAATATTGAAGAAAATTTAGAAAAAGATGAGGAAGAATAAAAAATGAAAAAGTTTAATGTTGCTGTTGTTGGTGCTACTGGTGCTGTTGGAGAAGAATTATTTAGAGTTAT
>JBBITK010000115.1:0-2577 GCA_037440805.1 Arcobacter sp. | reverse complement strand
AATTTTCCAATTAATAATTTAATTCCTCTTGCAAGTGCAAGAAGTGCAGGTTCTACAATAGAATATAAAAACAAAGAATATACAGTATTAGAATTAACAGAAACTTGTTTTGAAGAAAATGAAGTAGAAATTGCATTTTTCAGTGCAGGTGGAAGTGTGTCTGAAAAATTTGCTAAATATGCAGTTGAAGCAGGTGCAGTTGTAATTGATAATACAAGTCACTTTAGAATGGATCCAAAAGTTCCTTTAGTTGTACCAGAAGTAAATCCAGAAGATATTAAATTATGGAGAGAAACAGGAATTATTGCAAATCCAAATTGTTCAACTATTCAAATGGTTCAAACATTAAAGCCACTTGATACATTATATGGAATAAAAAGAGTTGATGTTTCAACTTATCAAGCGGTTTCTGGTGCTGGTAAAAAAGGTATGGAAGAATTAGTATTACAAATGCAAGCTTTTTTTGCATTTGCGTTAGAAGATGCAGAAAAAAATGCTTTTCCTCATCAAATTGCTTTAAATGTTATTCCACAAATTGATGTTGCTCAAGATAATGGATTTACAAAAGAAGAGATGAAAATGGTAAAAGAGACGCAAAAAATTATGCATAAAGATATTCAAGTTGCAGCAACTTGTGTTAGAGTTCCAGTTTTAAGAAGCCACAGTGAATCAATCACAGTTACATTTAACGAAGGTGTTGATGTTGATGTTGATGAAGTAAGAAATGCTTTAAATAACTTTGAAAATGTTCAAGTAATTGATGATTTAGAAAATAAAAAATATCCAATGCCAATTATTGCAACAGATACAGATTTAACTTATGTTGGAAGAATTAAAAAAGATATTTATTCTTCAAATATTGTTCATTATTTTAATGTTGCAGATCAAGTAAGAGTAGGAGCTGCTACAAATGCAGTTAGAGTTGCTTTAAAATGGATAGAGTTGGAAAGTGATATATAATGCTTGAAAAATTCTTTGAAGGAGCTATGTGGCAAACAAGACTTTTTGTTCTGTTTGCTGTAATATTTGGATTATTTGGTTCTATAATTCTTTTTGTGGTTGCTTCTATGGATATTTATGAAGTTATAAAATACACATTAGATGTTTATTTAAATGGACTTCATCCTGATAATTTTCACGAAGAGATAGTTAGTAAAATTATTGGTGCAGTTGATTTGTATTTGATTGCAGTAGTAATGCTGATATTTGCATTTGGTTTATATGAACTTTTTGTTTCAAAAATTGATGCAGCTGAATCTTCGGGTTCAAATAGTATTTTGGCAATACACTCCTTAGATCAATTAAAAGATAAAATTGCAAAAGTTATTGTTATGGTTTTAATTGTAAGCTTCTTTCAAAAAGTTTTACATACTAAATATGATGGTGCATTGGAAATGTTATATTTTGCTTCATCTATTGTTTTGTTATCTGTTGGACTTTATTTCTTAAGTAAAGTTGGAAAACATTAGGTTTTATTGCTTTTAAAAAGTAAATAATTAATTTCAAATAAAAACCACTTGAAGGATAAAAATGTCAAAAATATTTGTAGATGCTTGTTTTAGAAAAGAGACTCCATATACTCCTGTTTGGATGATGAGACAAGCAGGTCGTTATCTTCCTGAGTATATGGAAGTTAGAAAACAAGCTGGTAATTTTTTAAATCTTTGCCACAATCCAGAACTTGCTGCTGAGGTTACAATTCAACCTTTAGATATTGTTGGTGTTGATGCAGCTATTTTATTTAGTGATATTTTAGTTGTTCCAAATGAGATGGGAATGCACTTAGATTTTATAAAAGGTGAAGGACCACTTTTTAAAGATCCAATAAAAAATGAAGCAGATTTAGATGCTCTAATTGGAGGGGAAGAAGCTGCTTTAAAACTTACTTATGTTTATGAAACAATTAAAATTTTGAAACAAAGATTACCTGAGGATAAAGCACTAATTGGATTTACAGGAGCTCCTTGGACATTAGCAACTTATATGATAGAAGGTCAAGGAACAAAGACATATAATATTTGTAAAAAAATGATGTATTCAAATCCAGAGTTTTTACATAAGATTTTGAGAAAAGTTACAGATGTTGTAAAAATTTATATGGAAAACCAAATAAAAGCTGGTGCAGATGTTGTTCAAATATTTGATTCTTGGGCAGCTGCAATTGAACCTGCAAAATATGATGAATTTTCTTGGAAATATATGGTTGAAATAGCTGAATATTTAAAAGAAAAATATCCTCATATACCAATTATTATGTTTCCAAAAGGAATCTCTGCTTTTATTGAAAGAGGATTAGTTTATGGAAATTTTGATGTATTTGGTGTAGATTGGGGAACTCCAATGGCAATGGCTAAAGAAAAACTTGGAAGTAAATATGTACTTCAAGGAAATATGGAGCCTTGTAGATTATATTCAAAAGAAGCCATAACTATGTGTGTTGAGGCTATTCATAAAACTATGAATGGAGAAGGGCATATATTTAATTTAGGACATGGGATTTTACCTGATGTTCCTGTTGAAAATGCTATTCACTTTGTAAAAGAGTGTCAAAGAGTAAGTAAAAAATAGAAATATTTT
>JBBITK010000114.1:0-5603 GCA_037440805.1 Arcobacter sp. | reverse complement strand
AAAAGATAGAGAAGACTTAAAGGTGTGCTTCACACCACTTTTTCTTGAAAACAATAATGGAAAGGTGAGATTTTTTAAAAGTAATTTTAATTAGCTCACCTTTAAGTCTTCAAAAATAGATAATCCGCAGCCACTTATCTTATATAAATTATGATAATATTATAATCTATCAAGATAAAGGTTCAGAGACTAGGAATCGTTAGTGCATAAAGAAGTTATTTTTAGTATGTTTTGATGAGGTGGTACTCCGCATATTAAAATATAACTTCACCCAAAAAAATAATAATTTCTTTATGCACTAATCAGGTAAACTATAAGCTAATCTTTTTAAACCTCTAATTTTTCTTATTAAATTTATAATAAGGAAATAAAAATGTCTAACAATGAAAAACCAATCACAACAATTGACTTAAGAAATCTAATTAAAGATTTACCAATCGAGCTTCAAGGAAAAATCAATTATCTACTTGATAATCCTACTGCAAAAGTTGTAAAACTAAGTGATCCGCAAAAAGGTTCTACTTCAAATCAACTTTTTGGTTTAATTACTAGTATTGACTTAGCAAAACCTATATTAACAGATGTATTAAATTTTAAAATTGATGTAAAAGATCATCAAAAGTTTTTTACATTATATGCTGATTATGGGAAAAACTATAAAGAAGTAATTGAGCTTCTAAAAAAATTAGAGAATTTAGGTATTGATTTACTTAAATGCTTAGATAAAGAACAAGATATTAGAAATAAAAGACTTAGAAGTAGAGTATTTGATAAAAAAGCTGATACTCAAAAATTAAAAGTAAAAACTAAAAAAACTTCAACTGCAAAGACTCAAAAACAAGCTCCAAAAACTGTAAATGTTTCAAATGAAAAAAATGTGATTCCTGCAGAAAAAGATGAAAAAGCTGTTGTTGTAGCTGCTACAGTTACAATTGAAGAAAAAGTAGATGCAAAAGAAGAGATTAAAACAACAAAAGAAGAGAAAAAATAGAGGTTTTATAAAAAGATTTAGATAGTTGAAAATGGGAATAGTTTCTTAGCTTTTTAAAGCTAAGAGATGAAAATAGATAGTCCGTTCTTACATGTGAGTGTAAGCAGTATATTAAATATACGGGTGAAGTTTTGCGAACTTTACTGAACATAAAGAGAATACAATTTTATAATTGTTCAAAGCCAATAAAAGTTTATTAAATTAATGTTATTGGCATTTGTCAATTCTACTAATACATACAATTTAATACTTCATTTATGGTTTTGAAGAGTTATACACTCGTGATTTGATTCAATGTATTTATACATTGATTAGTGGTTTCTTTTGTAGTAATACATTACTAACACACTAAGGTAAGAAATTAAAGAGATATAACAATTTCTTAACAATTAAGGATTTTTAAATCCTTGCATTTTAAGAATGCAAAAGCCAAAAAGGAGTATCACATGGCAAAAATTAGATTAATAGGAAAAATAGTTACAGATGTTGTTACAGGTACCGTGGGTCAAAACTCTAAATTTGCAAAATATTTAGTTGAAGTTGCAATTGCAACACAAGGCTCTAGTAATCCAAGATTAGCACAAAATAGTGATATTAAAAAATCATATTTTGCTGTAATGGCATTTGGTAAACAAGCTGAAATAGCTTTAGCAAAAGGTACTACTGTTGAGCTTGATGGTTCTGTTGAAATTGCAAAATTTCAATTAAGCACTTCTGCACCTGCAAAAGATGCTGCATTAGTTCAACCAGAACACACAACAATATTACAAGGTAATGTTGTTCATTATGCGAAAGCATATAATGTTTTAGGTAATTTTGTAAAAGACAACGCAGATGTTTATGTTCCGCAAAATGGTGGAAAAACTGTTTACAATCAAAAAATTGCAACAACAAAAATCATCAAAGAACAAGAATATGTAAGTTTTTTTGGTATTAGATTATTTGGTGATAGAGGGGACAAGCTTTACGCAAAAGATTTACTTAGCAAAAACAAAGTTAAATCAGTTGTGATAGATGGTTCAATCACTGCAACATATACAAAAAAAGAAGCAAATGGAGAAACAAAAGAATACTTTAATTGTGATATTAATGTAAACGATTTCCAAATTGCTTCTTGGAAAAAAGAAAAAAATGAATCTTCAAATAATCAAAGAAATGCAACAAATTCAGGTACATATAATGAACCACCAATTGAATATTATGCTGCACATTCTGAAGAAATTAACGAAGATGAAATTCCATTCTAACCATTCTAGGATTTTTTAGACTTTCATACTAATAAAAGTATGACTCAACCCTTTAGGGATTTTAACTAATCCCTTTATGGGTTAGTTATACCTTTATTTTAGAATTGAGAGGTATTAATGAAAAAAATAAAATATTTTTTAAAGATTATAATTCTTGTGATTTTTGGTTTTCTAAAAGATATATATAAAACATTCACAAAATTGACAAAGTGTGATGTCTTGGATATAATTCAACTTATAGGTTTTGGATTAATAATAAACGGTGCTTATGGGTTTTATAAAGAACTTAATTTAAGTGATTTATTCTTAGTTTTAGGTGCATTATATGGTACTCTAAAAGCAAAACATAGTTCAAAGGAAAACAAATGTCTGGAGCAATTATAGGTCTTATATTTGCAATTACTGCATATATAATCACAGAAAAAGACAAAATAAAAAAACTTTTAAAAAAATAGACATCCGTTACAATCGTAACTAATAATCAATTAATATTTTAATGTTATTTGTTTTATCGCTTTTATTAGCGAGGATGTTTGCTGTCGTCTATATTAGGCTAACCCAAAGGGATATAATTTATCCCTTTGGGATAATTATGCCCCTTATTTAAATAATGAGGTAAAAATAATGAATTTAATAAACGAATTCATCACTAACATTATAATAGTCCAACTGCTAATCATTTTACTTCTATTTTTAAGAGAGATAGGTGTAATTTCTTATATATATGAAGAATTATATACTAATCCGAAAATGAGGTATTTAATAAAATTAACTGGCGATGTTTTATACATGGTTGGTGGTTCTATTGCAGGTGCAGTTATTTATGCATTCTATACAACTGATACAGGTTTTCAAATTCCTGCTTTTATAGTAGGATTAATCTTTATTGCGTATGGAGCATATTTAAGAGACATTAAAACAAAATAAGAAAGGATAAGTTATGGAAACGATATCAACTCTACAACTTATAGTTTATGGAGTTATATTCCTTAGCTCATTGCTAGTAATCGGTAAACACGATTATAATGCAAAACTAAAAAATAGGTAATTAATTACTGTGAGTTTTTTTCTCGTAATCATATTTACCAATAACTAAACAAGATGCAATGAACAATACTGCGTAAACAGTGATTTCAATTGGAGTCATATGTCTTCCTTTATTGTTTTATTTTAATTATAACATAAAAAAAGTTTTTTCCACACAAGGAGTAATAAATAGTTCTCCTTTGTGGGGATTACTATTTATTCTTTTAGTGGAATTCAATTCATTGACAACCCAAAAAGGATAAATTATGTCAAATAATGAAATAGCTACAAAAAACAATGCAATAAGAAATATATTCAAACAAAAAGAAGATTTACTTTTAAGTTTACTTGGTAATGAAAAAAAAGTTGAAAAATTTACTTCACATGTGTTAAGACTTTCTAATGATGGGAATTTAGCAAAATGTGATTATATGTCAATTATTGGTGCAGCAATGCAAGTTGCATATCTAGGCTTAGAACTTGACAATACACTTGGTCAAGCTTATGTTCTTGCAAGATATGTAAAGAAACAAAATAAATATGTTGCTACATTTCAAATTGGATATAAAGGTTTAGTGGCCCTACTTCTTAGAAGTAATCAAGTAAGATCAATTACTCCAATGATAACGTATGAAAATGAACCATTTAAATTTGAATTTAATTCAAATGGACTTAATTTTATTCATTCACCTTTAAGACCTTCACAAAGAGGTAATAAAACAGGTGCTTATGTACAAATTGAATTAAAAGGTGGTGGTATTCATACTGAGTTTATGTGGGAAGAAGAGATTTTAGAAGTAAAAAAACTTTCTGACTCTGCTGATAGCGTTTATTCGCCTTGGAATTCTTCTGAAGTATCAAAAGAAGCAATGTATAAAAAAACTGTACTTAAAAGAGCTTGTAAGCTTTTACCTTTAAGTACTGAAGTTGCTGAAATTGTATATTTAGAAGATGCACAAGAAAGAGGTTATGTGGATTATTCTGGATTAATAAATGAAAATGGCCCTACAATAGTAGGTAATGAATACTTAGATTTACAACCTCAAACATTAGAACAATTAGGTCTTTCAACTATTCAAAAAGATGGAAAAATAATTGTAGAAGGTAAAACTTTTGGTAAAAATGAAATGCTTAAAAACTTAGGTTTCAAATTTGAAAATAAAGTTTGGTGTATGGAAATACCAGAAAATCAAAATACAGAAAATGACACAAAAATCATTGATGTAAATGCTGATTTATTACCTGAAAATAAAGTTGAAGTGAAACAAACAATTGAACCTAAAAAAGATATTGAACCAAAAGTTAAAGTAAAAAGTGAAACTATATCATTAACTGAGATTGAGGAAAAACTTAGCTTTTTAGGTTTAGAAACTAAAAGAGAAGATACAGATACTCAAAAATGGTTATGTATTACTTCTAAAAATGTAAAAGAGTTCGCAGAAGAGCTAAAAGAATTAGGATTTAGAAACTATACTTCAAGAGGTATAGCATTAAATGTTACTGATTTAGTTAAAACTAAAACTGTTGTAACAAAAGAAACTATTGAACCAGTTGCAAAAACTATTCAAAATAGTTTATCTTTTGAAACACCATTTGATGATAAAAATTTAAAAACTAAAGATGAAGTTCAAGAAGATGAACTTCCTTTTAATTAATAGTTAACTTCGGTTAGCTATTTGAAGGATACAAAATGCAAGTATCTCTTAAAAAAATATTTCAAAGTTTTCTTGATAATTACATCAAGATACATTTTGATATTAAAATAAATCATAATGGACTAATTACAAATAAATCTGAAAAAGGGAAATTTACACTTAGTAAACATTCAAAAACTATTACTCATTGGTTTACTGATGAATATGGTGAAAACTTTGAAGAATATAATATTGTAAGAAAAAATGGTTCGATAGAAATAAAGAAAGAACAAACAACAATAATGAGATTCAGTTGTCCAACTGAACCATTAACATTAAGATAAGTTGCTCATAAGAGCCTACCCTACAAAGGATATACATATGTCACTATCCTTTATGGGTAGGTGTATTCTTTAAATCTTAAAGGAGATAACATGACAACTTTTACAAATACTGAATTAGAAGCTATTAGATTATTGGTAGTAAAAACTAGAAATAGTGTAGCTTTACAAAAAAAGACTGGTTTAGGATTAGTTGAGATATCTGAAATAGTAGAAAAAATTGATACTTTGCTTAGAGAAATGCCTTCTTCAACATTAGACGAATCAGAAAAAGATATTTTTGACATATCATACGATGATGTAATGATTATTACAGATACTCAAAATGATATTGAATATAGAATTGATGCAGATTTGGTACATA
>JBBITK010000113.1:0-5697 GCA_037440805.1 Arcobacter sp. | reverse complement strand
TAAAAACTTTATAGAATTTGCTACAAATATTATAAAGAAATCAGAAAATATGATAAATATCGAATTAACCGAAAAGCTTTTAGCAAGTGATAACAATATGAAAGATATTCTTACAAAATTCCAAGAAGCTGGAGCTAAAAACTATATAGATGATTTTGGAACAGAGTATTCATCTTTAAGTTATCTTTATAAACTTCCAATAGATGCTATAAAAATAGATAGAAGCTTTGTATTAGCATTAGACACAAAAAAAGGAAAAGAGCTATTTGAAGGAATTTTACTTTTAGCTCAAAAAATGCAATTTAGAGTTATTGTAGAGGGTGTAGAAACCGATGAACAACTCAATTTTATAAAAGAACATGGAGAAGTATCAATTCAAGGTTGGTACTATTCAAAAGCTTTAAATAGTGAAGATTTTATAAACTATTGCAGAAAATTTAATTTATGACCTATTCAAGGTCATAAACCATAGCTATCTCATCACAAATTGGGAAATGTTTACATCTAATACAATCTGCCCAAATTTTGTGTTCAGGGATTTCTTCTTTTGCTATTACTCTAAATCCACAACTTTCAAAAAAACCTTGTTCATAAGTTAAAGATAAAAGCTGTTTAATTCCGTATTGTTTAGCTTCATTGATACAAGATTCCACCAATTTTTTACCAAGTTTTAAACCCCTAAAATTTTTTCCTACAACCAAACTTCTAACCTCTGCAAGTCTTGGAGAATGAATATGTGTAGCAGTAAAACCAGCCATTTTACCATCTACTTCAACAACAGTATAAGACCTAATAGTCATAGCCATTTCATCTTCTGTTCTAAGTAAAATTTTTCCTTTTTCAACCTCTTCTTTTACCAATTCCTGCATCATAGGAATATCAGCCACTGTTGGTTTATAAAATTTAATTTCCAAATAAATATCCTGTAATTTTATTTTGTAAATCTATCATTCCTTTTTTCTTAAGGTTTGATATAAAAATTCCATCTGGATTATCTCTTTTTAATTTTGATAGTTCCGCTTGAGTTAATTTATCAGTTTTTGTAAAAGCATTTATGATAATTTGATCCCCCCTTTTTATCTCTTTTAAAAATTCATCCACATTATTATCTATTTCTAAATTTGGATGCCTAGAATCAATTAAATGTACAAAAATCTGTAAATTTGGTCTTAATTGTAAATAACCTGTTAAATTTCTATTCCAATCATATTTCAAACTTTTAGCAACCTTTGCATAACCAAATCCTGGTAAATCTACAAATCTTGCAAACAAATATGGCATCTCTTCATTATCAGTTTTGAATTTAATTTGAAAATAGTTTATCAACTGTGTTTTACCTGGAGTTGAAGAGGATTTTGCCAATCCATTTCTATTTGTTAATGTATTTAACAATGATGATTTTCCCACATTAGAACGACCAAGAAATGCAACTTCTGCTACATTTGGACTTGGAGAATCTACCACACTTTGAGCCGATTGTAAAAAAGTTGCATCAACTATTTTCATTATTTATCATTTCCTCTTTCCATATTTACAATAAATCTTACAGGTTTATTATCTTTACTATTAACTTTTGCTTCACCTGTTAATTGATTTACATAGATAACATCACCATAAATTTTTCTATCATCATTTTTTTCATGAACAAACGCATTACCAAGTATTGTATACTCCTCTTTTTGAGGAGAATAAATTATTTTATCACCTTTACCAACATAAAACTTATCTTTTGATTTTATTTCAAAATCTACATTTTCTGTTGCTTCATATTTTGTTGGTGTTTTAGCACCCTTGTTAGAAGTAGTAAAGAAAATATCAACCTTTTGGGCATTTAATTTATCTTCCCCCATCTTAACCTTTACATCCCCTGTAAAAGTTGAAATACCTTTTTTATCATCTGCTTCAAAATTTTTTGCATCAACTATCAACTCTTCACTTTGAGCCATCAAAGATGTTATACAAATTAAAAAAGCTATTAAAAACTTCATTTTTGTCCTTTATTTTTCATATCAATATTAAAATGTACATTTTGTGCTTTTACAAAATGCTTATTTGCATCTAAATACAAATTTACACCCTTAACTAAATTTTTATAGTAATTTCCATTATATGGATGTTTGTTTTTAGCAATTTTAGTTTTTTGATTATAAAAAAGTCTTTGTGTATTAAAATTTACAAATTCATCTCTTTTATATCTTACATTTCCTATTAAATCAAAATCATCATTTATTTTTATGATTTTATCAGATTTCAACTTTTCAAAATTAAAAGTTTTTTTTGGATCTTCATTTCTCAAAATAATATCCGCATCGAACATCTCATCTCTATTTTTATACCTAATAGATTTTGTAGATTGAATTATTCTATGAATATTTTTTTCATTCAAACTATACATCAATGGCTCATCAAAAATAAGCAAAGGGGTATCTGCATTGGTTAACTGATTTTTAGAAATAGAAACTGGTACGAAATAATATAAACTTGATATTATAAGCAACACAAAAACAAATATATTCAAACCCATGCGTTTAAAAACTCCTCTTCTAAACCATCTTCTTTAAATATATATTCAAGCATTTCTCTCACAGCTCCCTCTCCACCACTGTTCTTACAAACAACATTTACGAACTCTTTTAAATAATGAGTTCCATTGGCAGGAGTAAAAGAGAGACCAACTTTTTTGAGCATATTATAATCATTTAAATCATCACCAATGGCAGCCACTTGACTCCAAGATAAACCCTCTTGTTTCAAAATATTTTCCAAAACTTCTTGTTTGTTTTTTATTCCTTGATGAAGATGAGTAATATTTAACTCTTTTGCTCTTCTTTCAACAATAGAAGAATTTCTACCAGTTATAATTGCTGCTTTTTTCCCAAATTTTTTTGTCCAAACAGCTATTGCTAAACCATCTGCCACATCAAAAGATTTTAACTCTTCTCCACTTGAAGTATAAGTTATTTTACCATCTGTTAATGTTCCATCAACATCTAAAACAATAAGTTCTATCATAAAACACCTTTTGTACTTGGTATTCCTAATCTCTCATTTTTTACTAATGCTCTTCTTAACGCAACAGCAAAAGCTTTAAAAGTTGCTTCTAAAATATGATGTTTATTTCTTCCTCTATCTTGAATCAAATGAACAGTTAATCCAGCATTTCCACTTAAAGCATGGAAAAACTCTTCTACCAACTCCACATCAAATTCTCCAACTTTTCCACTAACATTTATTTCATAAACCAAAAATGGTCTATTTGATAAATCTAAAGCACAAGTAGTTGCTGCTTCATCCATAACAACTGTGGCATTACCATATCTTTCAACTGCTTGTATTGGAAAAATAGCTTTTTTTAAAGCTTGTCCCAAAACAATTCCACAATCCTCAACCGTATGATGGGCATCTATATGCAAATCGCCTTCACAAAATAATTCAATATCAATTCCACTATGTTTTGATAAAGCTTCAAGCATATGGTCAAAAAACCCAACACCAGTTTTTATTTCAGATTTTCCACAACCATTCAAATCTAATTTACATTTAATATCTGTTTCTTTTGTTTTTCTATTAACTTCTACCATTTTTATCCTTCATTTGGAACAATTACAGCATTTGATAAGTTATTTTGTTCTCTAAAACTAGCTGCTTGTTCATAAGAATTAAATCCTTTTATAAATACCTTATAAAAATATTTTCCATTTGTAAATATTTTTTTTGCTTCTATTTTATTACTAAAGCTCTTTTGCAATTTATTCTTAGTATCTAAAGCACCATCAACTTTACTGAAAGCACCCACTTGTAAACTAAAATCGCCCATACCCTGTGCAGGACTTTTAAAATTGTTTCCACTCACAGCTTTATATGAACTATCTACACTTTTATAAATATTTTTAGAATTCATAGAATTATAACCATTTAAACCTCTATATTTATAATTTGGGTTTGAAGTTTTATAATCATTACTATTTGAATTTCTATAACTTGTTGTATTTTTTATTTTATTACCTATATTTTTTGGAGAATCAAATTTTGATAACTCTTCATATTTTTTATTCACATCATAATTTTTACTACTAGAAACAGTATTCTCTTGAATATCCAATGGTTCCATTGAATCTATTTGAGTACCATTTTCATCTTCATTTCTTGCATAGGTATCATTTGATTGTAAAACATCCCTTGGAACATCATAATTATCAATCTCTCCATTAAATCCTAGAATTTTTATTCTAACATTTGCCGTTCCACTTCCTACCATATCAATTTTGTGAGCAGCACTATTTGATAAATCTATTATTCTTCCTTCAATAAAAGGTCCCCTATCATTTATCCTTACTATTGTACTTCTTCCATTATCTAAATTATCTACTTTTACCATAGTATTCATAGGTAAAGTTTTGTGTGCTGCTGTCATTGCATACATATTATAAGTTTCACCGTTTGATGTTTTTTTAGCGTGAAAATTAGGACCATACCAAGAAGCAATACCTGAAAATTCTTGTCCCATTTTTGGAATAAATGGTCTATATCTTATCCCAAAAACTTCATAAGGTCTCATTGTTGCTCTATGCATTGCCTTAGAGTTATTTATTTGAGAGTTTGAATTATTTTTATAAAAACTATCTATATTTGTATCTCCACTAAACTCCTCTTTTTGAGAACATCCTGTGAATATTATAGTATTTATAACTACTATTGGAATTAATACACTTTTTATAAATCTCAAATATTACTCCTTTTTATTTTTACTATTTTTTTTAGATTTAGTAGATTTTTTCTTCGTTCTTTTGTTCTCTTTTTTACTACTTTTTTTCTTTTTTGAAATATTTTTCTTCTCTTTTTTTATCTCTTTTTGCTTTATAATAGGGATATTATTTTTAACCTTATTAAAAAGTTCTAACTTATCTTGAGGAATATAAATATGATATTTACTTACACTTTTTGGAACAATCTGTTTTTTTAGTTGCTTATTCATCTCAACTAATTGTTTGTAATTCATACCAATAGCTACAGCAACACCTTTCAAACTATTTCCACTTTTTATATTAACACTTACAATTCCCTTTTTTAAGTCACTTTTATAAAACAAATCTCTTTTTGATAAAATAGAAAGAGATAAAATTTTTCTAAAATAAATCCTTGTGGATTTAGGCAAATACTCTTTTCCATTTAAACTTAGAAGTTTAGTTTGATTTATAGGAGCCAAATGTTTTACACTATCATATATAGAATAGAGTTGAGAATAGCTTCTTTTACCCTTTGCACTTCTATCTAAAATATTTTTGTAATTTTTTAAAGTAGCATCATATTTAGCACTTGGGTTTTGTTCCAAATATTCATCTATTATAACCCTAGAAACTGCTTCAATAACTTTTCCTTCTCCACAGTTATAACCTAACATTGCTAAATACCACTTATTAAATTTTCTATTATTATTTAAAAGATATTTAGCTGCAACTCGAGAAGATTTGATAATATCTAATCTTTCATCAATATAATCATTAACTTTTAAATTAAAATTTTTAGCCGTAGAGGGCATAAACTGCCAAAGTCCTGCTGGTCTTGATTTTGAACCTGTTGAGTTATTAAAGCCTGTTTCTATCATAGAAATAAATATCAAAGATTCAGGAACATTTTTTGAAGCAAACTCTTGTTTAATTTTGGGAAGAAATCTTGAGTATCGTTTTAAATTTCTAT
>JBBITK010000112.1:0-5735 GCA_037440805.1 Arcobacter sp. | reverse complement strand
ATAAACAGAATTTTTTTCTTTTTCATTATTAATTTATTGATTTTTTATAATGTAATTTTAAGCTTAAATAGAAATATTATAGATTTATTAATATGAATGTGATTTTTATTAATGTTAATTTAAGTATTAAATGTATAAAAATTATACAATAAAACTATATACTAACTATTAAAAAGATGTTACTATTTTTTCGACACAAAAAATTACGGAGGTTGATTATGTTGAAAAGATTTTTAACAATAGGATTAGGGTTATCTGTTGCAGCTTGTACTTTGATGGCGGCTCCTGAAAAAACAAAAATTAAAATAGGTTTTATTGCATTAACGGATTGTGCTCCAATAGTTATTGCTCAAGAGAAAGGTTTCTTTAAAGCTGAAGGTTTAGAAGTAACTGTTGCTAAAGAAGGTGGTGGTTGGCCAGGGATTCAACAAAAAGTAATCTCAGGAGAATATGATTTCTCACACGCTCTTCCAGGTATGCCAATAGCAGCAACTTTAGGAATAAATGGTGAAGCACATTTACAAGCTTTAATGTCTTTGGATTTAAATGGTAATGCTATTACTTTAGGTAAAAATCTAATTGCTGAAATGGAAAAATTTGGTTTAGAAAAAACTTCAAGACCTGTAACTTCAGAATCATTAAAAAAATATATAGATGATAAAAAAGCAAAAGAAGGTGCTGCTTATAAACCTCTAAATTTTGGAATGGTTCACCCTGTATCTACTCACAATTATGAGTTAAGATATTGGATGGCTGCAAGTGGAATTAAACCAGATGAAGATAGCACAATCAAACCTTTCCCACCTCCTACAATGCCACAAAACTTAATTGCTGGAAATATTGATGGATATGTTGTTGGAGAGCCTTGGAATTCAAGAATAGTTTTAAAAGGTGAAGGTAGTGCATTAGTTACTAACTACGATATTTGGAACAATAACCCAGAAAAAGTTTTACAAGCAAAAGCTGATTTCGTTGCAAAAAATCCAGAAACAACAAAAGCTGTAATGAGAGCAATCTTAAAAGCTCAAATGTGGCTTGATGCTTCATGGGAAAACAGAGAAGAGGCTATTAAATATTTAGCACAAAATAATTATGTAAAAGCACCTGTTGATGTATTAAGAAAATCTATGAGTGGAACATTTCTTTATACTCAAAATGTAGATTCTAAAAATCCTATGTTTAATGTTTTTGCAAATGATTATGCAGCTTATCCATTCTACTCTCACGGTATGTGGTTCATAACTCAAATGTATAGATGGGGACAACTTGATAAACCTGTGGATATGAAAGCAACTATTGAAAAAGTTTATAGACCAGATTTATTTGAAACAGTTGCAAAAGAAGTTGGTTATTTATTACCACCAAGTGCTTGGAAAAAAGATGGTGTTGATGAATATAACAAATTCTTAGATGGAAAAGTTTGGGATCCAAACAAAGCTGTTGATTATATTTTTGATGCAACAGTTACATCACCAAAAGTTTCAAAAGAAGAGTTACAAAAAGCTAATACATGGAAAGTTGAAACAAAACAACCTGCATATAATTGTCCATACGGACCAGCTGGTTGTGCAGATCCAAAATATATAACTAAGTAATTTAAAAGGGAAAAGCTTTGGCTTTGCCCTTTTGAATAACTATCATTTTAATAGTTACTTGAAAGGGTAAACTTAAATATCGAAGGAGAAAAGATGAAAAAAGAGATTTTAAAAAGAGTATTACTGCCGTTTTTAGTTTTGATTGTGGGTGTTGCTGCTTGGTCTAGTATTGCAACTATGGTTTCTGGTTTTCCAACACCTAGTGACACTTATGTTTACGCATTTGGTGGGACTACAGCTGATGGGGAAGAGATAAAAGGTGCTTTAGCAGATCCTTTTTATGTGGTAAATGAGGATGATAAAGGACTTTTTTGGCAAATAATTGAATCTTTAAAAAGAGTGTTTGGTGGATTTGCATTGGCTGTTTTGGTGGGAGTTCCTGTTGGATTAATGGTTGGTATGAGTAAAAATATACAATATGCCCTTGACCCATTTATTCAAATATTCAAACCTGTTTCTCCTTTGGCTTGGTTGCCTTTGTTGTTATTTGTTTTCAAAGATATCAATAATACAGCAATTTCAACTATTTTTATCACTTCAATATGGCCTATTATTATAAATACGGCTTTAGGTGTAAAAAGTGTTAGTGAAGATTATTTGAATGTTGCAAAGGTTCTAAGATTTAGTGCTATTGAAAAAGTATTTCAAATAATTTTACCTGTTGCTGTTCCTTATATATTTACAGGGATGAGATTGTCTTTAGGTATTGCTTGGCTTGTAATTGTTGCAGCAGAGATGCTAACAGGTGGTATTGGTATTGGATTTTGGATTTGGAATGAGTATAACAATCTTGCTTATCACAATATCATTATAGGAATCTTACTTGTTGGTATTATTGGATTTATTCTTGATTTACTAATGGGAAAAATAGCTGATTATTTCGATTATAGAAAAAAAATATAACTTAAAGGCAAAACTATGAGTACAAATACTAAATTTTTAAAATTAGAAAATATAGACAAAACATTTTTTCTTCCAAATGGAAAAGAGTATAAAGCTGTTGTAAATGTAAACTTAGATATCAAAAAAAATGAGATAATCTCTATTATTGGGCATAGTGGTTGTGGGAAATCAACACTATTAAATATGATAGCTGGACTTGATATGCAAACAAAAGGACACATCATATTAAACAACAAAGAGATAACAGGTCCAGGTCCTGAAAGGGCTGTAGTTTTCCAAAATCACTCTCTACTTCCTTGGCTTACTGTTTATCAAAATATAGAAATGGCTGTAAAAAAAGTAATGCCTGAATTATCTCCTAGTGAGTTAAAACAAAGAGTTCTACATTTTGTTTCTATGGTAAATCTTGACCACGCAAAGGACAAATACCCAAGTGGAATTAGTGGAGGGATGAAACAAAGGGTTGGTATTGCTAGAGCATTATCTATAAAACCTGATGTATTATTGATGGATGAACCTTTTGGAGCATTGGATAGTTTGACAAGGGCAAATTTACAAGAACATCT
Organism: Arcobacter sp.; assembly: GCA_037440805.1. Classification (GTDB taxonomy): domain Bacteria; phylum Campylobacterota; class Campylobacteria; order Campylobacterales; family Arcobacteraceae; genus Aliarcobacter. Next base: position 2,671 of record JBBITK010000112.1, on the reverse strand, counting down.
TATGAGAATTCAACAAACTGTTGAAAATACAGTTATTATAATTACTCACGATATTGATGAAGCTGTTTTATTAAGTGATAGGGTTATTATGATGACAAATGGACCTGAAGCAACTATTGGAGAGATTTTAGAGATAAATCTTCCAAGACCAAGGGATAGAGTTGCTCTTCAAAGTCATCCAGAATATATAAGATGTAGAGAGGCTATTTTAGACTTCCTTTACAAAAAATTTGCAAAAGAGGATGAATAAAATAGAATTTTTATAAAAAAAATTCTATTATGTACTCCAATTTTAAAAGTTGGAAATATAGATAAATGAACAAAAGCATACTAACAATTCCTATTGTTATTCTTTGTGGTGGCAAAAGTAGCAGAATGAAGAGAGATAAATCTCTACTTCCTTTTGCTAACTCTCCTACTTTGTTGGAGTATCAATATTCTAAATACTCTAAACTATTTGAAAATGTATATATCTCTTCCAAAAAAAACAGCTTCCAATTTATAAATTCTGAAAGAATTATTGTTGATAAAAGCGAGATTTATTCTCCTATGATAGCTTTGGATTCTATTTTTGAATATCTAAATGAAGAGAAGATATTTATAATAAGTGTTGATATGCCTTTGGTTGAGATTGATACTGTTTTTAAAATAATAGATTTTTCTTTGAACTCAAAAGATGAAATAGTAGTTGCAAAAGATGAAAAAAATACCCACAATTTATGTGGAATTTTTGATAAATCAATAAAATACAAAATAGAAAATTCTCTAAAAGAGGATATTCATAAAATCAATTATTTAATAAGAAATTCAAACTCCTATGAATTTTATTTTGAAAATAAAGAACAATTTATCAATATAAATTTTCCAAATGATTATGAATTGGCAAAAAATATAATAAATAGTAAATAAGGAAAAATATGTCAACTTGTATAAAAAAAGCTTTAACTTTACTAAGAGAAAAGATACAAAAGGTATCCTTTGAAATGGTTCCCATTGAAAATTGTGGAGGAAGAGTTTGTGCAGAAAATATCTATGCAAAACTCTCTTTACCAAACTTTAATAACTCTGCAATGGATGGATATGGAGTAAAACTTGAAGATTTAGATAAAAATGTAGAAATTATAGATGAAATATTTGCAGGTTCTTTTAAAGAGACTCCTATTTTATCTGGTCAAACAGTCAAAATTATGACGGGAGCTAGAGTTCCTTGTAGTGTAGAAGCTGTTGTACCCTTTGAATTGGTAGAAAAAATAGATGAAAAATTCATAAAACTACCAAAAGATATAAAAAAGAATCAAAATATTAGATTTATTGGAGAAGATGTATCAAAGGAAGAGATTCTTTTATATGAAGGAGATGAACTAAATTTTGCTAGTGTTGCACTATTGGCATCACAAGGAATTAGTTATATAAAAGTTTATAGAAAACCAAAAGTTACCATTTTTACAAGTGGACATGAGTTGAAAAATCACTTTGAAAATATAGAAGAGTATCAAATCTACAACTCAAACACCCCATCACTACTTGAAAGGGTAAAAGAGTTGGGCTGTGATTGGGTATTTGCTGGAATTGCACAAGATAATATAGAGTCTTTAAAAGAGATGATAAAAAACTCTTTACATTCAGATTTAATAATCACTACAGGTGGAGTAAGTGTAGGAGATGCGGATTTTACAAAGGAAGCTTTTTTACAATTAAATATGGAAATACTATTTGATAGCCTCTCTATAAAACCAGGTAAACCGACCATTTTTGGACAAATAAATAATAGTTATGTTTTAAATTTACCTGGAAATCCTTTGGCTTCTTCCATAATATTTGAAATTTTTGGAACAATAGCAATACAAAAATTATCAGGAAGTAGAAATATTTTTCATAATTACATTGAAACAAAACTAGATAGTGATTTTGATAATAAAAAAGGGAAAACTACTTTAATTCCTGGATTTTTTGATGGAAAAAGATTTTTTCCAGCACCAAAAAGAATGCCAGGAATGGTAAGTGTTCTTAACAAATCAAATAGTATGATGGTTTTAAACAAAAACCTAAGTAATCTAAAAAAAGATGAAACTATAAAAATTATTCCTATTAATTGGAAATTTTTTAGTGATACTTATGTGGATATATTTAATTAAATTTTGGAGTTTTTATGAAAAATATTATTGTAGCTTTTACAGGTCCTTCAAATAGTGGGAAAACAACTTTGATAGTTAAACTCTCTGAAATTCTAAAATCACAAGGATATAAAGTTTGCATTATCAAGCATGACCCAAAAGATAAGGCAGTTTTTGACAAAGAGGGAAAAGATAGCCACAAATTTTCACAAACAGGTGCTGATGTGGCAGTTATCTCTCCAAATAGAACCACTTTATTTAAGCAAAGTGAGACAAAAATAGATGAACTAATAGAGATGTTTGGGAAGTTTGATTATCTATTTATAGAAGGATTAAAAAGTTTACCTTTCCCAAGAATAGGTATTTTTAGAAACAAAATAGAAGAAGATTATTTAAGTGTTATCAATGCTATTGCAACGGATGATTCAATAGAAAAAGAGTCTATTCCCAAAAATCTAAATTGCCTTGATTTAAACAATCCAAATATGATTATAGATTGGATAAATGAGAAAGTACCAAGCCCTAAAGCTTGATTACTTTTGCACCAAATCCACCAC
>JBBITK010000111.1:0-5931 GCA_037440805.1 Arcobacter sp. | reverse complement strand
ACGAAGTAGTGGTATTGTGTTGGATATAAAAGGTGAACAAAAAGAGAATGAAAAAGTGCAAAGGGAGATGGGACAAGCAGGTCTTATCGCTTTGATTTTGATATTTATTGCTTTAATTTGGATGTTTGACTCTTTTGTAAAATCATTAATCATTTTGAGTACCATTCCTTTGTCTATTTTAGGGGTTTTATTTGGTCATTTTATTATGGATATAAATCTTACCATGTCAAGTTTAATAGGAATAGTTGGACTTGCAGGAGTTATAGTAAATGATGGAATAATTATGATGGATTTTATAAAAAAAGCTAAATCTATAAATGAGCTTATCTCTTTTGCTAGGATGAGATTAAGACCTATATTTTTAACTTCAATTACGACTATTTTAGGTCTATATACTTTGATATTCTTTGCAACTGGACAAGCTTTGATTTTACAACCAATGGCTGTTTCTTTGGGATTTGGACTTATTTGGGCAACAGTTTTGAATCTCTATTATGTTCCAATGTTGTATAGAATAATCTATTTAAGAAAAGAATAAATTTTGAAAATCAAAGAATAACTATTCCTTGTATTTTCTTAATTAAATTTGAATCTTCATCAAAATCTTTTAGGGCTTTACCTGGCTCTAAAGTGGTTATGGTTGTTTTCCCTATAACAAATCTATAACTTTCTCCCCATTTGTTTTTAAGTCTTAAACTCCAAATATTGTGCATAACTAGAGGCTCATTATTTTTTGTTCCAACATACAACATAACATGCCCTTTCATATAAACTAGAGTAGAAAAAGGAACACCATTTTTCATTATGAACTTTTTTTTCTCTTCATCGCTTAGGTGGGAAATAACTAGATATTTACCATTCTCTATTTGGGCTTTGGAATTTCTATTTAAAAATTTACCAAAAGGTAAAAAATAGTCTTGGGTAAAGCTAGAACAATCTCTATTATTCATCAAACCACCCCACCCATAAGGCTCATTCATAAACTCTTTTGCAATTTTTATTCTATTTTCACTATTGAATTTTAATGGCATCTCTTCTATTAGATTCTCTTCTTCAAACTCTACTTCATCAACTTTTGCGTAATATCCAACTTTTTTTGCTACAAAAAGTTCTCCATTAAATTTTGGAAAAATAGTTGCTAATTTTATTTGCTCTACAAAATCTCCCTCAAGATTTTTTAAAGGAAATTTCTCTTTTACTGAAACATAAAAATCTGAATTTTTAAATCTTGAAATAAAATCCTTATCTACAAAAGCTATATTTTTTACCTCTACCCATCCACTTACAATAAAAGATTCCATATATGCCCACTGCTTATCCTTTGAAAAGTGAGAGATAAAAATCGGAGTATTTATTTTTAATAGAGAGTTTTGATTGTAATCAAAAGGCCATCCTTCCCCTGGTTTTTTAGGGTCTGCAAATGTTGGAGAGTTTGTTGGAAGAATTCTAACATTTGTATTTCTTATGGTAATAGCTTTTTTAGAAACCAAACCAAAAGAGATAAAATTCGCATTTTTTTCTATATTTTCATGCCAACCAATAGGAGCTTTTCTGTAATTTTCTAGCCAAACATCCTTTGATTTATGTTTTAAATACCACATAGCATCACTTTTTGATAAGGAAATTTTACTTTGTTCCCAAGGGATAAAAAATTTTTTGAAGAAGATTTTTGTATTCTCTTCTTGGTTAAAAAAGTTATCATTTACCTCTTGAGCAGTTTCAGTTATTATCTCCATTTTCTCTTTTGGTATTACTTTGTTTTCATCTTGTTCCACATCTTTAAAAGAACAAGCTGTAAAAAATAGAGTTGAAGTGATAACTAAGATTTGTAAAATAGTTTTTATCATAATTATTAAAAGCCTTTTGATTTTTTAATATATTGTTTTGGTTTTTATTATAAAATAAATAAGTAAATAAAACCTTATTTTAGGGGAAATAATTTGTTGAATTTACATTAATGTAAATTCAACAAATTATTTCCCCTAAAATAAGGTTTTATTTACATTAATTCTTTAAAAAAGTATGATTTGTAAAAAATAATACAAAAAGGCTTAAATAAATAATGCTTTTAAATAGCGATACAATAAAAAAAAGAGTTATTAGTTTTGAAAAGGAAAGTGATTATTTCAAAGATGATGAAATTATCATTAAATTTGAAGATATTACAGCTTTTTATCACCAAGAGACTATACAAATTACAAATAGTGTTTATGAGGGAAATGAACTTAAATTTACTTTGTATTTAAAAAATCAAATAAAACCATATATCATCAGAATAGATAGCAATAAAAAAGATAAATATAAACAAATATATAATTTATCTTATGAAATAGCTACTTTTAGAGCCAAGAATATTTTAAAAGAGTTTGAAGAAAATGAGGCTATTGAATTTATGACTTTGAAGGATTTTAAACTTATTTTGTCAAAAGATAATATTTTGAAATTAGAATATTTAGGAGACAAAAACCACTATGAACCTTTTGTGGTTCATAAGGTAAAGATGCAAAAAAATCTTTTGATGTTTGAAAGTCAAAACAAAAGAGAAGAGATGATATATGCAAACTCTATTTCAGATGTAGGACTCTTTTTACAGCTAATCTCAACTCAAAACTATTTCATAGATGAAAGCCAAAAAATCCACAAAAAAGAGAGAAAAATCTATTTAATAATGATAGGTTTAATGGTAATTTTTGGTTTAAATGGTTATTTTGAGTTTTGTTGTATGGATAATGATTTTGTAGATGTTGTTTCTAGTTTGTCTATGATTATGCTAGGAGTTGTGATTTTAACTTCACCTCTTTTTTGGTTTGTGGGAAAATGGAATGATAAAAAAATAGAAGAGGAAAGAAAATACTTATGAAAAAAAAGATTATAATGTATATATGATTTTTCAAGAAGATAAAATGGATACTATGATTTGGATTTTCCACTTTTTATTTTTGGTAAAAAATTAAGATTTGAGTTTGATGAAGAACTTGGAATAAAAGCATATAATCTCTCATCTTTTGAAGGACATCACGCAACCAAAGAAGTTTTTTTGTATTCTAAAAATGACAAAAAGATTTTATATTTTTTAGAAACTGACTGGATTAGTGATTGGGTAACCATAAAATACAATGGTAAGATAGAAGAAGTAATAATATGAAAAAAGTTAGAAAAATTGAAAGTTGAAAATGTATAAAATTTCATTAACTAAAGAACTTTTTGAAGATATACTATTACAAAAAACGACAGTTTTAAGTAAAAAAAATAGTAAATATTGGCAAAAAGAGTTACTTGAACCAAAAATTTTAGAAGATAAAATAGAATATAGTATAAAACAAGTACAAAAGTTGGAATTATCAAATGGTTTAGGTGAAGATAAACCAATGATGATTATAGAGTGCAAAGAGGTTGTCTATAACCAAAAATTTGATAGATTTGATTTTTATTTGGGAAAGATAATCGAACAAAAAAATACTGCATTTTCAAAAGATTATAAAGATGTTTTGATAGAACAACTTTTAAAAGAAAAAGAGGTTTTGGAAGAGAATATAAATAGGGATTATTTAACAAAAGTTTATAATCGAAGAAAAATGGATATGGATTTAAAAGAGGCAATAAATCATAAAAATATTTTTTTGTTGACTTCAATATTCATAAATATAGATGATTTTGCAAATATAAATGAAAAATTTGGGGAAGAGATAGGAGACAAAGTTTTAGAATATTTAGCTTCTAAACTTCAAAAACACTCTAAACTTTTGGATGGAGAGGTTTATCGATATTTGGATGATTTTGTGATTTTGTGTTATATAAAAAAAGATAGATTGATTTCAAAATTAAATGATTTGAAAGAGGATATAAAATCTCAAATAAACTATTATAAAAAAGAGGATATTTCCATAAGTGTTAGTATGGGAGTTGCATTTTTTAGTGATTATAACTCCACGAAAGAGCTTATAAAATTTTCAAAAGAGGCTTTATTAAAAGCAAAAAAAGAGGGTAAAGATAGAATAGAGATTATTTAATCCCTATGAAATCTTCTATTTTTTCAAAATATTCATTTATATTTAAAAAAGCATGGGTTCCTTGTTCTTCTATTATCAAAGAGGCATTTGGAAGTTTTTCTAAAGCTATTTTATAATCCAAAATTTCATCTCCCTTTTGTAAACAAAGTAGAAAATTTTTCTGATTTTTGATTTGTAAAACTTCATAATTTTTTAAATCCTCACAATGTTTTAAAGTGATTTCAAAACTACTTTCATCATAAAAAGATTTTGAAAAACCAACTCTTTTTTTCATTGTTTCGTAGGGTTTTGTGGAAGGATTTATTAAAATAGCTTTTAAATTGTATTTGTTTGCCAAATAAATTGCATAATATCCGCCCAAAGATGAACCAATAAGTGATATATTTTTGTCTAAATTTATTTTTATAAAATCTTCTAGTGTTTGTATTGCTAAACTTGGAATATAACTCAAAGATGGAGAGAAAAAATCATATTTAGTAAAATAATTTTTAAAGTCATTTGCTTTTTGACTAACACCGCTTCCACCAAAACCATGAATATAAATAATCATATAAAACCTTTTAATTTTTTGTAATTGTATCTAATATAAAAATAACTTTTCTAAAAAATGATATTTAAATGATGTTTTATGTATAAAATAGTTATAATCAACTCCATAACATAGAAATTATAGGTCTTAAGAGTAAATAATGATAACTACAAAAGAGAAACAAATTTTAAATATAATCAAATATACACCTCCTGTATTTATTGTAGTGGCATCTATTTTGATTACACTATTTTTATATTTTGACAATAAAGCTACATTTTTAGAAGAAAAAAACAGAATAGAGAGTGAATACATAAACAATAATAAAGAGATGATAAAAACTGAAGTTACCAAAATCTCTCAATTACTCTACTTTTTCCAAAAATCCACAGAAAAAGAGTTGAAAGATGAGATAAAACAGAGGGTTTATGAAGTTACTCAAATAGCTAAAAATATCTATGACAATGAAAAAAACAAAAAATCCAAAGAGGAAATTTTAGTTACTATAAAAAATGTTTTAAATGATATTAGATTCAAAAATGGAAGGGGTTACTATTTTATTTTTGATGAAAAGGGTAACAAACTATTGGACCCTATTTACAAAGAGAATGAAAATAAAAACTTTTTGAATTATATTGATAGTGATGGTCATAAGCCATTTGAAGTTATCGCTCAAACAATAAAAGAGAAAGCAGAAAGATTTGATGAATATGATTGGATAAATCCAAATAACAAAGAAAAAAATAGAAAAATTTCATTTTACAAATATTTTGAGCCTCTAAATATTGCTATTGGAACAGGGGAATACTATAAGGATTTTGAAAAAGAGATTCAAGCAAAAGCCTTGAGATATATTAATTTGATAAGACATGGGAAAAGTGGATATATATTTGTGTTAGATTATGAAGGTACATATCTTTGTCATATCAACAAAGGATATGTTGGTGAAAATGTGGTTGCTATTGGTGATGTGGAAAATCCAAAAAAAGTTCTCCATGACACTATAGAAATAGCAAAAAATGGAGAGGGATTTTATAGTTATCTTCAATTAACAAAACCAGATACTAAAATTGCTACAAATAAAATAAGTTTTATAAAAGGCTTTCCACAATGGCAATGGGTAATAGGAACAGGATTTTATGAAGATGATGTAACAAAAGCAGTTGTTGATAGAAAAATCTATTTAGAAAATAAATTTAATGAATACATTAAAAATGTAGTTATTATAAGTATTGTTTTGACAGTAGTTCTTTTATTAGTTTCTATTTATGTATCTAGAATTTTAGAAGAAAAATTTGTGGAGTATAGAAAAGATTTAGAGAAAAAACAAAGCTTACTTTTCCAACAATCAAAAATGGCTTCAATGGGAGAAATGATAGGAAATATTGCCCA
>JBBITK010000110.1:995-6025 GCA_037440805.1 Arcobacter sp. | reverse complement strand
TTCACAATTTAAAATAATATATAAACTTAAAAAAATATTTATTATTAAAATAGCAAAAATTATATAAATATGTTTAAAATCATTTTTATTGATATTTGTATTTATTTGTTTTTCTAAGTTATCAATCTTAACAAATAGTTCTTCCAATTTTTCATTATCATTTAAAAAATTTTGTCTATTTAATTCATGTATTTGCTCTAATAAGCTTTGATATTTTTCTTCATTATTCATAGTTGTTTTTCTCTTTAAATTTAATTAAATACATCAAATTCTCCCAATCAATATTATTATTTTTAAAGACAGAATCAAATGTTTTTTTATTCCAATATAAAAAATTTATTGGATTGATATGTTTTTCTAAAAATTTAACCTCATAATGCAAATGAGGTCCTGTTGAATTTCCCGTATTACCTGAAATACCAATTACACTATTCTTAGAAATAAATTGTCCCTCTTTTACTAAGATATCATCTAAATGACCATATAGACTTGAAAATCCATAATTATGTAAAATAATTATAAATTTACCATATCCTCCTGTATCTTCATTTCTAATTTTAAAAACAACCCCATCAGCAGTGGAATAAACATTTTCACCTTTTTTTATCTTTAAATCTATTCCCGTGTGAAAAGCTTCTAAATTAGATATGGGATGAATCCTCTCTCCATACCTTGAAGATATAAGAAGTTGCTTTAAAGGCAATCCACTTGGAATATTTGATAATAAAATATTTTTCTCTTTTTCCTCTAATTTTGTATTTAGATATATATTATCTTTTTTACTTATATCTAATCCAATATCCAATAAGCCATATAAATCTGTTAATTGTTGATTTAATTGTGATATTTCATCTATTCTATTATTTATTTGAATTTTATATATATTTTCTTGAGTTCTTAAATTATTCTTTAAATTTATAATAGAAAAATTCAAATACAAAATATATATTAAAATTATTACAGATAATATCAATACTAAAACTATTATCTTTTTCTCATAAAAGTTAATATTATTTTTCAAAAAAAATCTTAATCATTATTTATTTACTAAATCATCCATAGATATAAACAAATTTTTACCAGTAAATTTTCCATATCTATCTCCATTTTTACTAGTATAAATTTTCTCTATTCTAACCAATCCTTTTTTTAAATAGAAAGGCTCAACCAATTTTGTTTCATCAAACTCCTGCGTTCTATATCTTCCTTTATATGTAAATACTTCAACTGTTCCCAAAGCTCTGTAAATAGTCTCTTTAACTTTTTCTTTTTTATTTTCTTTAATTGTCTCTTTCTTTTCATCTTTTTTATTTTTAATTTCTTCTTTTTTTATTTCTTCTTTTTCTTTATCACTAGAAGAAATCTCTTTTTTAGTTTCGATAACATTTTCTTTTATCTCAATTTTTGTTTCTAAAGTTTTTGGTTTATTGGATAAAGAATTTTTTTTATGGGCACATCCCGTAATAATTAATGTACTTAATATTAATATAAAATATAACTTCATTTTTTTCCTTATTTTTCTATATTGTTAAATAAAACTCTTTTTCTTATGTTATTTGCACTATCTTCAAATTTAACATAAGTTGGAGTTATTTTAAAAATTTTAAAACCAAAAAGATAATCATCTTCTCCATAATAGTTTCCATTATAAAAAACTTTATTATTTAAATTTTTTAAATCTTTTTGATAAATATCAAGTTTTTCAATATCTAATGAACTAGTTTGTTTATTGTTTTCTTGAATTTTTGGTTTCTCTTTTTTCTCTTCAACTAAAACTTTTTTTTCATCTGAATCAAGCATCGTTGAAATCTCTTTTTTTTCATTTTCTACACTTTTTTGTTTAATTTCAATTTTTTCTTTTGGGATTAAATTATTTTCAGTAGTATTAATAGGCACATCAATTTTATTAACACTAGTTTCTATTTTTTTATCAACTATATTTTTTTGTTCTTTGGAAATAGTAGATACTTTTTTTTCTGCAATAGTAGAATTAACTTGCTCTTTTTTAGACTTATCTTCATAAATACTTTTTGTGTTTAAACTATTAAAATATAAAAAAACAAATACTGCTACACCAGCAGGAACAATAATATACCCTTTTTTATTTGGGAATCTAAAAGCTGTTGATTCACTTTTTATATTAGAACTATTCTTCGTTAAACTTATTTCATCTTTTGTAGAAAAATTTGTATTTAAAATATTTTCCTTATGACTAATAATTTTATGTATATCTAAAGTATTTCTACTTTTTGCAATCTCATCAATTAGTTCATTTAATACTTTGCTATTATTTAAATACTCATTTTTTTTTATTTGCAATAATAAATCACCTAAATTTTTCTCATCAATTTGATTTTTTTCCATTAAAAATTTGATATTTAAATTAGAATCTTCTTTTAAAATATCTTGACATATGGAATTGTAAATATTGTAATTCAATAGTTAATCCTTATTTAGTAATACATTAAATTATTACAAAATAATCATTAAAGAGTGTTTAAAATAATATATTGTATAATTATTTTATAACTAAATAAAATAGGATTTTACAATGATTTTATCTGAATACAATGATGCACTATATAATTCCCTAACTGATAAATTTATTATATTTACAGCAGGATATAAAGGTGGAATAGGCAAATCCATCATCTCTCTAGGTTTAGCAAAAGAGTTAAATATACCTTATATTACTAATGATAAAGGCTCTGCTATTTCAGGAGAAATTCCTTTTTATGAATACACATATTTTACTTATGATTTTAAAATTGATGAAAAATTTAAAAATTCAAAAGCCGTTATAATTGATTTAGCGGGATGTTTTATAATGGATAAAATAATTTTTAAGTTAATTGAAAAAGCAAATTTAATAATTCTACCAACTGGAGAAAATCCATATTTAGATTTTACAGGTTCTCTTTTTACATCTAATAATTTGTATGAAATAAATAAAAATTTACTTTTTATTGTATCAAATATTTCCCAATTAGAAATGCCAACCATATTGGAATCATTTAATGAAATAAAAAATAATTATGAATTTTTAAAAGATATAAAAGTTTTACCATTAGAAAAAAACAATTCCATAATTAATGAATCTTTATCAAAAAAAATATCTTACACTCAATCTTTTAATAATTTAAATATTGATGGTAAATTATCAAAAAATTTTATCAATAATTGGAAAGATATAACAAATGAAATAGTATCAAGGATTAAGTCTTCAGATTTTTAATCAAGTATAAAAAGAGACAAATTTAGCTTGTCTCTTTTTTTATTTAAGCAAATGCAGGTTCTAAGAAAGGAATAATTTGTTTTTTTCTTGATAAACAACCATCCAACCAAACTTTGTTATCTTCAAGTTTACAGTTAAATGCTTTTTCAAAAATAGAAGCATCATCGCTAGTTACTAATACTTCACTTCCCTCTTTCATAATATCAGTTAAAAGTAAAGCAACCGTGTGTAAACCTTGTTCCTCTTTTACTTTTTTAATATCTGCCATTAACTCATCTTTAATATCATCAAAAACGCTTCCATCAACAACTTCAAGTTGTCCAACACCTACTTTTTTTCCATGCATATCAAAGTTTTTGTAATCTCTCATAACTAATTCTCTAATAGGTGTTCCAGCAACTGCTGATTTTACTCTAAACATCTCCATACCAACAGCACCAAAATCTTCAATTCCACAGATTTTTGCTAATTCTCTAACAGCTTTAATATCTGTATCTGTACAAGTTGGTGATTTAAAAATAACCGTATCAGATAAAATCGCACACATCATAATTCCAGCTATATTTGCAGGAATTTCAACTTTGTGAAAATCATACATCTCTTTTACGATTGTATTTGTACAACCAACTGGTCTAATCCAACACTCTAATGGAGCTGAAGTTGTAATATCTCCAAGTTTATGATGGTCAACAATTCCAACAATAGTAGTTTTATCAAGTTCTTGAGGAGCTTGTGCAACATCTGAATAATCAGTTATAAATAACTCATCACCTGCAAATGAAGTTTTTAAAACAGGAGCTTCAAATCCAAATCTTTCTAAAATATATTTTGTTTCAGGGTTTGGCTCACCTTGTCTTGCAGGAATTGCAGGTCTTCCGATTTTGTTTAATAAATAAGCTAATGATATTGCTGAACAGATAGAATCTGAATCAGGAATAATGTGTCCACATGTATATAATGCCATTTTCTTTAATCCTAAAAATAAAATTTTACGGATTTTATCTAAAAATAACTTATATAAAAAATTAGAGTTTAACATATATAAAATCAATAATTTTATGTAAAAAAAATAGATTTTTTAATTAAATTATTATATTATTCGTTTATAATTATAAAAAAATAACGGATTATCCTATGAATGATGACTTAATTTTTGCAGAAGAAGATGATTTAATAGAAATAAATAATCATAACTCTTATTGGACAATTTTAATTGTTGATGATGACAAAGAGGTACATGCGGTAACAAAATTAGCATTAAATGATTTTGTTTTTGATAACAGAAAACTTTTTATGGAATCTGCTTACAGCGGAAAAGAAGCCAAAGAAATAATTGCAAAAAGCCCTCCTTTTGCTGTCATATTCTTGGATGTAGTAATGGAATCAAATAATGCTGGTTTAGATGTTGTAAATTTTATTAGAAAAAATCTTGATAATAAAACCACTAGAATCATTACTAGAACTGGTCAACCTGGATATGCCCCAGAACAAGATATTATAAATGAGTATGATATTAATGATTACAAAGAAAAAACTGAACTTACATTAAATAAACTCTATACAAGTACAAGAACAGCTCTTGCTCAATATAAACAAATAAGTGATTTAGAACAGAAAAAAAATGAAATATATGAAAATATGATAAGAGATTCTATTACAAGTCTATATTCAAGAAACAAACTCTATAGTGATTTAGAAAATTTACCGTTTGTAGGATTACTTTTAGTTGATGTTGATTCATTTAGTACAATAAACAATGCCTATGGTTATGATGTGGGAGATAGGGTTTTAATAG
>JBBITK010000110.1:0-960 GCA_037440805.1 Arcobacter sp. | reverse complement strand
AACAGAAATAAAAGAGTCTGATTGTATTTATAGAATTGAATCTGATAAGTTTGTTCTATTATTTCAAAATAAAAATGATGATTTCTTAGAAAAAATCGCTTTAGATATAAAAACTGTATTTAAAAAGCACCATTTTGAAATAGATGGTATGACTATAAGTTTAGATATTAGTATTGGAATTGCAAACTATCCAAACAATAATTTATTACAAAAATCTGAAATGGCAATAAATGCTTCAAGGGAAAAACAAGATAATAAAATAGAATTTTATTCGGAAAATATTGATGCGATTAAGACTATTAACAATAATTTATTATGGTCAAAAAGATTATCAAGTGCCATTACAAACGATAATATTATCGCCTATTATCAACCTATAGTTTGTTGCAAAACAGAAAAAATTGTTAAATATGAAGCTCTAGCTAGATTAAGATACAATGGAGAAATATTTGCCCCTTTTCACTTTCTAGGAGCAGCTAGAAATGCTGGATTACTTACAAAAATCACAAAAGCTATTTTCAGACAATGCTGTGAAACTTTCTCTCAAAATAGTTTAGAGTTTTCTGTAAATATTACAAACCATGATTTAATGGATAAAAGTTTTACCCAAACAATAGTAGGTTACTGTAAAGAGTTTGATATAAAACCATCAAGAATTTCTATAGAAATCCTTGAAGATGCAAGTGTTAGTAAAAATACCCAAGCAAAAAATACATTAAAAGAGTTAAAAGATTTTGGCTTTTTATTGAGTATTGATGATTTTGGAGTTGAGTATTCTAACTTCTCCCAATTAAGTTCACTGGAAGTTGATAATATAAAAATTGATGGCTCTTTTATAAAAGATATTTTAGAAAATAAAAATAGTGAATATATTACAGAATCTATCGTTAGATTTACAAAATATATTGATGTTAAAACTGTTGGAGAGTTTGTAGAATCAAGGGAAATATTTGAAAAAAT
>JBBITK010000109.1:0-6110 GCA_037440805.1 Arcobacter sp. | reverse complement strand
TTTTTATTTTTAACTTCTTTTAGCGATGAAAATAAATTTCATCTAAAGAAGCAAAACCTAAAGGGCTTTAAGAATAAAGCCTATCGTTTTTTATTTAATATAATCCAAAATTTTTGTTAAATCTTTTGTATCAATAACTATATTAGCCTCTTTTTTTAGAACCTCTTTTGCACAAAAAGCGATTCTTGTATCAGCATGGGTAAACATACTCAAATCATTTGCACCATCTCCACAAACTAATGTATCTTTTCTTGTAATACCCATAAGTGATTGAAGTCTCAAAAGCATATCTCCCTTTGAATATCCAAACATCATATCTCCACCAACAAGACCTGTTAAAACACCATCTTTTTCATGTAAAACATTTGAAAAATCAGCATCAAGTCCTAATTTTTCCCTAGCAGGAGATGTTCCTGTTCTAAAGCCACCTGAAAAACAAACAACCTTATAACCTTTCTCTTTTAGCTTAGGAATAAGCTCCATAGCCCCCGGCATTAAAGGTAAGTTTTCACAAATATCAACAACTTTTTTATACTCTAAACCCTTAAGTAAAGCTACCCTTGTTGTTAAAGATTCAAAAAAATCAAGTCTTCCACTCATCGCTTCTTCAGTAATTTTTGCAACTTGTTCTTTTATTCCTAAAGCCTCTGCTAAAAAGTCAATAGTCTCTCCATCCATAAGTGTTGAATCAAAGTCAAATACGGCTAATTTCATCAATTTTCCCTAGTTTTTAATTGTTTAAAGGGTATAATTCTAGCCAAAATAAACTAAATAATATGAAGGAATTTTCCAATCAATGTTTGAAACACTTATACAAAAATTGCAAGAGGATAGATATTTAACACTAGAAACAACACCCCAACATGAACCATCTATGCAAAACATTTTAGAAAAAATTAAACAATTTAATTTGCAAGATAAAGTTGATGGTTTTTCTTGTACTGATAATCCTTTGGCAAAACTAAAATACAATGCACTTTTTGCCTCTTTAAAACTTCAAATGGAGTTTAAAAAACCAGTAATTGCAACAATGAGTATGAGAGATAGAAATAAAATCGCTTTACAATCTGATTTAATGGGTGCAAATGATTTTGATGTAAGAGCCATTTTGGCTCTGACAGGAGACCCAGCAAAAATGAGCGATCAACCACACGCAAAAGGTGTATTTGAAGCAAATTCACTTATGCTTTTAAAAATCATAAAATCATTTAATTATGGAATGGATTTTGCAGGACGACCATTTAAAATAGAGCCAAAACCAATCTATCCTTTTGCCGTTGTAAACTCTTTTGCAAAAAATTTCTCATCTTTGGAAAAAAAGATGAATCAAAAAATACAAAATGGAGCTTTAGGGATTATTTCTCAACCTGTTTTTGATATAGAAAATGCAAAAAAACTTTTAGAATCTTTTGAAATTGCAAAGGATGGAATGGATGGAGATAAACAAAAAGCACAACTTATTTTTGGACTATTTCCAGTTACGAAACTAAGAACAGCTTTGTTTTTATCTGCACAAGTTCCAGGTATTCATGTGCCACAATTTTGGATAGATGCCCTTGAAAATGCCCACAATATTTCAGAAGAGGAAGAGTACAAAGTAGGAATGGATTTAAGTAAAAATCTATTTGATGAAATCAATAAACTTCACCCAAAAATCCACCTAATGACTGCAAATAGATTTGATATTGCAAATGAGATAATCTCTTGAAATTAGCCTCTATTGATGTGGGACTCAAAAGAATTGGAGTTGCTATTTGTTTGACAAGCGATATTGTAACTCCACAAACTGCCATTTTAAGAAAAAATAGAAATCAAGCAGCCAACGATGTAAATGCTTTTTTGAAAGAGTGGGAAATAGAAAAACTAATAGTTGGAATTCCTAGCTCCAACGAAGATACACAAAATAGGATAAAACACTTTGTGGGTTTACTTGAACTTAAAATACCTTATGAGTTTCAAGAGGAGAATATGAGTTCTATTGAGGCAGAAGAGTTAATTAAAGGCGATATAAAATACAAAAGAGATGGAAGAGTAGATTCTATCGCTGCTAAAATTATTTTAGAGAGATTTTTGTCAAGAAGATAGTTTCTTGATTATCTCTTTTTTATTTATAAAATTTGATTTTTTATCATAAATATTCTCTTCTAAAGCTCTTATTTCAAGCCTAAAATCTTCCCTATTTACAAGTGAAATAAGCAAAATATACAACTCTTTATCGCTTTTGATTTTTTTGATTTTTTTGATTTTTTTGATTAAATCATCATCTTTTTTAAATCTTTCTTTAAAAAACCTATAAATAAAAATAGAAATCAAACCCAAAACAAAACCAACAGCTAAAAAGATATATTTTACTCTATAATCATCACCAATATTTTGTTTTAACTCCTCAACTTCCACAAAAATTGGTTTTGTCAAGATAGTCTCTATACTATTTTTTGTAGTATCAAAATATTTAAACTCAAAAGAGGGAATAGTAAAACTTTTATTGGCAATAATCAAAAACTTTTGTGAAAAAACACCTTTATAGAAATTTTCCATAAACTTTTTATTAATTATTGGCTTATCTGCATAAACCATCTGTTCATTTAGATCCAATATAAAAGGATTAATATCTTCTAAATTTCCAAAACCATCTATTTTTATCTCCAATGGTATTGCATCATTTTGTTTATATTTTATATTTTCAAAAATAGTATTTATAGCATATTTCCCTAAAACTGTGAGATTTTCAGCTAAAGGTTTGATTTTAATATCTAATTCATTACTATAAAGTTTTTCCCAACTTTTTGAACGCCTTATATTTTCACTTGAGAATTCTATTTTTTGCTTAGGTAAAATAAATGTGCCTATATTTTTGGGATTTAGTAAATATTCATAAATATATAAAGTGTTGCTATTCTCTTTTATGATTTTTTTATTTGTTAATTCTTCAACCAAAAAATCTTCATTTTCATACTTTTCAAAATATACTTTATCAATATTTAAATCATCACTAATTTTCAACTCCAAAGTAACTTTTATAGTCTCATTTAAATAAAAATTATCCTTTGAAATATGTTGTGTAAACTCCATATTTGCATATAAAAATAGAGGTAAAAATAGAAAAATAAACCTACCAAGATTTTTTATCATCATTTACAAACCCCTTTTCAAGTGGAATAATCAAAGTTTTTAAAGACTCTTTTTCCACTTTTTTTTGCCACTTTTGTTCCAAATACAAATCCATAGCCACTTTTGTTTTTTCACCCTTTAACTCTTTTTTTTCATCAATCATAATATCCCTTTTTATCTCTTCATCAATAGTATTTGAAACCTTATTTTTATGATTTTTGTCTATTTTTGCTTTAATCATAGGAATATTTTCATCAAATCCAAGCCTATCAAAAATCGTATCTTCTCTTAGTTCAACTGTTCTTCCAAAACTTTTTACAGTGCAAGTTTGAGTTACCAATTTTCTTTTTCTTTTTTTTAGTAATTCCTCTTTTTTTAATTTACTAAGCTCTAAATTAAATCTACTTTTTTCATCATTTTTGAATTTCAAGGCTATTTCATAATGATTTATAGCTTTGTCGTAATTTTCTAATTTTATATAACAGTTGGCGATATTGTGGTTTTTTTGATGGAAAAGTTCATTATCTTCTACTTTTTCATAGCTTTTTATAGCTTCTTCATATTTGCCTAATTTATATAAAATATTTCCAATATTATAAAAAATCGTGCTGTTTTTATTTTCTATTTTTTGAAGTTTTTTAAGGGCTTGTGAATACTCTTTTTTGTCATAAAATTTATTTGATTGATAAATATAATAATCATCAAAAAAGCTATTTGCATTTAAAAATGGAGTAAAAATAAAGATAAATAGAAAAAATCTCATAAAATACCTTTTAAATTAAATCTTCCCAATATAAAAAATATAATACTCAAAATCAAAGGGAAATAGAATAATTCCCTTTTATTTTCATCAAATTGTGATTTTAAATCACTATCAAAATTTTCTCTTATTAAATTTATAAAATTTTTTAAATCATCATCTTTTAAAGAAAATTCTTGATATTTTCCATCTGTTTTAGAAGCTAATTTTTCTATATTTTCATTCAATTTTGAAACAACAATATTTCCATCTTCGTCCTTTATCAAACCATCTTTTTCTTTTATAACTGCACCTTGAAAACTCCCTATTCCATAAACAAAACAGCTTATTTTATTCTGTTTTGCAAAAGCTATCTCCTCTTCAAAATTCTCACTCTCTCCGCCATCACTAAAAATCAAAATTACTTTTTTTGTTTTGTGTTTTAGAAGTTCATTTGTATTTTTAAGAACCGACAAAAAATTTGTACCGTTTTTATTTACATTCTCTATTTCAAGATTTTTTATCAAAAAATTAATTATTTCATAGTTGTTATTTGATGGACTTATCATATAACTTTGATTTGAAAATGCCAATAAAACAACTTTTTCTCCATTTAAATTTGATAATAACTCTTTGATTTTTTCCTTTGCAAATTCAAATCTATTTGGTTTTAAATCTTGTGCCAACATCGATTTTGAAATATCCAAAGCAACAACAAACTCTATATCCTGACTATTTTTGAGATTATTTGAAATAATCGCAGGTCTTGAAAGAGCTAAAATCACAAAAATAAAAGAGATTAAAAGATATATATTTTTCTTGTCAAGTTTATATCTAATAAAATATATCGGCAATAATAAAAGCAAATATAAAATCTTTTCATCTAAAAAAACCATCAAATTTTCCTATTTATAAAAATCAAAATCATTAGGAAAAAAAGAGCCACAAATACTGGATATTGATAAAAATATTGGATTTTTGTGATTTTTTGATTCTCTATTTTGCTTTTTTCCAACTTATCTATGGAGTCATAGATTTTTGCCAACTCCATTGGTTTTGAAGTTTCAAAAAATTTTCCATTGGTTTTAGAAGCTATCAACTCCAAAGCCTTTTTATTGTATTCACCCTCATTTCCAACTGCTATGGTATAAACTTTGATGTTATATTTTTGTGCATTTTGTATTGCAACATCCAAAGGAATATTATCTTTTGTGTTTATTCCATCTGTTAGAAGTATCAAAATTTTACTTGGATTTTTTATATCTTTAAAAAGATTTGAACTCACAAACAAAGCTTCATTCAAAGCTGTTCCAACACTTCCAGCAACACCTATTTCTATATATTTTAATATATCTTTTAGAGGTTTTTTATCATAGGTAAATGGAGTTGCCACATAAACATCTTGAGCAAAAAGTGTCAAAGCCAAATTATCAGAAATCCTTTTATCAATAAACTTTTCAACAATCTTTTTGGTTATATCAAATCTATTATCAGCCCTCATACTATCACTTGCATCTATGCTTAAAACTATCTCATAACCTAAAGTTGTATTTTTAGAAATTTGCTCTTTTGAAATAGGACTTGCAAGGGCAATAGTCAAAAATAAAAGAGTTAAGAACTCTAAAATTGTTTGAAAATCTCTTCTTTTTTTAACAATTTTTTCCAAAACAAAAGCATTGGAAAAATAGATTTCTTGGATGTTTTTTTTACATAAAAATTTACAAATAAAATATAAAACTATAAAAATAAAAGCATAAGGATACTCAAAACTCCAATTCATCTATGTACTCTTTTAACATTTTTTTGGTTTTTTCATCTAAAACTATTTCATCTTTTTGATATTTAAAAGGCTCTATTTTTTTTAAAATTTCATCTAATCTATTTTTTTTCATTTCACTTTGGCGCTCTTTTGCAAAAATAGTAAAATCATATAAAAGCTGTTTTTGATTTGAAGTTTCAAAATCTAATTTTTTTAGATTTTCAAGGGCTATTTGCTCCTTGGAAAGAATCACTTTTTCTCTTTTTTTGACTCTTCTAAATATAAAAAACAAAACAATAAAAAACACAAATATACATATAAAAACATAAATATATTTTACAAAATCTATCAATAAAAGTTCATTTGGCATAATATCTTGAAATTTATCCAAAACTATTTACCTCCATTTAGATAATTTCTGAGGCTTTTATAGGGATTTTCACTAGTAAGAAATTTTTTATATTTTATACTGTTTTTTTGGAAGTATTCAAACAACTCCAA
>JBBITK010000108.1:2234-6192 GCA_037440805.1 Arcobacter sp. | reverse complement strand
ATGTTTTTGAACTTTTCCAACTGTTAATTGACTATTTGGAACTTCAGGCTCTTGTATATTTTCACAACCTGTGAAGGCGATTAATGAACATAAACTACCCAATAGTAAAATTTTTGATTTAAACAAAATAGACTCCTCTAATTTAACTTTAGTTAAAAAATTATTTATATTAAAATAATTAGAAATAACTTTTGAAAATTTTACTATATTGAAGTGTCAATTATGTGTCAATAGAAAATTATTTTATAAAATATCCTTCGTCTTGATTATTTAAAATAATATTTTCAGGGATCTTTTTTCTCAATCTTTTTACTAAACTTCTAATTGCATTGGAAGTTTTAGTTTCTCCAAGATAAACAAAATTCTCAATTTGTTCTTGAGAAATATTTTTACCTCTATAATTTACTAATAATATTAAAAGCAGTTTTTCGAACTTTGTTAATTCTATTTCAATATTATCTACATATAATTTTTTATCAGTTTTGGTGAAATATGTATTTTCATTTAGGTATGTTGCTTTTTCATATTTTTTATTATATTTATTAATTTTAAAAAGTAGCTCATTTATATCAAATGGTTTTTTTATATAATCTTCACAACCTTTTGTGTAAGCCTCTTTTATAATATCAATATTTATATTTGCACTAATTATTAATATATTAGCATTTGGGTAAGTTTTTTTGATATATTCAAGTAAATATAAACCATCGACATTCGGAACATTAATATCCAAAATATACAAATCAAAATCATTTAAAATATCATCAAAGGCAAAGTTTCCATCATAATATGGAGACACAAAATAACCTTCAATTTCTAACATTTCAGTTATTGATTCATTTAAGCTATAGTCATCTTCGAGTAAAAATATTTTCATGGATAAATTTTATAATTTAGGAGTGTCAATTATGTGTCAAATAAATTTATAAGAGAATATATTTACACAATTATTCAAAGTTTCAACATTTATTGTTATGTTATATTTTGTGCAAATATCTTTTACTATTGATAATCCAAGCCCATGACCTCCAACACTATCATTTTCCCTTGTATATCTTGTAAAAATAGTTTTAATATTCTTTATAGGTTTTCCTTGAGAATGAAACTCTAATATATTATTATTTAAGATTATTTTTAAACAACTACCAATATCACTATATTTTATCATATTTGATAAATTATTATCTATAAGCCTTGTAATTTCGATTTTACTTATATTTATATGAAGGTTATTAGATATTTCTAATTTTAATTTTCTATTTTGAGTAGTTGCAATGATTTCAAAATATTTAACTCTATCTCTTAAAATTTCCGCTAAATTTAAGTTTTCTATATTATATTCAATATGATTTCGTGTGTGTAAAAAACTCATATCTTCATAGGAATTTTCCAAAGTTTTCAATGCACCCTCTATTTTTTTTGAGTATTTATCTTCTCCTAAAGTTCTTTTTCTTAACTGAGAATTTAAGCTAATAATTGAAAGAGGAGTTTTTATTTCGTGAACAGAGTGTTCAATGAATTTATCTTTGTATTTTAATAATTTTTCTTTATATCTTATTTTATATAAAATAAATATCGTAAATACACCAAAAAATGACAAAAGAACAACAATAATATTGAGATTAAAAATTTCTTTATGATGTTTAGTCTCATCAAAAATTACACTATATATCACTTTAGCATCATTGTATATGGCACTTTTTTGTGAAAAATAAGAAATTCTAAAGTATTGGTTATTCTCTTTAAAAAATGTTGTTATATATTCATCATCTTTTATTTTATCTGATAGATTTTTCCCCATATTTATTCGTTTATTAACTTCATCTAAAGATGGTTTAAAAGCTTTAAATGATTTGAAAATAAAATCTCCAATATAACCATCTTTAAAAACTATATATGCAGTTGAATTTTTTATATTTGGGTTTGTATCTATAAGTGATTGAACTTTTTTTAATTCATTTGCAATATTTGGATAAGTATAACTAACTTGTAAAATTTTGTTTAGATTTTTTGGTAAATAAGAGTCGGTAAAGCTTAAAAAATTCATAGAATAGGTTTCAAAAATAGGAGAAGAGACACCAATTATTTTTTGCTTTTTGTGTTCATCAAAAAGATGTTTTGCAAAACTTAAATTAAATCCCAAATCAGGTTTGAAAGTAGTATTTTTGATAATTAAATTTTCATCTGTAATGTAAATATTATAGGGTTTTGTAGGTAAATCTTGATTTATTTTTTCATATATTTCATCCAATTTAATATCATGATTTTTTGTTTCAAGATAAGCTAAAACTTCTTGGTGTTTTTTTAATAAAATCTCTTTTTCAAATGAATATTTGTGTAAAAGTTTATTTAAAAGATTATCAGTTTCTCTTTGTATTTTATAAAAACTCAACTCTTGTTCGTAGGAGTGATTATTTTGTATGGATTTTAAAAGAAGTTTATAACCTACAAACATAAAAGATAAAAAAATAATAATTATAAAAAATAGTAATGTTGATTGTTTTGGTATAAATCGTTTCAAAATAGTCCTTTAAAAGATTATTTATTATAACAAATAATAGTTTAAAGTAAAAAATAACTTTAGTTTGTGCAAAACGCAAAACTACTGAAGTTTTGCGTACATCTCTAAAAGCTCTATTTGTTTGTCAATTTCGTAGATTTTTAAATCCAAAGATTTTATTTTTTGTGAATTTTGCAAAGTTTCTAAATCACTTTGTGTTTTTAGTTGGGCTTGTTTCTCTTCGTTTATGATTTTCAAAATAGAGTCATAAACAGCCAAATCCTCTTTTGTTATATTTAGTCTTTCATCAAGCATTGCAATTTTTTGAAGTTTTATTTTGAAAAATGTTTTTTCATCATCAACTTTTGTTTCTAAATTTATTTTTGATTTTAGATAATCAATCTTTTTGCTTTGGGTGTCATTAAAGGTTCTGCTATCAAAAGGTACATTTAGATTTAATCCAAAATTTTGTTCATCTTCTTTTGTTAATTTTGGATTATTATCAGTTTCGTGATATTTGGAATAAGTGTAATAGGCATTGATGCTTGGAAGATATTTTGCCATTGTCATATAGGCATAATTTCCCTTTTTTTCCACATCATAATTCGCTTTTTTTAACTCTAAATTCTCTTGTAAAAACTCTTTTTCACTAAACATCTTAAAATTAGGTAACTCAAATTTTGTATAATCTTGTGATGAAATATTGTTAAAATTATTGATTAACTCTTCTTTTTGATATTTCAAATCTACCAAATTGTGCTTTGTATTATTTAATGTCAAAAGTGCATCATCCAAAAATGAAGCATCTAAAAAACCATTTAAAACTTGCTCTTTTTTTCTATTTACATCGATTTTTGCATTTTCCAAAGTATATTTTGCTTTTTGAATATTTAAGCTAGTTTTTTCAATCATAAAAAGAAGATTTAAAGCAGTTTTTATAAGCTCTTTTTTTTGTTGTTCCAAATCAACAGAAGCATAATCATAAGATGAATCGGCATATTTTATAGCTTTATAAATTCCACCACTTTGGAAAATAGGTTGATTTATGGAAATTAGAGATTTGTCCGTTTTGAAATCTTCTCCCAAGTTTTTACCATATTGATAAGTTATTGGATTTATCCAATCTTTTTTTAGTTTTGAACTCTCCTCTTTTATCTGCTCTTTTGAGAGTTCAAGATTTTTGAGTCTTTTATCTGATAAGATTTTTTCATCAAAGCCATTTTGAGCAAAAAGGTTTGATAGAGCTAAACTACAAAAAAGTAGTTTAGCTTTGTTTGATTTTATTAAGTGCATTTTGTAGCCTTTTAAATCCTTCGTCCATTTCTGCTTTTGAGATAGTTAAAGCTGGAAGAAATCTTAGAGTATTTTTTCCCGCTTTTAATACCAAAACACCCTCTTCAAATGCAGTTTTAATAACAGCTCCTAGAGTATCACCATCTTTTACTCTAAGTCCTCTCA
>JBBITK010000108.1:0-2224 GCA_037440805.1 Arcobacter sp. | reverse complement strand
CCATAAAAATCTCTTTGTTATTTTCATAAATTTCATTTAATTTTTTATTAAAATATATAATAGTTTCATCCAAAGAACCGTTGTCTTTTATCTCTTCCAGTATCTCTAAAACCTCTAAAGCAGATGTTGTAACAAGATAATTTCCACCAAAAGTAGAACCATGATCACCTGCACTAAAAATATCTTTTAGTTTAGTCATAATAGCTCCAATTGGCACTCCACCACCTAAACCTTTAGCTAAAGTTACAATATCAGGCTCTATTTCATATAAATTTGAAGCCAAAAATTCACCTGTTCTATAAACACCTGTTTGAACTTCATCTACAATCAATAAAATATCTTTTTGTTTTAGGAAAGTAGCCAAATCTTGAATCTCTTTTTTATCAAATGGTTGAACACCACCTTCACCTTGTACAAGCTCAATCATAACTGCAACAGTCTCATCATCAATAGAATCATAAACTTCAGCTACTGAGCTTTTGTATGAAAAACCATCAGGATATGGAGCAAAATTTGGAGTGTGCATTGAGCTTTGACCAGTTGCCTTTACTGTTGTTATTGTTCTTCCATGAAAAGAGTGTTCCAAAGTAATAACTTTGTATTTTTTGTTTTCAAATTTTGTTTCACCATATTTTCTAGCTATTTTAATAGCTCCTTCATTGGCTTCAGCTCCACTATTTGAAAAAAATGTTCTCACATCATAACCACTTAACTCTCTTAATCTTTTTGCTAGTTTTGCTTGTGGTTCAATCCCATAAAGATTTGAAATATGTGTTATGTTCAAAATTTGTTCATAAATTTTATCTGCAACTCTTTTGTTACCGTGTCCTACGCTACAAACAGCAATTCCCGAAGTAAAATCTATATAATCTTTGTTGTTTTCATCGAAAAGTGTTGCATTTACACCTTTTTTGAAATTTACATAATTTCTTGCGTAAGTATGAAGAACATACTCTTTATCCATTTGCTCTAATAATTCGCTCATTTTTTCCTCTAAAAAACTAAATATAAATTGTTGCGATTATATCTAAAAGATATTAATAGAAGTTTTGAGAGGTTTATTTTTTAAACAGCTTTTTGCTAAAATCCAAACTAAAATTAAAGGAAAAATATGAGGCATTTGATTACCACTTCTGATTTTTCAAAAGAAGAGATTTTAGAGTTATTTGATGACGCAAGGGAATTTTTAAAATCTGAACCAAGTGAGATTTTAAAAGGTAAAATAGTTGTTACACTATTTTTTGAAAACTCTACAAGAACTAGAAGTTCATTTGAAATAGCTGCAAAAAGATTGGGTGCTGAAGTTGTATCTTTGGATGTTGGAACTTCATCAACTTCTAAGGGTGAAACTATTTTTGATACGGTTGCAAATATAAATGCAATGAGACCAGATGCTATTATTATTAGACACTCTGAGTGTGGATTACCAGCATCTTTAGCTGGATTTGTTGATTGTCCTATTATAAATGCAGGAGATGGAAAACACGCTCATCCTACACAAGCACTTTTAGATTTATTTACAATGCACGAACATTTTGAAGGTAAGGTTGAAGGTAAAAAAATAGCAATTATTGGAGATGTAAAAAGCTCAAGGGTTGCTGGGTCTAATAGAAAACTTTTACCAAGATTTGGTATGGATGTTTGTTTTATTGCTCCTGAGTGTTTTAGATATGAGGGAAATGAGTATAAACAATACTCTAAAATATCTGATGTTATTGATGAATTGGATGTTATTATGAGTTTAAGAACTCAACTTGAAAGACACAATCAAGTATATTTTGAATCATTAAATGAGTATGCAAAAGATTATTGCGTAACTAAAGAAGTTATGGGGGATAGAGATATTTTACTTTTACATCCAGGTCCAGTAAATAGAAATGTTGATATTAGTGATGAGATGTTGAAAGATTCAAGAAGTAAGGTTTTAGAACAAGTTACAAATGGTGTAGCAATAAGAGCTGCAGTGTTAAAAAAATTGTTAAATAAGTAACTTGAATAGAGAAAAAATACAAAATAAATTAAATAAATTTGGCTTTGAAAAAGAGCCATTTTTATTTTTACTATCCTATGATTTAAATCATTTTTTCATAGAGAAACTGTCAAATCCAAACAATCAAATAAAATTTGAAATAAATGAAAAAAGTGATTTAAAAAATATTTATAAAACTTCAATTCAAAAATTTCCCATATCTTTTGAAGAGTATAAAAAAAAGTTTGATTATCT
>JBBITK010000107.1:0-6513 GCA_037440805.1 Arcobacter sp. | reverse complement strand
AAATGAGTCATCTCTTTACCATGAGAATCTTTTACTCCATCTTGTGTTTCAATTAAAGCTTTTATACCAGTAGTGTTGTATAAAGAATCAATTAATTCAGACATTGTTTTTGAGTGATACTCTTTTGTCTCTTGAACCGTTGCTTCTGGTGTAGTTGAAGCAATGCTATTTATAGCAAAAAAGCTAAATAGCATTAAAAGATAAATTATTATATTTTTCTTCATTATTGCTCCAAAATTAACCTATTAAGGCTAAAGTTTGTCCTTCTTCAACCGCATCTGTCGTATTTGTTAAAATTTTAGTAATAGTTCCAGAAACAGGAGCAACTATGTCTATTTCCATTTTCATAGCTTCTAAAATCATAATTTGTTGATCTTTTTCTACTCTATCGCCTTCTTTAACTAATATTTTCCATACAACACCATTAACTGCAGCTGGAACTTCAGTACCTGTTGATGAATTAGTGTTTTGAACAACTGGTGCAGCAACTGGAGCTGTTTGTTGAGCTACAACAGGTGTAACTTGAATATCAACATTACCTTCTGCAACTGTTACATTAAATTTTTGACCATCTACTACAACCGTATAATTTCCACTTACATTTGCCATTTTTTTATCTTCTCCTACATTACAAGTTTTATCATTTTCACAAATTACATCACTATTTTTTCTAACATTTAAAGGTGAATTTCCTTTTAAGAATGCTATACCCTTTTCATCACAAGCAGCAGCAATAAAAATATTTTCTTCTGTTGCTTCTATACCTTCTGAAATTAATCTATTTTTCCACATAGAAATACTTTTTTTCTCGTCTCTATCTGCAATATCTAAAGGATTTTCTGTTGTTGGTTCTAATTTTAATTTTTCAGCAGCTAATTTTACTATTTCTGCATCTGGTTCAACAGGTGTTTTACCAAAATAACCTAAAACCATTCTTCCATAACCTGGTGCTATTTGTTTCCATGGTCCAAACATTACATTTGCGTAAGCTTGTTGCCAATAAAATTGAGAAACAGGAGTTACAGATGTACCATATCCACCTCTTTCAACAACTTCTCTCATAGCTTTTATAACTTCAGGAAATTTATGTAAAGTTCCATTATCTCTCATCATTTGAGTATTTGCTGTCAATGCTCCACCTGGCATTGGAGAAAAAGGAATTAGAGGTGAAACTTGAGTTGCTTCTGGTGGCATAAAGTAATCTTTTAGACAATCATTTAAAACTTCTTCATATTTTAAAATTTTATCTACTTCCAATCCACCTAAATCATAATTTTTACCTTTTACAGCATGAAGCATAGTAAGAATATCAGGTTGAGAAGTTCCTCCACTAACAGGACTTGCTGCAAGATCTATACCATCAGCACCAGCTTCAAGTGCCGCTAAATAACATCCAACAGATACTCCAGCTGTTTCATGAGTATGAAGTCTTATATGTGTCTGATCTCCAACTAATCTTCTAGCCATTTGTATTGTTTCGTAGATTTTTTGAGGTGAACTAGTACCTGAAGCATCTTTAAAACAAATAGAATCATAAGATATACCACTATCTAAAATTTTTCTAAGAGTTTTTTCATAAAAAGGAACATCGTGTGCACCAAAACAACCTGGAGGTAAATCCATAAGAGTAATTACTACTTCATGATTTAAACCATATTTTTTAATACATTCTGCAGAATATTCTAAATTTTGAACATCATTTAATGCATCAAAATTTCTAATAGTTGTAGTACCATGTTTTGCAAACATTTTTGCATGTAAATCAATAAGTTCTCTTGAACCTGTATCAAGCATAACAGTATTAATACCTCTTGCTAGAGTTTGTAAATTAGCTTCAGGACCTACAATTTCTCTGAATTTATCCATCATTTCAAAAGCATTTTCTTGTAAATAGAAGAATAAAGATTGAAATCTAGCTCCTCCACCAAACTCAAAGTGTCTTATTCCAGCCTCTTTCGCAGCTTCAACAGCTGGGAAAAAATCTTTCATCAAAACTCTACCACCAAAAACAGATTGAAAACCATCTCTGAAAGTGGTGTCCATGATATCTATATATTTTTTAGACATAAAATTTAACCTTTTAGATTTTTATGATGTTGAATAGCAGCTATAATAGCAGCAACTTTAGCAGCGTCAGTTGAACCAACTACAGCAGCAGGCTCTCTTACCTCATTTTTTGTTACAGTAGTAGATTTTTTTATAACTTCTTTTTCTTTTATTGGGAAAAATTTAGTTACTAAAAAAGTCTGTATTTTAAGCACATAAATCATAACTGTTAAGAATAGAAAAACAACTCCCATTCCTAAAATCATAAATTTAAGAGCCTCTAATAGCATATTTACTTCTTCCATTTTACTCTCCGTGGTTACCACCAATGATTATCGGCGTAATAATATATTAAAGTTGCTTTATTAAAATTTATATAAATATTTTTTTTAAACAAGATTTCAAAAAATAAGCTATTTTTTTGCTACTTAATTTATTTTTATTGCATTTTGTAATATAATTAAAAATATATTTCATTTTTAGGAGAGAAAGATGTTAATAGTTAGTGAAATTATAGAAAGATTAAAAGATATAATTAGTTTAGATTCAAAAGATAAAAAAGTTTTTGATAAAGATGTTGCAGAGTCATTGCAATTAAGTCAGGTAAATTTTGCAACTATGAAAAATAGAGGGAAAATACCTTTCTCTAACATATTAGATTTTTGTGCAAGAAAAAAAATCTCTATAAATTGGCTTTTATATAACCAAAATCCAGGCTCTTTAGTAGATACAACAGATAAATATTGGATTAAATATTTTCCATCTATAAATGTAAGTGCTGGTGGTGGTGCCTATGAAAGTGAAGATAATTATGAGTCTTTACAATTACCTCAATATTTTATAGATATTTTAGGTGGTAAAGAGAATTTAAAAAATATTGAAGCAATTAATGTTACGGGTGATTCTATGGAACCTACACTTAATAATGATAATATAATATTTATTGATAAAACAAAAGATACTATTTCAAGAGATGGAATATATGCATTTACAACTTTACATGGATTATTTGTAAAACGAATACAAAAAAGAGCAGATGGTAAATTGGATGTGATTTCAGATAACAAAGACTATCCTATTCAAGTTTTAAATAGCTCTGAAATTAATGTTTTGGGAAAAGTAGTTAGTACATTTGGTAGAGTTTATTAACTAAATAGAGAAGGGCTTGTCTCTTGTGTAGATAGCCTTTTTAATATCTCTTCATATGAAAAGCCAAAAATATAAAGGGCATTAAAACTTAAATTTTTAATAGTTGATTTTAAATCTTTTAAATCATCAATTATAAATTGATTATCATTTATTAAAAAATCTATATTTTTTTTAGTTAAAAAGATAATTTTCCCATAATTATAATTATTTTTTATAAATAAAATTTCATTCTTAATTAAATCTTCATTATCCTGACAGATTATAAATCTATCACTTTTACCATACTCAATAGGTTCAAAATTTTTTGTTAGAAAAATAGGTTTCAAATGAAAAAAGTTTTTTATTTTTGAACTCTCTATCTCACAATTAAGAAATTTAAGAACTTCAATAAAGTTTTTAATATAAATTTCTGATATTTTAACTCTTGAAAAAAAATGATTCTCATAGGAAAAAGAGCTTTCAAATAAAGAGTGTTTTGTTAAATTCTCTATTTTTATCTCTTCATTTGAAAATTTTTTATATGTGGGATAAATATTTTTTAAAAAATTTTCATTTTTACAAAATATTGTATCTCCACTCTCAATATTTTCAATATCTTCTATAAAAGAATTATTATTTATATCAATGAATTTAAAAATTTTGTCATTATTATTCGTAAAAATTTTTAATAAATCATAATTAATATTATCACAATAATAAGCATTAATATTTAACAATGATAATTTAAATCTAACTATTTTAATTATAGATTTTTGGATATCTTCAACTTTTATCCAAGCAATTTCATTATCTATTATAGGATAAAAATCTTCAAGAACTATACAAAAAGCTCCATTTTTAACTGCTAGTTCTATATCATTATTATTTAGAACTATAAATAAATCACCATCTTTTACTTTTGTAGGATTTGTTTTGATGTTATATGTAAATGAGATAGAAGGAGTATTTAAAAGAACTCCTCCTGTAATATCTAAAAGAGCGGAAATTTTCACTAGCTTACTTTTGTTCCTGATTTTTTAGGTGCTTGTGGTCTTAAAAGTGATAAACCATTTTCATCTTTTGCTGCAAGTAACATTCCTTCGCTCAGCATTCCCATAAGTTTTGCAGGTTTTAAGTTTGCTACAACACAAGCTTGAGTTCCAACTAACTCTTCTGCTTTATAGTATTCTTTAATCCCAGCTAAAATTTGTCTATTTCTACCTTCACCTAAATCAACTTGTAGTTTTAAAAGTTTTGCAGATTTTTCAACTTCAACAGCTTCTACAATAGTTCCTATTTTTAAAGTTGTTTGGAAAAATTGGTCAATAGTAATAAGATTATCTTCAGATATTTCTGTCTCTTCTTTTTTAACTTCTTTATTTTTACAAACTTTTTCTTCTTTTGGAGTTTCAACAACTGCAACTGGTTGCTCTAATAAAACCTCTTCAATTCTAGGGAATAGTTGTTCAACTTTTGTAATAGTTGTATCTTTTAATAGCTCTTTATTTCTAATCATTGAATTAAATGTTTGAGTATCAATATTCATACCTAAAGACTCAGCAATTTTTGCTATTTTTTCTGGCATAACAGAATCCAAAAGTAAGGCAACTTTAGCCATAATATTTGTAATAAGTGCTACAAGAGCCATAGCTTCAGAAGTTTTTCCATCTTTCATTAGATTCCATGGTTCATAATCATTTATTGCTTTATTTGCAATCGTTAGAACTTTCCAAATTTCTTCTAAATATCTATTTATTTGCATATTGAAAAGATATTTTTCAACACCATCTAAAATAGAATTTACCTCTTCTAGTTCTTTTGCATGGAATTTTTCAACATCAACTGAACTTACTTTAAAATCAAAATATTTTCCACTCATACCAGAAATTCTATTTAATAAATTTCCTAAATCATTTCCTAAATCAGAATTTATTCTATCGATTAGTGCTTTTTGTGAAAAATCACCATCTTGTCCAAATGGAACTTCTCTTAACATAAAATATCTAAATGCGTCAAGTCCGTAAGCATCAGCTACTTCTTTTGGATTTACAACATTCCCTTTTGATTTAGACATTTTATCTCCATCTCTAGTCCACCATCCATGAGCTGCGATGTGTTTTGGTAGAGGTAAATCTAAACTCATTAAAAATGCTGGCCAATAAATAGCATGGAATCTTAAAATATCTTTTCCAACTAATTGAACATTTGCTGGCCAAAATTCCATATTCATTTCATCACTTCCATATCCAAGAGCAGTGATATAGTTCATTAAAGCATCCAACCAAACATACATAACATGTTTTGGCTCATTCATAGATTCTGGAAGCTTAACTCCCCAATCAAAAGATGTTCTTGAAATTGATAAATCTTTTAGTCCACCTTTTACAAAATTTACAATCTCATTTTTTTTAGCTCTTGGTAAGATACAATCTTCATTCTCTTCATACCATCTTAATAATCTATCTTCATATTTTGATAATCTAAAGAAATAACTCTCTTCTTTTACAAGAGTTGTCGCTCTTCCACACTCTGGACAAAATTGCTCATCAACTAATTGCTTTTCAGTAAAAAATGTCTCACAAGGTACACAATAAAAGCCTTCATATTCACCTTTGTAAATATCACCTTTATCAAACATAGTTTGGAATGCTTTTTGAACACCAATTTTATGCTCAACATCTGTTGTTCTGATGAATTTGTCATAAGTTATATCAAAATCATCCCATAAAGTTCTGAATTTTCCAGATATTTCGTCTGCATACTCTTTTGGTGTTTTATTTCTTAATTCAGCACTTTGAGCGATTTTTTGCCCATGCTCATCTGTACCCGTTAAGAAGTATGTTTTGTGACCTATTAGTCTTGAATATCTAGCTAACATATCAGCAATTATTGTTGTATAAGCGTGACCGATGTGTGCAACATCGTTTACATAATATATAGGTGTTGTAATATAAACATTTTTACAAGTTTCATGATTATTACAAGATTGGTGCATTTATTCTTACCTCTTTTATTAAAATTCAAATCCTCCACCAGAACCTTTATTCATAGATTCATAGGCGGAAATTACATATCTTTTTCTCAAATCACATTCAAAAAAAGCCTCACATGGAAAACATGAAGTTAGATTTTTTGAGTTTTGACAACTTTTTAATTCAACTATTTTATCTTCTAATTTTAGTTCCCATTCATCAAGGACTATATCTTCGTGATCAGCCATGATTTTTGTAAACTTCTAAAACTCTTTTAATCTCTTCATTTGAACCAAAAAAACAAGGAGTTGTATCGTGAATATGAGTAGTTTCAACTTCTAAAACTCTTTTAAATCCATCAATAGCA
>JBBITK010000106.1:0-6591 GCA_037440805.1 Arcobacter sp. | reverse complement strand
GATTTATCAAGTGTTACAACAGTTGTAATTGATGAGGTTGATACTTTACTTGATATGGGATTTTTAGAAGATATTGAAAATATTTTGCCAAATGTTGGTAAAAATAGACAAATAATGATGTTTTCTGCAACTTTGAATCAAAATGTAAAAACCCTAGCAAAACAGTTTTTACAAGACCCTAGTGTTATTGAGATATCTCCTCAAAGATCAACAGTAAAAATAATAGACCAACAAATAATTGAAGTAGACCAAGATAAAAAAGCTGAACTTCTATCTTATGTTATTGGTTCAAGAAATTATCCTCAAGTTTTAGTTTTTGTAAATATGAAAAAAGAGGCTGATGATTTGGTAGCTCATCTTGAACTTGATGGTTTAAAATCAGCTTGTATTCACGGAGATGTTAGACAAACAGCTAGAGCAAAAGCACTTAGAATGTTTAAATCTGGAGATATTAGAGTTTTGGTTGCTACTGATATTGCGGCAAGAGGAATAGATATTGAACTTCTTCCTGTGGTTGTAAACTTCTCTTTACCGGAAACTATTGCTGATTATACTCATAGAATTGGAAGAACTGGAAGAGCTGGAAATACTGGAACAGCCATAACTTTACTTAGTGTAAAAGATTATAAATTTATGAAAGAGATAGAAAAAGAGCTTATCATAAATATCCCAAGAGAAGTTGTAGAAGGTTTTGAAACAACAGAAAAAAAACCAAGACTTTTCAAAGCTAAACCAAAAAAACTAAGTGAGAAAAAAGCTACTTCTGATGCGAAAAAGAAAAAAGAGACAATAAAAGCAAAAAGAAAAAAAACAACAAAAAGAGATGAAAATAGAAACTTTAGAAAAAAATAGAAGATAAACTTCTATTTTTTATATTGTTTTCATCTTTTCATAAATATCTTTTATGGTATCCATAAAAAATCTATGATGATTTGGAGCCTTTGCCACCCTATAATCTTTGATTCCCAACTCATGAGCCAACTCTCCATATTCAAGAACTAACTCCCCTTGGGTTTCAGAATTATCAACTGTAAAAGAGATAGGATAAATCAAAACTTTTGAACCTAACTCTTTTAATTTATCTTCCATATAAGGTCGCAACCACTCCATAGGACCTAATCTTGATTGGTAAGCAACATGGATTTTTTTAAACTCTATATTCTGTTTTTGAAGTTCTTTTTTTGCACATTCCACATTTGCTAAAATATGTTTTTGATACAAATCACCTTTATCAATAGTCCTTTGAGTTAAACCATGGGCAGAAAATACAAGTTCAAAATCCTTTGAATCTTCACCTTTTAATGCCTCTTTTATCCTTTCAACTACTGCTTTATTATATAAAGGATGGTCATAATAACTATCTATTGTTTTTATTTTTTTATCTAAATTATATTTTTTGGCAATTTTCATAAAATCCTCTATTGAAGATTTTGTAGTTGTACTTGAATAGTGTGGATACATGGGAATTGCATATATTTCATCATAATTTTTTAGTTTTCTTAAAACTTCATCTGCAAAAGGAGGAGTATATCTCATCTCATAAAAAACATCCGCATCAAGCTCTTCGTTCAATCTTCGCACCAATCTTTTTGTATGCCCAACTATTGGAGACATTCCTCCTAGTTTTCTATAATTATCTTTAGCTATTTCCAACCTTTTGGAAACAATAATCCAAGAAATCAAACTTCTTATTGGTTGAGGAGCAGTTATTATGTATTTGTCATTAAACATATTTTTCAAAAAAACTTTTACTTCATCAAGGTCATTGGGAC
This sequence comes from Arcobacter sp., assembly GCA_037440805.1. Classification (GTDB taxonomy): domain Bacteria; phylum Campylobacterota; class Campylobacteria; order Campylobacterales; family Arcobacteraceae; genus Aliarcobacter. Next base: position 4,819 of record JBBITK010000106.1, on the reverse strand, counting down.
CTCCCATATTCATCAAAACTACGGCTTTAGTTTTCAAATTATTTCCTATTTTCTAAAATCTCTTTTGTAATTTTATGTCTATAATCAAACATTTTTTGTATATCTTTTTTTATAAAAAAACCAAATAACTTTCCAATAAATCCAAATGGTAATTTATAAGTTATAACATCTCTTAATTCACTTCTATCTTTGTGTTTTATAAATATGTGTTTATGTTCCCAAAAAGCAAATGGAGATTTCAAAGCTAAATCCACAAGTAAATTTGGTTTTTCTATTTGTGTAATTTTTACTTCCCACATCATTGATATAAAATATTTTGTAGTTTTGATTTTCACTATTTCATTTAGTTTGGGATGGGAACTATTTGAAATCATCTCTACTTTTGTGTCTTTGGGAGTGATTTTTAAAATGTTTGATGGTTGCATATGAAAATCAAAAAGGTCGTTTACTTCACAATTTATATATGAAGTTTTAATAAATGTTTGCATCTTTTCCTCCTCATACAAAATACTTTATATAAGAGAAATTTACAAAAATGGAAGTGATTTTAATAGGCTTTTTTTGTTAGTTTATGATTTTTATAGATATTTTGAAGAAAAAATAGAGAATTTAAACTAAAATTTCTCTATTTCCCTTTGCATCAGCTTCAGATAAAACACCCGTTTGTTCAAGTTGTTCTACTATTGTTGCAGCTCTGTTATAACCAATTCTAAGTCTTCTTTGAATATATGAAATAGAAGTTTTTCTATCTGCTAAAACAACATCTTTAGCATCATTATAAAGCTCATCAAGCTCTCCTAAATCTTCAACACTACTTGAATTTGAAGAACCATTTTGAGTTGTTCTATCTTTTATAAAATTCATATCATAAACAACTTCCCTTTGTTCTTTTAAAAATTCAACAACTTTTTCAATCTCTGTTTCAACAGACCAAGGAGCATGAATTCTAACAAGTCCAGAGATACCAGGAGGTGTAAATAACATATCCCCTCTTCCAAGAAGTGACTCTGCACCCATTGAATCCAAAATAATCTTAGAATCTATTTTTTGACCTACTTTATATGATAATCTACTTGGTAAATTTGCTTTGATAAGTCCTGTTACAACATCAACTGATGGTCTTTGTGTTGCAACGATTAGATGAATTCCACTAGCCCTTGCCATTTGAGCAAGTCTTGCAATAGAGTATTCCACATCTTTTCCACTTGTCATCATCAAATCTGCCAACTCATCAATAACAACTACAATATAAGGCATTGTTTCATGCCCCTCTTTTATAGCTTTTTCATTGTAATTTTCGATATTTTTTGTTTTAGTTTTTGACATAAGAGTATATCTTCTCTCCATCTCATTAACCATATTAGCTAAAGCATTTATAGCATCGCTAGCTTTTGTAATAACTGGTGTTAAAAGATGAGGAATATCATTATAAATTGAAAACTCCAACATTTTTGGGTCTATTAAAACCAATCTCAAATTATCTGGGGAATTTTTGTAAAGTAGTGACAAAATCATAGAGTTAATACCCACAGATTTTCCACTTCCTGTTGTTCCAGCTATTAATAAATGTGGTAATTTTTTCAAGTCTGTTACAAAAGGTTTTCCAACAATATCTTTTCCTAAAATCATAGTTAATGGAGAAATGGAGTTTTGAAATAATTCGCTATCTAACATCTCTTTTAAATATATTGTTTGAGTATCTTCATTTGGAACTTCAATACCAACCACATCTTTACCAGGAATTGGAGCTTGAATCCTAATAGTTTGAGCTTTTAGTGCCATTGCTAAATCATCTTGAAGATTTAATATTTTTGAAACTTTTACATTTGGAGCTGGTTTAAACTCAAAAGTTGTTACAACTGGACCTGTATAAGTTCTTACAACATCACCCTCAATTTTAAACATAGCAAGTTTGTCAAGTAAATCGGCAATTTTTCTATCAATAAATGCTTCAGAAACTTTTGATTTATTATCTTTTGGTGCTTCTTGAAAAAATGAAGATGGAGGAAGTTTGAAATTTTTTGGTTTTTCTGTTTTTCCAAGTTCTATCTCATCAAGAAGTTTTTTATTCTCTTCTAACTCTTCTACAATAATACTAATAGGAGCAGAAGCTATATCTTCATCAGAAATTTTTTCTTTTGATTTTTTATTCTCTTTTTCTATTTTTTCTACTATTTGAGTTGTCTCTATTTTTTCTTTTGAAGTTGCAACATTACTCTCTTTTGGAATAATTATTTCAGCAGTATCGCCTTTTTCTTTGACAATAACTTTATCATCACTCTTTTTGTTTTTCTTTTTATTTTCAAATTTTTTGATATCCAAACTATTTCTTAATTTTATTTTATTCTTAAAACTTGCAATAGAAAAAGTTGAATTTTGTGCCAAAACAATCCAAGAAATTACAAAACCTACAAAAACAAAAATATAAAGCCCAGCTCTTCCCACAAAAGGATTAAAATAATCTACTAAATAACTACCTATTTTTCCAGCATTTAAAGGCTCAACCAAAAGTGCTTGTAAAATTATAGAGATAAATATCAAAAATATCATCATAAAGCTATTTATATAAATATCAACCCTTCTTAAAGTTTTTTTGAAATTTACAAGATAAAGGGGATATAAAAAAAGAAGTAAATAGACATAAGAGATATATCCAAAATACTCCTTTGAAAAAGAAGAGAAAACATTTCCTATTTTTCCAACCACATCTTTGCTTCCTTCAAAAGCAGAGTATTCAAAAAATACAATTATAAAAAATAATATTAGAGATGAAATTACCTTTGCGATTTTAAATTCCTTAATCTAAAAGTTTTGAGATTTTACCTTGAAGTCTAAGCCATTGTTTATGTTCATACAATGGAAAACCTGCCCAAGATTTTTTAGGTTCAGTTATAGTTTTTGTAACTCCACCACGAGCAGCAATGGTTGTAAATGGAGCAATTTCTAAATGCCCAGCTGTTGCACTTTGTCCACCCATAACAACATAAGCATTCAAAGTTGTAGAACCAGCAAGTCCCACTTGACCTGTTAAAATAGAACCAGTTCCTATTTTACAGTTATGGGCAATATGCACAAGATTATCAAGTCTTACACCATTTTCAATAATAGTAGATTTAAATACAGCCCTATCTATTGCACAATTTGAGCCAATTTCCACATCATTTCCAATAACAACATTTCCATTTTGATATATTTTTATATATTTACCATCTTTTGTATTTGCAAAACCAAAACCATCACTTCCTATAACTGTTCCAGCATGGATTATGCAATCACTTCCTATTTGACAATCCCTGTAAACTACTACATTTGGATAAATAATAGTGTTATTTCCTATCTTTACATTATCTCCAATATAAGCCCCTGCCATAATAGTACAATTTTCACTGATAACTGTATTTTTTCCAATATAAACATTTGACATAATTTGACAATTTTCACCAATTATTGGCTCATTTCCAGAAATTTCAAAAAGCTTAGGTGCAAAAAGCTTACTTATTTTTGCCAAATTTAGATAAGGTTCATCACAAATAAGTGCTATTGTATGAGAAGGAACATCACTAGTATTCTCCTTTGTAACTAAAACAGCTGCAGCATTTGTATTTTTTAAGTCATTGATATATTTTTTGTTTTCTAAAAAAGTAATCTCATTTTGATTTGAATCTGTAAGTGTATTTAAACCTATAATCTCTTTTGTATTTTGGCACTCAATACCAATATAATTTGCAATTTCTTGAAGGGTCATTTTTATCCTTTGATAAGAGGGAAGATAAGGAAATTTCCTTATCTTTCAATAGCTACAATTCCACTTCTAACAACTTCTAGTGGATTGAATTTTTGCATAACTTTTATAAAATTCATAATTCTTGCACTTGAATCTGTGGCACTTACAATTATTGAATCATCAGTTACATTTTGAATACTTCCATGGTAAGCACGAGCTATTACATCAATATCTGATAAATTATTATCAATAGAAAATTTCATTAAAACCGTGTCTTTTTCAATAACATTTTTATGCTCATTTACTTTTAAAACAGGTATTAACTTGTTTAATTGTTTTACTATCTGATCAATTACTCTTTTATCTCCCGTTGTAACAATAGTCATTCTTGAATAGGGACTATCTGAAATTGGAGCAACAGTTAAAGAGTCTATATTATAACCCCTTGCAGAAAATAATCCAACAATTCTTGATAAAACATTGTGTTCATTCAAAACTATTACTGAAATTACTTGTCTTGTTGTTTCTGAATCGTAGTAATGGTTAAAATTGTTCATTATTTTCCTCCTTCTATTAATGTCATTTCATTTAACGCATGACCATTTGGAACCATTGGTAAAACCTCTTCATTTCTTGCAACTATAACTTCAATCATAGCTGCTTTATTTTTACTAATTGCATCTTTTAATGCTTCATCAAATTCTTGTTTTGTTGTAACTCTATAACCATTTCCACCAAATGCTTCTACTAACATTTTGAAATCTGGTTGAGCAGATAAATCAGTTTCAGATAATCTATTTTCATAGAACATTGTTTGCCATTGTCTTACCATTCCAAGATAATTGTTATTTAAAACAATATTGATAACTGGTAATTCATACTCAACACAAGTCATAAGTTCTTGAATATTCATCAAAATAGAACCATCTCCTGTGAAGTTTATAACAACCTTATCTGTTCCTTTCATTGCTCTTGCAGCACCCATAGCTGCTGGTAATCCAAATCCCATTGTTCCTAATCCACCACTTGTAATCCATTGTCTTGGATATGTAAATGGGAAAAATTGAGCTGTCCACATTTGATGTTGTCCAACAT
>JBBITK010000105.1:6334-6643 GCA_037440805.1 Arcobacter sp. | reverse complement strand
GTGTATGGCACATCTTTGGTTTGTAATTATTCATCCTTTTGATGATGGTAATGGAAGAATCACTAGAGCTATTACAGATTTGGTTTTATCAAAAATAGAAAACTCCAAAATTTCAAGATTATATTCAATGTCAAACGCAATAAATGATGATAGAAAAGGTTACTATAAAGCATTAGAACAGACAACTGGATATATTCAAAAAGAAGATAATTTTCTTGATATTACACCTTGGTGTGAGTGGTTTTTACAAACTTTATATAAAGCTCTGATTGAGGCGAAAATGAAACTAAATTTCATAGTTTTTAAAAC